>RXJR01000013.1 GCA_003963305.1 Candidatus Melainabacteria bacterium | reverse complement strand
TAAACTACCGAACCGCCGTATGCGGACCCGCTTGTACGGTGGTGTGGCAGGGCGGAGCCCGCGAGGGCTCCCCCTATGCCGAATAGCGAAGGACTGTGCTGGCACGCGGGACGCGTGCGTTCCATGACCGTGCTGGACTGTGCTGGCACGCGGGACGCGTGCGTTCCATGACCGTACTGGACTGCGATGGCAGGCGGGACCCGTGCGTTCCATTACCGTGCGTTCCATGACCGTAGTAGCCACCGCCGGTAGTGCCAATCTTTTGATCTTACTCCTCTTTGTTGTGCTGTGCGTTCCCACCCCAGGCTGTCCAGTCGGTCGCATCTTTTTCGCCGGTTTTCAGGCACATGATGACACCGTCCGATGTTCCCCAGTAGATATTTCCGTCTGCCAGGGCCGGCTGGAAAGTAATTGGATTGTGCGTTGAATAGTCGAACTTAAGTTGACCGCTTTTTTGATCTACGGCGATGATATGACCGTTCGAACTGGTCAGATAGAGATTATCCTTGCCAACTGCAGGCGGTGAGAAAAGTTGCGACTGAGGAACGACTCCTTTGCCCGAGAAATTGGCAGTCCAGGCGCGTTCGCTCCTACGGCTCGATTGCAGTTGCGTGCCTCGATTGTAGAAGAAGGCATCACCCTTGGTTGCAACTCGCGAACCTTGATAGGCCCAGCCACCGATCACATTGTTGATCGGCAAACCCACTGCTTTGCCCAAACCGGCAGCAGGCGGTGGTGCCGCAAATCCTACTGAGGAATCGAGTGATTGCATTTTGGCTTTTGCCAGTCCATTCATCTCACTGCTTTTGTGCAGGTATGGCGCTGCCTGGGCAGCTGGTGCCATGTCTTTGATGCGGAGTCCTTCTTTACCGTAGACTTGCAGTCCTTCAAATGCATTTTGGTTGCGATCCTGCCGCTCAGTGAATACTACTCCTTGTTTGGTGGCAAGCGGTGCGCTCGTTCCAGAGTTGGCTTTATGCCAGACCTCTTTTCCAGTCTCGGCGTCAATGCAAAACGAAGTGCCGTCCTGGCAGGTGAGGAGCACCTGCCCATCACTGATAACGGGCGCTGAAATGGCGTCGGCTGTAATTGGATGAGTCCAGATATGTTTTCCTGTTTTCAGATCAGCACAGAGAAGGCGGTGACTATATTTGGGATCGATGGACTCGTTCTTTTGCGCTTTGTTCGCCTGCCAGTTACCCACGTGCGGGTGATGCTGAAAGTTGGCTTGCCCGGCTGGATAGGCGATATAGAGTTTGCCTTTGTAAATAGCCGGCTGGCTCATCAATGGGTCGCCGAGCCACTCTTGCCAGACCAGCTTGCCGGTTTTTGCGTTCAACACAAAGACAGTGCAACTTTCGGTGTTGAAGGCGCAGAGCCCGTCTTCAACAACGGCCGCTGTGGGACCGTCATCGCTGGTCGTGTATTTCCAGATCACAGCGCCTGTTTGTGCGTCTAAGGCGTAGAACTCATGCGAACCATAACCGCCGCCGACAAACAGCATGTTGTTCCAGTAGGCTGGAGTGGCAATTGGCGCGCCTCCCGGGATGTTTAGTGCCCACCCTTCTTTGTTGTCTGCAGTCTTGAAAATTGTCGCTTTAAGGGCGAACTTTGAAGGCGACACTGGAATTGGAATAGCACGATCCAGATTCAATTCGATAGTCTTGGGTGGCGTGGCGGTTGAGGTTGAGGTAGTTGCGGCTTTAGTTGTCACCGGAACCGGGCCTGCAGCACGTGCCATTGATGCGCTGGTGAGTGCTGTGCCTAGAAGCAATAGAGATCCCATCAGACGAGCATTTTTCATAGACCCTCCAAATGGCAAGCGATGCTTTCATCATTGAAACTGGAGAAGGCTGACATTTAATCCGTAAAAACCCTGAGTCACTTTCAGCGAATACGGATGAATCGCGTCAATCCGTGCGCCCTGACGGTAGAGATTGCCAGCCCTCTTGAAGGTGCAGGAGTGAACTCCGGCAGCGCTTTTTGAGACTTTGAAGAATATCAGTCACTCATCAGGCACAGGCATTTGTCCAGTTCCGGGAATCAATAAGTGAACCGTCCATGATGGGTCGGCTCAGCTCTCCAAATCGACATAATTGCCATCCAGACGCGAAATATGGGAGGGTGAAAGCGAACAATTATCCGAAGCGCTAAGCTAAAAGAGATGCGAGAGCGGGTAAATGATCTATCAATGAATGGAATGCCGTCGTAAGTGAATGATTGACTGCCAGTCTCACGACCGCACCGCTGGACTAAATCGTGGAGCAAAAAGACAAACTAGGCACCAAAAGAGCCTGCATAACCTGCGGGAAAGAGTTTGACTGGGAAACAACTGTTTGCCCGGACGACAACACGCCGCTCACGGCTATTGGCGAAGAAGACCAGATGGTGGGCACAGTGCTCGCCGACCGCTATGAGATTCTGGAAGTCATCGGTGGCGGTGGCATGGGTCTGGTTTATAAGGCTCGCCACAAGCTGATGAATCGCATTGTTGCCATAAAGATGTTGCATAAGCACATGATTTCGAGCAAGGACACGCTCAAGCGCTTTCAGCTGGAGGCGCAAGCTGCCAGTTGCTTGAGTCTGCCCAACATTCTTACTGTCTATGATTTCGGCTTGACCGGAGAGGGTCAGCCGTACATGGTTATGGACTATCTGGAAGGTACAAGCCTGGCTGATGTGCTCGAGAACGAGCACCATGTCGAACCCGATCGGGCGGTCAATATCTTTATTCAAGCCTGTGCCGGGCTGGCGCACGCGCATCAGAAAGGGGTTCTGCACCGCGACATTAAGCCCAGCAATATCATGCTGGTAAATTTTGGAGATCAGGCTGATTTCGTCAAGATTGTCGACTTTGGTATTGCCAAGCTACTCAACCAGGGCGTCGGTGAGCTCACGAAAACCGGCGAGGTGTATGGAAGTCCCTCCTATATGAGTCCGGAGCAGTGCAGGGGGAAGGAGACTGACGCACGGTCTGATATTTATTCGATGGGCTGCGTCATGTATCGCACTCTTTCCGGTCGACCGGTTTTCTCCGGCGAAGACATCATCGAGCTTTTGTTTAAACAGGTGTCTGAACCGCCTGCGCCATTCGATACCGAGTTGAATATTCCGCCGGACCTGGAAGCTGTCATTTTCAAGGCTCTGGCAAAAGACCCAGCCGATCGCTATCAGAACATGAACGAGTTCAAGGAAGCGCTCGAGAAGTACGTAGATAAGCGTTCAGGTAAAAATGCCCCGGCTCCCACACCGACTGTAGAAGGACCCATGCCGTTATGGAAACGCCATGGAGAAACTTCGCCGGCTGCTCAGCCGGCCGGAAGCGCCGCTTCCACTGCATCTTCGACGTCGTTACCTGTGCCAGGCGATGCCCCCAGGTCTAAGCCCGTTGCTAATGCTCCCGCTGCTCAGTCTGCACCACCGGCAGTGGCTTCGGCGGCTGCGGCAGAATCCGATCCTTCACGTGTGCGATCTGCTAAGCCTCGCCCCTCTGAGCCTCCTGTTTCCCTGTCTCAAGTAGCCGCTCGCGAGGAAAGTGCCGCTCCGTCACCTCCTCCGCGTTCCAGTTCGCGCTCTGCTTCTGCGCATTCAGTCCCTGCTTCTGATACCAAGCACGGTGCCTCTTCGCACTTGCGAAAGCGAATGGCTGACGGTAATAAAGTAATGTTGATCGCTATTGCTGCTGTGTCTGTAGTGGTGATTGGCGTGATCGGCTTTTTGATGTTCAAGAATTCTCAGGGCGGTTCAGCCGGCAGTCAGACTGGAACGGCGGGAGCCGGCTCTGCCGATCAAGTGACGGCCAACCTGCCTGATGCTAATGCTCAAGCCGCGTTCATGTCAGGGAAAGAGTCGTTCAAAAACAAGAAATATGATGATGCGAAAATTGAATTTGAAGAAGCTCTTGATGTAACTGAGAGAGGTTCTGGCTTGAACAGTCGTGAAATCGTTCCGATTTTGATGGAATTGTCGTTCGTCTACCGCAAATTAGACAAGCTAACTCTTGCCGAGAGCGCGTTGCGCAGAGCTATTCCAATCCAGGATCACGCCGCTGGTAAAAATGATCTGACGCTCGCTAACTTGAATTTTCAATTGGCTCAAGTTTTGCACGAAGGCGGGCATCCAAAGGAAGCCGATAAGTATGGACGTACTGCTCTGAACATCAAAAAGTCTGCACTGAGTGTAGACAATCCGCAAGTAGGCGAAATTCAGACTTTCCTCAGCGCCAATCTGCCTGGCTCGACTGCCGCGGCGATCAAAGGTGAGTCTGTGCCTAAGTCAGCTGGAACTCCTGTGCAAGAGAAGCCTCCGGCTACTGCCATCGCTGCGCCACCGAAGAATGAGCGACCCGCGGTTACCACGTCGGCGCCTACCAAGCCGGAAAATCCATCAGCTGAAACTGCTCCTGCAAAGGCAGAGAAACCAAATCCGGAGCCTGCACCAAATACGCCACCAGTGACTGCCTCTGCCACCACAGCTTCTCATGCTCATCATCCCCGCGTGCGACGCAGTCCATCCAGTCACAGCAGCAGCACCAAATCCAGTTCTTCAGCGCCACCCCCGATTCGTCATCGTCGCGCTTACAGTTCGTACGGATTCTAAAATTCGAGAAGTCTGGTTTCGGAGTCCATTGATAGGCGAATACCTGAGGTGTACACACTGAGGCGACTACCAGCCGCCGCCGTTGTTCGCATTCGAGCTGGCCTGGTCTGCTGATGCTTGTGCACGGTCTGCCGCATCTCTTGCCTGTGCAGCTGCATCTTGTGCCGCTGATGATCCACCTGCCGCGGCCGACGTTGCGCTTTCGGCTGCATAGTGAGCTGCTTGAGCAGCGTAATAAGCCTCCTCTGCCGCTTGCTTCCTGGCATATTTGTCAGAGCCGTAACTGGCCCTCTGGCAGGCATAATAGGCTTTCGAAGCCTGATTGTTGGCGGTCTGCAGATACTGTTGAGCGTTGTAGAGCTTTTGCTGATCGTTGCCCGAGCCTCCGCTGCCGCTGCTTGATCCCGAGCCAAGGAATTGCTGCATTACATACTGCAATGGACTAACCGGCCGTGGTGGCGGCGTGGGCTTCTGTTCGCCCGCAAACAAGGCACGCAGAGGAGAAAAAGGTGTCTGGGCTTGCGTGTTCTGAAGCGGTGCCTGGGTGGTTGGATAACCGACCAGCGGCTGACCTGGAAAGCTATAGCCTGATTGTGTTTGCGGTTGGGGCGCGTAAGAGTATTGTGGTTGCGATGGATAGGGAAACTGTCCCTGACTTTGTCCTTGCACCGTATTTGGTGGTACGACCGGCAGCGATGGTGTCGGATCTAGTCTATTGAGTTCGCTTTCCATTTGCTGCATGTTCATCGATTGTCCGACCGCAGGCAGAGGCAGCAAAACTGCCGACTGGGCCAGAAAAGCGAGCAGTAGCGACATCTTCAGCTGCTTTGCCGGCATGGCACAATGATCCTCGATTGATACTAAGCGCGCACCTGGCTCTGTCTCAATCTGCGCAAGTTATCTTCAAGGGTGAGTTCGGGCATTTCGCCTCCCAGAAGCTTGGTACCCACGGTCTGGGTAAAGATTCCCAGTCTTTTGAGCACCCAGGCGTCGGCTCTTTTCTTGCAGAGTTTCTCTCGGAGTTGCCGTATTCCCTGCATCAGTGTGCCATCATCGAACGTTCTGATCGACTCGGAAGCGCAACCCAATCGTCTGCCATGACTGCAGTGCAGTATGTCTACGATAGAGGCAAACTGAACCGGTCCGAGCACTGCAATAGATAATCCAAGAGATGGAGCGGCGTTCTCTTCATCTTCGACAAAACCTATTTCCTGAATAAAGTCGACTTGTAGCCAGGTTCTAGTGTTGAAGCGTACTTTCAGTACGACTGGTTCACAGATCAGCGAATTGACTGCGCCTGGTGTCATGTCACGCATAGATGCCGCTCGGGCATAGCGATAAGCGTCGGCGGGTCGAGCACAGAAAAAGCTGTAATTGCTCCGCCCTGGCTCGATCGCCCCGGAGCGATTGATTTCCCATCGGCGATAGCAATTGGTTCCGTGGTAAAGGTAAATCTCCTCCTGCTCGGCGTCGTAATCGAGCCCAGTACGCTCCTGCGCGAATTGCGGAAGCGGTGGAGGCACTTGATGATCGGGATATACGTCCAGGATACGGTCCTCGATATTTTGGCGTCCGGTCTGGACGGTCCAGACCCATGTCTGTTCTTGACAATAACCTCCTTTTCTACCCTATGCCCGTTAATTCTTGAAATCTAAACTCCGCGTCAGAGCGGCTCGCCTGATTTCGAGTCGCTTCCGAATTGGCGAGAACAAGAATGGCTTTGGGTATCGCCATTTTCAGGCGCTACCGGTGTGGGCCGCTAGCGTCACATAAAATTTTCGCGACGGCTATTCCATATATTTTTCGCGGGCTGCCTGGATCGCGCTAAATGCTTCCTGGATGGCATCTCGCACTCTTGTCAGACCATTTTCTGCTGCGTCACGCACTGCTTGAGTCTGCTCGATCCGCATGGCAGTGACTTCGTTCTGGATTGAGTTGGAGAGGCTCTCTAATTTTGCGCAGCCTTCATCGATGGCGTTGCTCAGCTCTGAATTAGCCTGCTGTCTCAGCTGCTGTACGCGTTGTATGGCTTCGTTGCGCTCGGCTGAGAGTGCAGGATCATTGTCGATGCTTGACTGTTCTGCCAGTCGTTTGCATGTTTGCTCGTTCTCGTTGATTTGAGTTTCGATTTTGCTGAGGAATTCAGTCACTTCAGTTGTAGCACGTTCGGCATGGGCGCTCGTTTCTTTGAAAATATCTTCCAGACCAGCTTGTTGCCCGCGACCGACCGAGTCGATGCTGGACATGCAGTCATCGACAAGCGTTTGCAGCTGCTGGCGAGCCGCTCCTAAGCTTGCTTCCAGCCCGAGAATCTGCCCGCTCACCTGTCTCTCGGATTCGTCACTGAAGCGCTTGCTCAGATCGACAGCCGTCAGACGCAGCACTTGCTGTCTCTCGCGCAGTTTCGGTATCAGCGCGTTGGTTAGAATCAGACGTGTGCTCTGGGATAAGTTCAGCTCAGCTGTTTTGACAGAGTGTTGAATGGTTTGTTCGAAATCGCTCTTGCTCGTCTTCAGTTTGTCTGAGGCTCTATCCCAGCTGCCGTCTATCTCTTCGACCATTGAACGCACGTTGCGTTCTAGCGAGCGAATAACGGAGCTGGCCTCGTCTGACATTCTTTCTTTGAAACGTTCAAAGCGGGCATTCAGTTTTTCGATGTAATTACTGTTTGTCTGATCGAGGTTCGCATTCATCTCTTTGACGAGATTGTTCAATTCCTCTGTGCGTGCGTTGACCAGGTCATTGAGATCGTTTTCAGCTGTGCGTGCCAGCGCTTCAGTTTCGATTCTAAATTGCTTGCAGGCTTCTCGCAGAGACTCGTAAAGTGTGTTCTTCGTCTCATCGACATTGGTTTGATTTGAGGTGAGCAGCTGCTTGATCGTGTAGCGTCCATTCGCAGCTACATCCGAGACCTTCAATCGGGATTCTTCGCAAACGTCGTCAAGCTGTTTGATCAATCGCTGCGATAAGTTGGTTGTGGATCGCTGGCTTTCTTTCTCGATCTGGGTGCAGTCGGCGACAAGGCTGTCGACTTGCGCGAGCAGTCTCTGTTTTATCTCTTCGGCGCGACTGTTCAAGCGTTTGGCGGCTTTTTGAACTTGCTGTTCCAGCTTGCTCATCAGGCTCGCCATTTCGTTCATGACAAGGCGAGGTTCCTGGAATCCCTTGGCCGCGAGTACGGCGCTCGGGCTCATCTCTTCCTCTTCTTCTACCTCTTCTTCGGGCGCAGGTTCAGGTGGTGCAACGGGCTCGACTACTGCGGCAGGCGCTTGTGCTGCTTCTGGCGTGACTGGTTCGGCTGCTGTGACCGCTTCGACGGGCTGTGCTGGTGCAGCCTGAGCAATAGGTTCAGGCTGTGCAATTGTATCGGCAGACAGGAGTGGTTCGCCTTCAGCGAATGGCGCGATAGGCGCGCTCTGCAGTTCTGGCGCTGCTTCTGGAGAGGGCTGCCATTCTGCTGCTGTTGTGTCTGCTGTCTCTTGCACTACAGGTGGTGCAGGGGGCTCGGCCGCCGGCAGTTGCATGTTGGCGAAAGGCGACATCGGACGAGGCTCTTCGCTATCCATCAGACCAGAGAGAGCTTCAGCGAGGTGTTTAATACCGCCGCTCGCTTCTGTGTCGCCGACGCCTGCCGCTGCTTCAGCTTTTGCAGGAACTGCTGCTGCTTCCGAAGGCTGTGTTGCAGATTCGCCACCGGCAAGTGGACCGGGCGAGGCGATGCCGGCTGCCGGCACCGAGGGCAGATTGTCGGCCGTGTCTCCCGCTCCGAAGTTTTCGGCTGACGAAGGCCAGTCTAAAATCAAAGGAGCATTCTTCTTGCTCACACCGAGAGGCGGTGGATTCTGTTCTACTTTTTGTTCTTTCTGCTCAGTCGGCGAAGGAGGCAGCGGTGTGCTTGCGTACTCTGAGCTTGTCGGCACTGCTTCTGACGCGGCTGCAATCGTTTCGGGGCTGAGTCCTGAAACAAGCGATTTTGCAGGTTCTTGCGTACTTGCTTCCGGCACGGCGGCAGCTTGTTCGGCTGCGCTGCCGGGCAACACTGGCACTACAGGTGGTGGCTCAATTTCGGAGATGGAGCCCTTCTGAAGCTGCTGGTTCAGTCTGTCAAATAGTGACGGTGCTCCATCTGCAGTGTCTTCGTCTTCATCATCTTCTTCGACTTGCGCAGCTGATGGTGTGACTGGAGTTGCTGTCTCGGCCGGCTGAGCTGACGGTACCCAGGATGCTGAAGTTTTGACCTCAGGTTCGGGGTTTTGAGGCGTCCAGGCCGGTGCTTGAGCTGCTCCTTCGAAACTCCATGCCGGAGCTCCGCTTGGCTCAGGCGCACCCGCTTCTGGTCCTGGCTCTGGCGCCCACCCGGGAGCGCCTGGTTCAGGTGCCCAGCCGCTGCTCTCGGGCTCGCGAGTCCACGCCTGCTCGTCTGCCGGTTTACTTGAAGCCTGGTCGATGCCCCAGTCTGTAGATGGCGTAGCCTGTGCCCACTCTTCGGTCGGCAAGGACCAATTCTGAGCTGGAAGATTGGTCGATGATTTGCTTGGTGCAGGAGGTGTGGCTGCTTCGGCTGCCGCTTGTTGTTCGATCTCTTCATCGAAGCTCATCGCTCTCGATGTTTTTTCGAATGCACCACTGGTAGCATCAAACATCGAATCGACGAATTCTGAAGGCGGCTGTTGGTTGAATGCATCAAAGCCGAAGTTGACTTCAGGCACTGCAGGAGCGGCTGCGGTATCGGGCGCGGTCGCTTTCGCTGCACTCTGGCTGGCTGTGCTGGATGCACCGCTTGTGGTGCTATCGGCGGATTCTTCCGGCGCTTGGAATAATTGATTCTGTGGATCTAATTTCGCCGTCAATTCTGTGGGTAACTGGAATTCACCAGTGGTAGTGGCGCCTGCATAGGGCGGTTGAAAAACATCATCAGAAGCCAGATTGGCAGGCGGAATGGGCGGGAATGACGAGAAAGCTTCTTGCGGAGGGGCGTTCAAATCGGCGTTAACCGGGCCCAGGTTAACCGGGCTTCCGAAATCAGGGGTCTTGAAGTGATCATTTCCGAATTGCTGTTCATTGAAAACTGTCGATGGTGGGAATTGATCTTCTTGATACTTTTGAGTCGGGCTGGTGAATGGAAGATCGGGTGGAGGCGAGAATTTCTGCGCTTCCATGGCGAAATCGGTGGGCGGTTCCATTGCCCATTTGTCAGATCCGGCTTGTCCGTCATCTAACTTAGCCGCCGTGTCGCTGGCGAATCCTTTGTCTAAATCGTCTTTGAATTGACTGGCAAAATCGGCATGGGTTTCAGGTCTGTTAACAGTTTCAGACTCGTCGGGCGGCGCAAACGGATTCAGTCCCGATAGTCCAAAACCGGCAGCGGCACTGCCGGCAGATTGATTCCACGGCGTTGGCTCAGAGCCCGGCGTGGACTGATCGTAGCCGAACCCTGCGTTAGGTGGAGGAGTTGCCTCTGCTCCTTGTTCGTAACCAAAAGCTGGTGCCGGTTGCGGTGGTTGAGAGAAATCGAATGCCTGTGGCTCGGCCGGCTGTTCGTATCCAAACGAAGGCGCCGTCGCTGCCGTATCAGGTGGTGACTGGATGTCTTGCGCCCAGCCGCTGCTCGGTGGAGCTCCCCAGTCTTGGACCGGTTGCTGTGGCGGTGGTGCAGCAGGTCTGATGCGCTGCTGTGGTGGCGCTACTGGTGCCTGTTGAGGCGATACTGCCGAGGTCTGTCCACTTTTTCCAATTGGCTCATTGTTTGGAATCGGCGTGAAGCAGCTTTTCACAATCGATTTGTTTTTGTCTTCCTGCCGACCCTCCGGCGTGAAGAGCATATGACAGATTGAACCGATATCGAGCACTTGTTTGGCGATGCCGCCAATGCTGAGTTTGACTCCGAGTGCTGCCAGCAATGCTACGGCCGGCTCCTGGGGACCGGAAGCATCGACAACCAGGCTGCGTCGAGAACCACCCTGAGCGTACATGGCGCCCAGCTCTTCGATTTCCCGCAGTTTTGCATCACCCAGCGCCTGTGCCGGTTTGACAGCAACATAGAGAAAATCTTTGCCGTCCAGAATAGCTTTGCGAGCCTTTTCCAACATCAAAACTTCCAGGTAGCGCAGTTCGAAGGCGCTGGCTGTTATGTTGACGACAAGGGACCGGTTGTTGTCTCTGCCAACAACAACGCACAAGTCTTTGACGCGATAAGTCTCTCCTTCTGTCTCCTTTTTGCCGAATGCCAGACCAGACGGTGCCGAGACGCGCTCCAGGCAAAATATCAACATACCTGGCTCGAAACCAGCACTCTCTTTCTTTGACCATTCTTCTGCCGACTGAGGCTTGGCCGGGTCATAACCTCGCAAATAGCTGACCAGGTCCTGGATTCTAACGTGATGTTGGCGAAGCATTGAGCTCATAAATCTACTTCAACTTACCTTTGTTATGGAGTGTCTGGATTGGCAGGCGGTGCTGTCGGATCTTTAGGTTTACGTCTTTTCGCTTTAGCTTCGCTGGCTCTGTCTGCTTGTCCAGTGCCAGTAGCCGATTTGGCGATTTCTTCCAGCGCAAGGTTCTTTTGCGCCGAAAGCAGGGTCAGAAAATTGGAAATGGCGGCGTCGATTTCGTTTTTGCTGCCGACGCTGTCGACACGCAGTTGGTTCTGGCAGACATGCTGCACTGCCGAGATGTCGCGCTCTGCCTCCTCTGTTATGGAATGCACACGCTTGACTGCATCGGTCATGAGAGCTGTCATGCGTTTTTCGAAACTGGAGCGGATATCTGCCAGTTCAGTGCGCACGTTTTGATAAATTGTGTTTTGCTCTTTCTCCAGGGCGTCTTTCAAAATGGCACTGGCGCTGACCCGGTCTGTGCATCGTGAGAAGAACGATTGCAAGCGTTCGTCGACCTGCTCACGCAGAACTGCGCACTTCTCTCCCAGGTGCGTTCTGGCATCGCCGGAGGCTGTGAGCAGACTAGCCGTCATTTCTCGAGTTTGTTCAGAAAGACGCTTGGTTGTTGAATCATGAACGCTGCTCAGATCTTGAGCGATATTGGCCAGGCTTTCGTCAAGTGTTTTGCGATGACCTTCCATCGTATTTTTGAAGAATTCTTGAATCTCCGCTTCCAGCTCAGATGAGTGCTGCCCGACCTGCGTGAGCAGTGCGTGCGATTGCTGATTCAGATCGAGTTCGGTCTCGGAAGTCGTGATTTCGAGAGCCTTGTAGTGGGTCTGAAAGTCGTCGGATAACCTCTGCATCAGTTGCGAGAAGTGCGTATCTATCGTGTTGGCCTTCTGCATGAAGGTCTTAAACAAGGAGCTGTTATATTGTTTCTCTTCTCCCCGTGATTCCCACAGGCTATGGTCGAGTTTTTGTTGCAGTGAATTCATGACAAAGGTGCCGTGAGCGCGCAAATGCTTGCCGATGGCGTGATCTTGTTTTTCCAGCTCGACGTTTGTATTCTCGATTGCACCTTCATATTGATCTGCTAACGTGGTGCGTATATGGTGCACCTGGTCATCATAAGATCGCTTCAAATCAGCGATTGAATGTTTGAGTTTATCGGAGAGATTGCTCAGATCGAGTTTGACTGAGCCGAGGTGATCCTCCGTCTCTTTGACTTCCACTTCCATGGTTTTTTGCAATCTTTCGATGCTCTTATCCATGAAGTTTTTCAGGTCGGCTTCCAGCTCCTTCGACTTGTTTTCGATCAAGCTGATTGAGCTGCTGTCACCATTTTTTCGAGAGCTGCTGTGCTCGTTCGCCGTTTGTTTCAGGTTTTCGGATACGGTGCGCTCGATTTCCTTGAGCCGCTCTTGCCCGCCGTCGAAGAGGTTTTTGAATTTTTTGCCTGCAAAGGTCATTTAATCAATTGCTCCTTTACCTAATCTCTTTCAAACTGCAACATGGCACTGCGGTAAGCCATTACGGCCAGAGCTGCTGCTCTTCCAGCTTCTTCGATCTGGGGCAGTTGCAAAGTCAATTCATTCAACTCGCTTGTAAAACTGCGCGAGATTCGCTCCAGCTCGTTTTTCATCATTCTCGAATGCTTGTCTAAAGACTCTGTGGCTGCCGATTTCACTGTTTCGATGCGTTCGCTGGAACCACTGCTGGTGCGAGCATATTCCGATTCCAATTGATCGACTGTGCGTTGGAATGTCTTGAGAACTTCTTTGCCTCGTGCGGTCAGTCGAGCGTGCATCAATTCTCTCAGTTCATGAGCGGCCAACCCGTCAGTGCCGCTCGGCAAACGCGTTTCTTCCGCCATGGCCGCGTCGAACTTGCTCAGAAGCCGTTCCAGACGGTCGTTATACTTCTTTTCCAGCCGCTTCAAGGAACTCAAAAAGAGCTTGTGACTGGCGGTGATCTTGGCGTTGGCGTCAGTCGCGATATGGTTGATTTCGTCTTTTACTTCGTTCACCTTCCGCTCGAGCTTTGTGGCGTGGCTTTGCTGTGAGCTTGTAGCTTCGAAAGTGATGGTGTTGCGGAAATTGTCACTTATTTCAGCTGAGTCTTTTTTCCACTCTTCCAGTCTTCCCATCAGCCTGGCTTTACCGGCCGCGCCGGCTTTTTCTACGGCTTGAGCGCCTCGGGCTGCTTCTTCTTCCAGCTCTTTGACTGTGGTGTTGACGACCTCGGTGAGATGGGCGACCACGCTCGTGATCTTTTCTTCCATTTCAGTGTTGTATTTTTCGAGTGTCTCTTCGATGCCTTTTTTCGTCTCGGAGATGACGATGGCAACGGCTGCATCCAGCGCTTGAGCCTTGGTCGTCAGAACTTGCTCGAGACCTGTTTCTGATTCTTCGATTTGAGCACGACTGTCGGCCGAAAATTTGTTCAACGTCTCCAGCCCTCGACCGGCGAAGTGGACGAAGCGTGCTTCCGGATTCTCGATTAGGGTTCGAAGCTCAGCCAGTTGCTCTTCGACAAGCTTCGTGATCGTCTCGCTGGCTTGTTGACCGCGGCTGAAAACTTGTTGGCGCACTTCTCTGGCCGCTGACATCATTGTGTCGATTTCGGTGCGCTCAAACTCTGTAAGCCGGTCGAGAAGCTCTTCGCGATGGCTCGTCAAATCTTCTATGTTGGCATCGATAAAGTTTTTGGACTGCTCGACAACCTTGAGAAGCTGCTGGCTCAAGGATTTTTCAAGAGCTTCGTTAGACAACACGAGTTGATCGATGCAAGTTCGTACAGTCTTGTCAAGTTCGGCGCTGGCTTTATCCAGAGCCTCAGCCATCAAATTTGCCGCCGAGCCAAAGTTTTCTTGGGCCGGGGCATTTGGGTCTGCCATTGCTACTCCTGTTCGCCTTTCCTGTGCAAAACTACAGTTCTTTTAGAACGCCGAGAAGTTTATGCCCCCTTCTAAGGATGGCTAAGCATTTCCATGCCAAACCATAGCACTCATTGTGCATGAGCGTTACAGGGTTAATCTTAACAGTGATCAGCCATGTGTTGGCTGCTTTTCCGTTTCTCTGTTTCGGTTTCGTTCGATGCGAGACATCGCCGTCATCGAAGCTTCCATTACTGTTTCTGATAATGTTGGATGCGGGTGGATGGCCACTATCAGGTCTTCCAGAACGGCGCCCATCTCGATTGCCACCACGGCTTCTGCAATCAGCTCGCCGGCTCGCGGCCCGACCATGCCAACGCCCAGAACTTGTGTTGTTTCAGGGTCGTAAATGACTTTAGTGTGTCCGATTGGCTCAGCCAGTGTCATCGCTCTTCCTGAAGCAGACCATGGGAATTTGGCGGCTCCCACTTCGCGACCGGCAGCTTTTGCTTCAGTCTCGGTGATTCCGCACCAGGCGATTTCAGGCTCCGTGAAAACGACTGCTGGAATGGCTCGGTTGTCAAAAGAAGACTTCCGGCCGGCCAGAACTTCGGCGACGACCTGACCCTGTCTCATTGCCCTGTGGGCAAGCATCGGCTGCCCTGATACGTCACCAATGGCGAGAATTCGTTTATCAGCCGTTCGACAGGTGGCGTCGATCTGGATGAATCCGTGTTTGTCGATTTCGACAGCTGTATTCTCGAGACCTATATTGTCGGTGTTTGGCACCCTTCCGACGGCAATCAAGACGCGATCGAATGTCATCGATTCAGGCAAATCTTTGCCTTCCAGTCCGACTTTAACACCGCTGCCGGTGTCTTCCAGGCTGGTTACTTTTGAGCTGAGATGGATAGCTTTGAATGAAGCAGCCAGCTGTGTAGCCAGTGGTTTGACCAGGTCTCGATCGACACCCGGCAAAAGTCCGTCAGTCATTTCGACAACTGTCACTTCACTGCCCAGAGCTGCGTAGACAGTGCCCATCTCAAGACCGATGTAGCCACCACCAATGACCAATAATGTTTTGGGCACTTCTTCCAGCTTGAGAGCGCCGGTCGAATCCATAATGCGTGGACTGTTCATGTCTTCAGGCTTTTTGAACAGTCTGGGCAACGCCGTCGGGCGTGAACCAGTGGCGACGATAGCGTGTTTGAATTTGATGCGAGTGGCGCTTTCTCCGTCTTTTTCGACGCGCAGACTGCGATTATCGTCAAAACGGGCATTGCCGTGAATGATCTCGACCTGTCCGCTCTTGCACATGCCGACTATGCCCTGCGCAAGTTTGTCTGTGACGCTCAGTTTCCAGTTGCGCAACTCTTCGACGTTCAGTTTCGGCTTCTCGAAGTGCAAGCCGAATTTAGCTGCACTCTGAGTGGTGTTGATGATTTCTGCTGCGTGCAGAAGTGCCTTGGATGGGATGCACCCCATGTGGAGACAGACTCCGCCTGGCTTGGGCATGGCATCAACGAGGATAGTCTTGATGCCCAGCTCGGCTGCACGCAAGGCTGCCGTGTACCCTCCAGGACCCGCGCCGACCACGACCAGGTCGATTTCCTGCACCATTTCGCCTACGACCATATTTCTCTAGGCCTCCAAAAGAAAGGTGAACGGCTCTTGTAACCGCTTAACTACATGCTGCACGAAGAAGGCAGCTTCGGCACCATCGGCGATGCGATGATCGAATGAAAGTGCCAGTGGCATAATCAGCCCGACTTCTATGTTTCCATTGCGAACAACAGGTTTTTGTGCGGCTCTCGCCATTCCCAGAATGGCTGCCTCAGGATGATTGATCATCGGCACCATATTTGTTCCGCCGATTGCACCAATGTTCGTCAAAGTGAATGTACCGCCTTGCAAACGCTCTAATTCCACTTTGCCGGCTTTGGTCTTTTCGGACAGTTCTGCCAGTTCTTTGGACAATTCAATGATGCTCTTTTGATCGACGTTGCGAATCACAGGCACAATCAAACCGCGCTCAGTAGCCACTGCTACGCCGATGTTGTAGTAGTGTTTGAAGATCAGTTCGCCTGTTTTTTCGTCGAGACTGGCGTTGAATTGTGGATATTTTTTCAGCCCGCTGGCAATCGCTTTCAAGGCGAATACCGTCAGGGTCAAGCGTCCGCCGTGCTGCTTCACTTCGTTTTCATACTTGGCGCGCAGAGCGTCGAGCGCTGTCACATCTGCTTCGTCCATGGTGGTGACATGCGGGATGTGTGTCCAGGATTGCATCATGTTCTCTGCAATCTTTCTTCTGATTCCTTTCAGGGGGACGCGCTCGACTGGTCCGAATTTCGTGAAATCGGGCATGTCTACAGGCGTTGCGCCCATGCCGCCAGATGCTAAAGGCGCTGACTTGCCACCGCTTTCGCCGTATTTTGTCGCCAGCGATTGCACCGCAGCCGGTGCTGAAGCAATTTTGCTTTCGATTGGATGAGTCTGGCTTGATGCACCTGATATGGTGCCTTCCAGCGAACCTGCCGCAAAAGCTCTGACGTCTTCTTTGGTCACACGACCCGATGGACCGCTGCCTTTGATCATGCGCAAATCGAGATTGAGTTCTCTTGCCAGTCTTCTTGTGGCGGGTGCAGCCGGTACCGGACCGAATGCATGCGATGGCAGTGTCGCTTTGCCGTTGCCTGAAGATGGGGCTGTCGATACTGCCGTCGCCAGTTGTGGCGCAGCAGGAGTTTGTGTGTGGCCGCTTGCCTTTTCAGCTGACGATGCTGCTTCTTTCTTGGGCGCGGCGGTTGAGCTGCCTGCACCACCGAAGGTGACCATGACCATGCCGACTTTTACAACTTCTCCGACTTTGACGTGGATCTTTTCAATCACGCCATTTACCGGGCAGGGAATTTCGACCACGGCTTTGTCGGTCTCAACTTCCAAAATCGGCTGGTCTTCTTTGACCTGGTCGCCTTCCGCAACCTTTACCGCCAGTACTTCCGCTTCATGAATGCCTTCTCCAAGATCAGGCAGTATGAATTCGTTCGCCATTGTCTAATTCCCCTTTGTTTAGAACGAGAGTGTTGCGCGGCATCCATCTAGAACGCGCTCTGCATCAGGCAAGTAGGCACGTTCTTTGGAAAAATATGGAACCTGGCAGTCGAATCCGGTGACTCGCTTTACCGGTGCTTCCAGATAGAGGAAGGCGTTTTCGTTGATGCGGGCGATGATTTCAGCCCCGATACCGCAAGTGCGAGGACCTTCGTGCACAACGACACAGCGACCGGTTTTACGCACCGAGTCGACAATGGTGGCAGCATCGAAAGGAGAGATGGTGAGCAGGTCGATTACTTCTGCGTGCACTCCGTCTTCTTCTTCCAGCAACTCAGCCGCTTCCAGCGTCGGTCTTAAACTGGCGCCGTAGGAAACTAAGGTGATGTCTTTGCCTTTGCGCGCGATTTGAGCTTGACCGATTGGCAACGTTTCCATAGCATCGGGAACTTCTTCCTTAAAGAGTCGGTAAACGGCCTTTGGCTCGTAATAGATGACCGGATCCGGGTCCTGGATAGCGCTGTGCAACAAGGCCCGGGCATTGCGAGGACCTGAAGGAATCACTACTTTCAAACCAGGTGTGTGTGCATAGATGGCTTCTCGGCTTTCCGAGTGGTGCTCGATTGCTCTGATGCCGGCACCGTAAGGCGCTCTCATTACCATCGGAACAGTCAATCTGCCGCGGGTGCGATTTCTGAATCTGGCTGCATGCGATTCGAGCTGGTGATAGTTGTAGTAGTCGAAACCGGCGAATTGAATTTCGCAAACTGGTTTCAGACCATACAGGGCCATACCGATTGCTGTGCCGATGATTCCTGACTCCGCAAGCGGTGTATCGATGACTCTGGTGTCACCGAACTTGGCGTGCAAACCTTCAGTGATTCTGAAGACGCCTTCGTCTTGACCGACGTCTTCGCCCATGACGATTACTTTTTTGTCTTTGGTCATGGCTTCGTGCAGCGCCAGGTTGATCGCTTTCGCCATGTTCATTTGTGCCATTTTTTTGCGCTCCTTGCTCGACTAGCTCGCGCCCGGCGTTACTGCTCAGGCTGGTCTCGGATAACTTCGGAATTAGATTTTGGCTGGACTGGGTGCCTTCTTCTCGCCCGATTCCTTCTTGTGCTTTGTGTGTTTGGCAATGTGGTCGGCCAACTCTTGTCTCTGTTCGACCAGGAATGGAGGCAGTTCGGCAAATGAGAAGTCGAACATGTTGAGTGGATTGCTCAGTTCGTCCGATTTAGCTAACTCTTCTGCTTTGGCCACAGCTTCTTTGATTTCCGCATCTATCTCGGCTTCGATCTGCTGTCGCTGCTCTTCGTTCATGATGCCTTTGGCGTTCAGGTATTTAGCGAAGCGTAAAAGTGGCTCACGCAGGTGCCATTTCTTAGACTCGTCTTCGGAGCGGTATCGCTTTGGATCGTCTGCAGTGGTGTGAGGAGTGAATCGATAGGTCAGGCACTCGATCAGGGTTGGACCTTCGCCCTTGCGCGCCCGTTCGATCGCTTCTTGAGTAGCGGTGTAGACGGCCAGTACATCATTGCCGTCGACCCTTATGCCTTGCATTCCATAACCAATCGCTCTTTGAGCGACAGTTTCGTTCTTCATCTGTTTGGCAATCGGCACAGAGATTGCGTACTGATTGTTCAAGCAGATAAATACAACTGGTGCATTGAATACTGCGGCGAAGTTCAGAGCTTCGTGGCAGTCGCCTTCCGACGACGAGCCGTCGCCGAAGAAGGTGAGAACTACTTTCTTCTCTTGTTGAATGTTCATCGCCATGCCGATGCCAGCCGCATGAAGCAATTGGCTTGCGACCGGAACGCACATAGGCAAGTCGTTCAGACCGTCTGGAACTTTCGCGCCTTCCTCAAAGCCATTCCAATAAAGAAGGATGGTTTCGAGAGGCCAGCCACGGTAGAGCATGCCTGCCAGTTCGCGGTAAGCCGGCACCAGCCAGTCTTCTTTCTTGAGGCAGAAGACGGAGCCCATGCTGATTGCTTCATGACCTGAAGCTTGTGGAAACGTTCCGATTCTTCCCTGTCTTTGCATATTCAACATGCGTTCGTCAGCCCGTCTGGCTTTCAGCATGTATCGATACAGAGTCTTCAGCTCATCATCTGTGAGTTTAGGGTCTAACTTTTTGTCTAACTCGGCGTTTTCGTCGAGCACAGACAAGTACTCTAGCTTGAAGGGCAAATCGATCGGTTTTCTTGGCATAGCTTAGTCACCGCTGACGAGGACCTTTCGGTCTGAGTGCTGGCGCATCTTCACGTTTCAATCGGCTTTGCAAATACTTGCAGATTCGAGAGCTTGACGTCTTCGAAGATCAGCAAAAGTATGTCACATCAGTGCCACCAATTCCAACAGAAAATGCTTCAAAAATGGCTAAAACACTGTTGCTGAGCGGAAAGTTGAACGAATAATAAAAGCGTTAGTGTGCGCATTAATCTGCTTTCACCCGGCGCCGGCACTCGGCCCAATTGTTATTTCCAGCATAGGCACTGGGTTTCGTCGCGTCCAGTATCCAGTCTGATACGGTGCAAACGATTTGGAAAAAGCAAAAAGAAGCCGCGGCAACAGCTTCTTTTCTTATCTCATGAATAATCCAACGCCAGCTGGACTGTTTGTGCGGAAAGGGTACCGAAGGGAAGTACCACAGGGAATAGATTAAAGGATAGCGGTGACAATTTAGTGACAGCCTCATAAACTGATAGAATCTGCACTTTGTTTTTGTGAGCCTATGACCGCTTCATCGACGAAACCTGACTGGCTGAAAGTGCGCCTACCAACGGGCGAACCATATCGGCGCATCAAAAGTCTGATTGATGACAATGATTTGCACACGGTCTGCGAGTCTGCCGCCTGTCCTAACCGGGGCGAGTGCTGGTCTCGCGGCACAGCCACCTTTATGATTCTGGGCAATATCTGCACGCGCAGCTGTGGTTTCTGCAACGTCATAACCGGGCGTCCAACCGAGCTAGACCTGGACGAGCCGCGCCGGGTCGCTGAAGCGGTTGCGAAAATGCAGCTTAAGTACGCCGTCATCACGTCGGTCAATCGCGACGAGCTTAAGGATGGGGGTGCTTCAGTTTGGGCTGAAACGATTCTGGAAACACGACGCTTATCGCCGCAGACAAAGATTGAAGTTCTCATTCCAGATTTCTGCGGTAACTGGGATGCACTGAATACGGTGCTGGAAGCGCGGCCTGATGTATTGAATCACAACATTGAAACGGTTCCGCGCTTGTATCTGCAGGTGCGCCCGCAGGGACGTTTCGACCGTAGTCTCGAGTTGATTGCCCGTGCTCATGAAGCCGGTTTCGTGACAAAGTCAGGCTTGATGATGGGACTTGGCGAAACTGACGACGAGGTCATAGAAGTTCTGAAAGAGTGGCGAAAGGTGAACTGCGATTTGATCACTCTCGGTCAATACATGCAGCCGACTCCAAAACATCTTCCTGTCGATCGCTGGGTTGAGCCTGAAGTTTTTGAGCGTATGAATCGCATCGGCATGGATATGGGATTCAAAAACGTATTTGCTGGTCCACTTGTGCGCAGTAGTTATCACGCTGATGAACAAGCGATGCTGAATCGCTGACCATTCCTTCAGAAACATTGGTACTGGCCCTGCGCACTCGGTACTCCGCGTCACGCACTATTTACTGACTTCACGAACAATTCACGGAATCAATTCGTGAATGTCATCGTCTTACCTCTTTAGAACGTCCCTTTTGCGGACGGCTGTTAGCACTCCGATGTTTATCAAAGGAAGGGAATCATGAATTGGAAAGTTGGATTACCTGTTGCAGCTCTGATCGTCACGCTCATGCCGTCTGGAGCTTTTTGCCGCAATCATCATGTGCTTGATGGACTTAACCCTTCCTCAGGGCTGACTAATGGTAACTCGTTGCTCGGTGGTGGCACGTCTCTGCTTGGAAATCATGGTGGATCGCTTACCAACGGCTTGTCGTCAGTATCCTCGCCGGTTTCAAACACTCTCACAAATGGTCTGACCAACCATAGCGTCTTCAATAGCGGCAGCTTGTTTCACAATAATAATGGACTGCTCAACAACAACGGTATTTTGAATCGACGCAAGCACAAGCGTAATCTGTTGAGTCGCATACTGAATGCCCTGTTGCCTGGTCGTTTTAACAACGGTCGGTTCAATAACAGCGGTAGCATTTTTGGAAATACAAGCCCTGGAAATGGCTTTCGTTCAATGTTGAATAGAAATTTCTAGACACCAGAAATCAATCAAATTCCAACCACTTTTTACGGTGGTTGGAATTTGGTGATGTGAATGAAACGTGTTGGAGCGGGAGCGGTCACGTTTCTCAGTCGTAAATTGTGTAGTTCGGCAAGGCGACATCTGGAGTTTTTGGCAGAGTCGATGCGACGTCGAGCTTGATTTTGATTTCTACATCTTTGACGCTCAGATCCTGAAAATTTACGGGTCTTCCGTCTTTTGGTCCACCGCCATTCTCTGAGAACTTTTTCGCCTGATTCGCACCATTTTTTGCTTCTGCTTCAACTTGATTCGCTTGATCTTTTAGAAGTGCTTGTTTTTTCTCGCTCAAAGCGTTTGCGTCCAGCAGTTCAAGCTTGGGACAACATTGCTGAGCGTGACCGGCGTTATCCATTTGTTTCAAATTGGCGATGTAGCCTTTTGGGTCTGATTCTCTCAGTCCTTGCATCTGGGCATTGATTGGATTCTCAGAAAGTTTCTGGTCTGGTCCGTTCATCTTCTCTGTCTTTGCGATAGCATCGAAGTTGTGAAAATCTGCAGTCATCGTAGGAACTCCTTGGATTGTAGAAATGAGATTTCTGCCACCCGTCAGAGCGAGTGGCAATTTATCCC
The DNA here is from genome assembly GCA_003963305.1 of Candidatus Melainabacteria bacterium. Taxonomy (NCBI): domain Bacteria; kingdom Bacillati; phylum Candidatus Melainabacteria; species Candidatus Melainabacteria bacterium. Next base: position 63,125 of record RXJR01000013.1, on the reverse strand, counting down.
TCGTCGAAAATTCTTAGTAGCTGTTCGGACGAGCTCGCCAATAATCGGATTCTGTAGATTGTTGCCATGATCCTGTAGGTTGATACACTGATCCTGTGTGTTGATAGTCTGATCCGGTAGCTCCGCCTGAGGCGTAGCTGAATGAATCGCCCCTATAACTGCTTGATGTATGAAGCGGTGGCAAGTCTTCGCGTGTTACAGGTATTCGTGGTGCCGCTTCGATGCGCATCTGGCGCGGTGAGCCTTGTCCAGCGCGTCCGGTTCTTTCCGCACGTTCCGCATCGCGCTCTGCGTTGTACAGTTCGAGGTGTGGAAAGTCTTTGTAGTTTGACGTGATCTTTTCCATCATTCGAATGTTGTCGAGGTAATTACGTGGGTCGGCGCGCCGCATCTCTTCCAGTTGACACTGTATGTTTGGACGACCAAGCTGCTGTCCGTTCAGGGTTTCTGTTATTGCGTGCTCAACTCTATCTCTGTTAGCAGTCATAATGGTCTCCGTCTGTTAGTAAAGTAGTCGTCGGTTGACTTCCGACCCTTGAAGCATACGAAATCCAGGTGACTCGCCGGTGGCACATTTGTGGCGGCTCTGTGGCACAGTCGAGATGTGAGAATTTGCCTGGTAGAACCGGGCAAGTCGAGATGCAGGTGACGGCTGGCAGAAACCAGGCAAGTCCGGCTGATTGGGTCTTGCTCTGGCTAGGCCACCTTGCTCAATTCAGCCGATGGTTTGTCGGACTTTTCAGAATCGGAATTGAATTTGCCGAACGCAGCCAGTACTTCTTCTAGAAGTGGCAGCATTCTAGTTACTCTCTGTGTTTTTATGATTGCGTCCCAGAGTGGCTCGAATTTTTTCCATCCACCTGCGTAGGCGAGGTGTCGCAGTTGGGCATGCAAATTATCTTTCTGCATTGCCCCTTTGAGGATGTGCGGCCAACGGTAGAAATCTTTGTAGGCCCGCCAATAACCATCCTCAAGCGTTTGCGCAGACATCGTTGGATGTTTGTGCACGACGTGGCGCGTATCATACAGATCCCAATTGCGATGCAGCATGCGCCCTTCGGTGCTCATTCGATTGTGTAATTCTGTAGACGGGTAGGGCGTCAATATATGGAAAGTGGCTGTTTCTATGCCCTGATTCACAGCCCAATCCACAGTTCTATCGAAGACTGTTTCGTCATCGTGGTCCATGCCAAAAACAAAACTTCCATTCACCATTACACCTAAATCGTGAACACGTTTGATTGCGGAGTTGTAGTCGCGATTGAGGTTCTGATATTTGTCATGGTCTTGTAGATTGGACGGATTAAGAGTCTCGAAACCGACGAAGAGACTGCGCAATCCAGCTTCGGCTGCCTTTTCCAGAAGTCCTGGTCGCAATATTGATTGGATTGTGCCGGCCGCTTGAAACACTCGTCCCATCCCTTTCATTCCATCAAATAAGGCATTGGCAAAGCGCTCATTGCCGAACAGATGATCGTCTAGAAAATAGACATGGCGCCCCGGAAGTCTTTCAATCTCTGCCAATGCGTCATCGACTTCTTGAGTGTAGAACGACTTGCCTCCTTTAAAGAAAGCCTCTTTGTAGCAAAAATCGCAGGTGTGCGGGCATCCGCGTGAAACGACGATTGAGTTGGGACAGAGATAGAGGTGACGCTTGATCAAGTCTCGTCGTATGGGTGGCGCACCGACTAAGGAACGTTTTTTGGCTACGTATGTTCGTTCTGTTTTTCCCGAGATGAAATCATTGATGAAGCGCCCCCATGCGTCACCAGCGGGGCCGAGAATTATGGTGTCTGCGTGCTGCAACGCTTCGTCGGGCAGTGAAGTTACATGTAATCCGCCCATCACGACAAACGCTCCATTCTTGCGATAGTGATCGGCAATTTTGTAGGCGCGGAAAGCGGATGTTATGTAAGTTTGAATGACAACGAGATCTGGTTCGTCATCAAGCCGCAATTCTTCCACGTGCTCATCTACTACTTGAATGTCCCAACCCTGTGGGAGGCGCGCTGCCAGGGTCGCCAGTCCCAATGGAGGAAAGAGCGAGTATTTAATCGGTCGATAAAATGGACTCTTTGCCTCGGTCAGCGCAGGCAAAATCATTTTGACTTTCACTATTGAATCTCCGCATCATTTTATGAGTTGAAGGATGAGTTCATTCCTATTCCCTCAGAACATTCAACGCTAGAAAGTGAGATCGCGAGCGGCAGTTAACCAAGCCTTGCGACACAGTTAACGCACCAGTGCCATTTAGTTAACCGAAGTTTTGCAAACAGTTAGTAGACGGCGCGCTAGCCGTCGCTGTGCAAGTTAGTCACTGCGATGATTGTTTCGTCTTTTGTCAGACAATGAACAAGGAAAGCGCCGCCGTTTTGCGGTGACACTAGAAAGCGCGCCTTATCATCCTGTTCGTCCAGTAGTTGTGCTTTCAGTGAGCGGGGGTTCGCGGAGAGTCCTAAGCCAAGCGCCTTACCGACAGCTTCTTTGGCTGACCAAAATTGTATGACACGTTTTTCTTTATTCGAGCCGGCAGATTTTTGCAGCTCGTTTATCTCTTCGGGAAGAAACGCCAGCGTTTCGAATCCATTTTCTTTTGGTTCGATAATTTCAACGTCAATGCCTATGCCACGCGAACCCTGTCTGTGTGCCGCTAACGCCACTGCTATTCCGGCTTTGTGACTGATTGAAAGATGTGGCTCATATCCGACGATTTCAATCCACTTGCCGGTGGCATACGGCTGACCCTGTTCGTTAGTTGCGACAATAATATCTGCACAACAGACACTGAGGTTGTGACTGGCTTTTAGAAGTCTGCGTACAGCCTCTTTGGCAGCGATTCTGCCGCAGAACCACTCGCGTTTTCTCGGCAAATTTGTCAGCGCTAGAAAATCTTTTCGTTCGCTATTATGCAGCACATAGTCCAGGCACCAGGTCAAGGTCGATTCGTCTTCGGGCAGCTGTCCCAACTGCAAAATGGCATTGCTCAACTGGTCTGAGTGACCGAGAGCAGCTTCTATGTATGGCATGGTGTCGGTCAAGAAGGTTGTTTGCGGTTGTGCAATGTACTCCTTCCAATTTTCGCTGAGGATAATTCTTCTGCTGTTGATGCCCATGAATTTTGCCAGCACTACATTGTTGTTGTCGACGATGAAGACGTCGGCCTCGGTGCCTCTCGACGTCATCGAACTCAAGTGTGCCGATACTTTGAACGTGCCTCTCAGATTGGAGAGGTCGGTGTAAAACTCCAGAGATTCAACGAGGAAAGGTAGAAGCGCACTCACATCCTCATTCTCTTCAAACAGGTGGAAGAGCACGATCTGTGTTGAGTTATCGAGCAACAAGGGATCGATGAGGAATTTTGGATCGTTGTCACCAGGGAACCAGTCGATGGCTGGTCGGGCGGCAACGAAGCCATCACTGGCGCGCCTGCCAACGGTGTTCAGAGCCATGACGGATTGCATGCGGGGTCCATGGAACATCGTTTTGGGTTGATAGAGTTCGGCTGGTGTAAGCGCCGCGGCTCTGGGAGAGGCGATGGAGTTGCTCAAAAGCGGGGCAGTTGGATAGTAGTCGCCAAACTCGACGTGGCAAGACATTGATGGTCCAGAAAATTGCTCTGCGCCAACTTGATCGATGCTGGCTTCAAATGTGTAAGTGTCGACGCGGTGAGCTTTCAATCTGAGCAGGCTGCCTTCGCGACCGACTCGAATTCTGCGTGCCGCTCTGATCGCGCTTACTCTTAAGACCGGACGTCCCGGCAAAAGGAGACTGGCTATTTCGCTCATCGCTTCCACTGCTACAGTAAGAGGCAGGAGATACACTCGTTCTGCAGAAGGCGCAGCAGCAGAGACGTTGCCTCCGATGGCGTGGTCGAGCAAATATCTGTGATTGTCCAGCGTGACGAAAAGCTCTGCCTCTGCATTGTTCTCGGATAGTTCGCATCTGGTTAATCCGTTCCGTAAAAATGGTGGCAGATCGAAGTGACTTTGCGCCGGTTCATACTGATGAACGGGGTAGGCATTAGGTTGATACGGCTGTGCATATTCCACGGGCAGCTGGATTTCACTGTAATTCTCCAGACCGTCAATCATTTCTTCGGGAAGTGTTTGGGGCGGCTCAGTTTCAAGCTGTTGCTGTGCGTGCAGATATGCGCGCATAACTTCTTCCTGCATGCCCATCAGGTTCTGATGAAATTCAGCCATGCCTGTCAGGTACGTTTGTACTACATCTGGTTGATGCTCTTCTGAATCGCTTCCAGTTTCAAAATCAAATTCATCCTCAAGAGAATTCTGCGCATCGCTCTGTGAAACCCTTTGAGAGAACTTTTGGGATTGGCGTGGCTCTGAGCCTTGATCATCCTGGGTGGCACTTGAATATGCCGCCTGTGATTCCGCACGTAGCTGTTTAGCCACTTCTTCGGGCACTGCCAGTTGCGGGAATTTCAAGTCCAGTCGAACTGACTGCCTTGAGCGCGGTTTGGGCTTTTCGCTGAATTCGATAAACTCTGGTGCTCGTCTTGCAAACAAGTAATCCAACTGCATATCGACGCCGTGCGCTGCAAGTTCACCCAGGCAATGATTGAGCTGGGTGATAGCGGAGTTGTATGAGGTGTTGCACGCGACCGCCAGATGATCTTTGTCTTGCAACGTGTCGCCAATCAGGGGTGTGAGAACTCCTTTCGGACCGACTTCCACAAAGATGGTGACACCGTCTTCGTACATTGCTTCAACTGTTTTCTTCAGCATGATCGGCTGGGTGAAAAGTTCAGTCGTGATCTTGCGAATTTCTGCGGTGTCGTTTGGATATTGACCAACTCTCGAACATGACCAGATCGGTGTCTTGGGCAAGCCGAGATCCATGTCTTTGATTTCTTGATGGTTGGGATCGACCATGCCTTCCACGAGTGGTGTGTGATAAGGAATAGCCATAGGCAGGGGCTGTGGTTCGAAGCCGGCTGCAGTCAGGGCTTTCATCGCCTCAGCTACTGCTTCTTTTGAACCGGAGAGCATGCTTTGAGACGAGCACAGGGCAGCACTCAGATAAAGTCCTTTAATGTCTTTGATAGTTTCCTTGAAGCTGTCGTAGTCTGCTACAAGCATGATCGAGCGCAAATCGGCAAGCTTTTCTTTGGAGACTGATTTTGCCACATGCGTGCTGAGGCGATAGAAGAGAGGTGCCACATCCAGGATGTTTACAGCTCCTCCCATTGGCAAAGTAGCAAATTCACCGGTGCTGCAACCGAGCAATGCGTCCGCATTGATGCCCAGGTTTTGCAGCACCGTATATAGTGCCCACTCGGCCATCAGCACGTTGACGACAGCTGAGTCCATCGCAGCCAGTGATGCTATTGATTCCTGCCCCTGTTCTCCTCTAGGAAATATCCGGCGGCTCGGTACGTAGTCACTTTCGCATTGCAACGCCAGCAAGTCGATATAGTCGAAAACATGACGAACTTCTGGGAAGTGGAAACAAAGATCCTGGAGCATATTGGGGTATGCCGCGCCCAGACCGGGCATGACGAAGGCTAATTTGCCTTTGCCGACGCTTGAGTCTTTGACGTGATATACATCGGCCAGGCAGGGCGATTCGTCTTTGCTCAGTGCTTGCAAAACGCCGTCTATTTTGTTTTTCAGGTCAGCTAGAGAAGAAGCGACTATGGCTGCGCATTGTTTATCGCCGCGAACCTTTCGTGCTTTCGTGGCTAGTGTGTAGGCAATATTGCGCAGAGGCTGAGTGGTTTCGCCAGCGAGATAAGTTTGCACTTCTTTCAAAACGCTTATTAGATCTTGCTGTGTTTGACCGGCAAAAAGGCAAAGTTCCGTTTCCCATTCCTGCAATAAACTTTCTGACTCGCTCTCAAAATCGCTATCGTGCTCTTCCAGAATTGTATGCGCGTTTACACCACCGAAGCCGAAGGCGCTTACGGCAGCGCGGCGAGGTGAACTGTAGCGAGCCCATTTCGCTTGTTCAGTCTCTCCAACATTGGCCGGTGTTTTGGAATGAATCCAGGTTCTCGTCTTTGAGTTGATATAGCAAGGCGATTTCTGCCAATCAATTTGTCTGGTTGGAGTCTCGACGTTGAGTGTTGGAGGCAATATCTTGTGATAAAGCGCCAGTGCCGTTTTGATCAGTCCTGCCACGCCACTGGCTGCCTGTGTGTGACCGATCATCGATTTGACGGAGCCGATTGCGCACCAGGGACTGTTGGTGCTTTCACCGAAGACTTTGTGGATGGCCTGGATCTCGGCTGCGTCACCTGATGGAGTGCCCGTCCCGTGCCCCTCGAGGAGCCCTATTGTAGTCGGCGAAACGCCTGAATTTTCGTAAGCTCGTTTCAGCGCCAGGGCTTCTCCATCCACAGACGGAGCCAACATGCTCGTGCCCTGCCCGTCGCTTGAGCTGGCGATGCCGGCGATAACGGCATAAATTCTGTCACCATCTGCAATGGCGTCTTCATAGCGTTTGAGAACCACCATTCCCAGACCTTCGCCAAGCAGTGTGCCATCAGCCTTATCATCGTATGGACGAATCTTTTCTTGTTTGGAAAGAGCGCCCAGTCCACAGAACATCTGATAGAAGACTGCGAAAGAGTTGACGTGTATGCCTCCGGCAAGAGCCAGATCGCAGGTGCCGGAAAGTAAATCGTTGACGCCCATCTCCACCGCAATCAAGGACGATGCGCAGGCTGAGTCGAGAACGGTGCTTTTGCCTTTAAATCCAAGACGCCCGGCGATTCGCCCAGCCAGAATGTTCGGCATGACGGCCGGTATCGTATCTGAACTGCAGTTCTTGAGCGTTGCGCGTAGCCCTTGCTCAAGCAAAATCATTTGCTCTGGCGAATACTCCGGATGCAGGCTCTTAACTACATCCAACACCTGGTGAACGGTTTCCCCGTGATAGATCATGTTCATGCTGCCGCCGCCGGGAGCGGATGTGCGGCCTAAAATTACTTCGGCGCGGTTGCCGTCATATTGCTTATTTGCGTAACCGGCATCGGCCAGAGCTTCGGAAGCAACACGCAGCGCCAGCAGTTGGTCCGGATCTGAACCGGAAATACTGTTTGGCATGACACCATACTTGAGCGGGTCGAAATCGGCCAGCTCGGTTATGAACCCGCCTCGCTTGCAATAAATCTGTTCGAATGCTGTCGGGTTGGGGTTGTAGAACTTATCCGGGTTCCATTCTTCGGCGGTAGCATCTCTGGTGGCATCGAAACCGTTGACGATGTTTGCCCAGAACTGAGCCAGATTGGCAGCGCCAGGAAACAGGCAGGACATTCCTACTATTGCGACTTTATTGGTTTTCGCGGAGGCTTGCGTACTGTTCGCCTGCCTTCCTGCCGGTTTCATTTGGTCGTACCCAACGGGCTGGCCTGGCTCGCCAGTCTGTTCAGTGACTTGCTGCCAACGCCGCCGAGACCTTCTACCAGCATTACCATCTCTCCGTTCTTACGGTAGATAGCCAGCTCGCAAGTCAGTTCTCTTGCCGATGCACCCGGATTGATGAAGATGCGACCGTACAGCTCTTCTCCGCTGCGGATCTTGCCGAGCAAATGAAGTGTGCGGAAACCGGTCGGCAGTACCGTTATATCAAGGTGTTGTCGTGCCCAGACACCAGCGAGTTGCATTGAACTGTCAAACAGAACCGGATCGATAATCCAGTTGTCGCCGTTGGTTTCAGCGAAGCAGGTGCGCTCATCGGCCGCTTGCACGGTACCCAGGATGCCTGTGCTGCCCAGAGCACGGATGTCCTTGATACCCTGGAAGATCGGGCCATGGAAGAGCCAGTTGCCGTAGATGTCTTTGGTGGCTGGAACCTCTTCGATTTGATCTGCGATGTCGGCTAGTTCATTTACATCGTTGAACTTTGTCACCACATCTGGTGGGCAGTGTTCTAACCGTTGTACTTCACCTGAGTCAATTCTGGACAATTCCATCACAGCTTTGAAGTTGGTGCGCTTGAGAGGAGCACCTGTATTCAAGGCGACCTTGACCTTGACACCCAGCTCTGAGCGACTGACTTCGTCGGTCACAACAGTGATCTGTTTGGTTGGAGCATCGAAGACTATTCCTGATGGAATGTCCATTCGATGAACCTTGCGCACTCCGTAGCCAGGATAAGCTGCCGTGGCGGCTTCAGCCATGAGTTCGAGGGCAAAGGCCATCGGCATTACTGGAATGCCGTCGAAGGTGTGGTCGTTTAAGTAGAGGTCGTGTTCAGGATTCAAATCGAACGCAAACTCGAAGCTGCCAGGTTCGGGCATCGTTACTGTCGATTGATAGAGGCGCGGTCCGACCGGGGTCGGCAGTGCGGCGTCTCCAAGCAATTCGGCGACGAGCAGTACTTCCACATCGCCTTTCTTGCCGAACTCGATCTCTTCTATGAAGTACGAGCGTCCAGCAGAAGCGTCTATCATCGCCCAACCATATTTGGCGAAGATGCTCTCCAGTTCAGGCTGAGCCATGCCACCTTTCCATGGTCCCCACATGATCGAGGCAACGCGAGCTTTAGTCTTCTTGTCGAGGACCATAGCCAGTTTGTTCACTGTTTCATTGGCTGCGACGTAGTCAGTCTGACCAGCATTACCAGTGCGTCCGACCACCGAGGAGAAGAGGAACATGAACTGCAGGGTATTCAGATTGAGTTTCTCGCTCAAAATGAAGCTGCTGTCGATCTTTGTGCTGACGACTTTTTCAAACGACTCGACTGTTTTGTCTTTAGTGAAGCCATCTTCGATGATGCCGGCTCCATTGATGACGCCGTCGATGTTGCCATGACGCTTGTAGATGTCTGCAATCAAGTTGCCGAACGTTTCAGGATCGCGTACATCGAGAGAGTGGTATTCAACTGCCGAACCGAGTCTCTTCAGCTCAGAGAGCGTGTCTCTTATTTCTCTTTCTTTGAGCAATTTTTGATAAACAGTTTCTACTGCGGCAATGCTTACTGCTTTGCCTTCAGCTTTGAGCTGTTCCATGATTGCCGCTTTCAGCTCTTTTGTCGACTCAAGACCGGCTGTGGCTGGGTTTTCCTGCGCTGATGGTTCAGGCAGGCGTCCAACCAGAATCAACTTGGGTTGATATTTTTCTGCCAGCTCCAGTGCCAGTTCCGCGGTGATACCACGAGCGCCACCCGTGATTAAGATAACTTTTGAGGAGTCTAGTTTGATATTGCTGCACTCAGCATTTTCCAGGCTGACTGCAAAGCTCTCTACGGCATAGCGTTGGCGCTTTTCGTCATACCCGGTTTCAACATGGGGATCTTTGTTCGCTAATTCTTTTACGAGAATTTCGGCGACAGCAGCTGCTGAAAGCTTCGCTGAAAAGTCGATTGCTTTGCAATTTGATTGAGTCCACTCTTTGGCGAGCGACTTCATCAGACCAATCAGACCAGCTTGCAGAGGTGAGAACGAAGTAGTTTCGGTGAGTCCGAATTGACCGTCGATTCTGGCTGCCGTGATGAATTGTTTCTTGTTATCTGACTGCTTAGGATTGAAGTCAGGTTCCAGAGCTTTGGCTATTGCAAACAACTGGCTGAGAACTTTTATGTCTTTAGCCTGGTCGTTGACGTCGAAAGCTCGCAGATCGATGAAGGCTGCGATCTCACCATGCTCTTTCTTCACCTTCTGTACTGCGGCAGTCAGTTCTTCCACATTGTGGAAGTCTGAGACTGTAATGTCTGCGCCTTTAGCAGTGCCGAGAACAACCGCTTTCTGGTTTTGTTTCGTCAATGCTGCGGAGACCGCCTTGCCGTAACCGGAAGCATCGGCGGCGATGAGCACCACTCCTGAGAGATTCAGGGGCTGGTTTTCTAGCGTTGGCAATCTAAATGTCTGAACCAATCCGCGTCGAAGAATGCCACCAGAGACAAGCTCTTCCGACGATTCTGTGACGAGGTGCAGACCACCGTGCCCGTTGCCATTGCCGTTATGTCCGTTATGACCATTTCCACCGTTGTTCAGAGTGGGAAGGTGAAGCAATTGACCTTTGCCGATCTCGGTTGTGTGTCCGTGACCATTGCCGTTGCCATTTCCGTTGCCGTGACCATGACCGTTGCCATTGCCATTGCCGTTGCCGCCTGCATAACCGTTTCCGTTTCCGTTACCGTTGTGGGTAGGAGCTTTTTCTTGCGGTGCTCCCGAGGGCGCTTTGCAAATCCAGTCGATGATGCCTTGCAATGTCTTGGTACCGGCGAGGTCTTCCAGACCGCCTTCCAGTTCAAGCTGTCTTTGTTCCGGCAACATTTTTCGGAAGCTATTCAAAATTTCGACACGCTTAATTGAGTCGATTCCGAGATCTGCTTCCAGGTCAAGGGTCGGATCGAGCATGTCGATCGGGTAGCCGGTGCGCTGGCTGACGATGTCCAGCAAGGCGTTGACGAGAACTTGTGGGTCCTCCTGACCTGCTGCATCATCATTCTGGGCTGTGTTCGCAGTCGTGTCGGTGACCGATGCATCTACCGGAGCAGGTACAACAGCGCTTGCTTCAACTTGCGAGAGTGTATTCAGCAGCTGGGCTGCAGGTACGTTTGGAGTTCCTGCAACGCTTGCAGCTGGTTGCTCGACAGGAGCTTGAGCGTACTGTTGCACTGGAGCTTGCGCATACTGCTGCACTGGTGCTGGTGCATACTGCTGCACTGGCGCTGGTGCATACTGCTGCACTGGCGCTGGTGCATATTGCTGCACTGGAGGCTGAGCAAATGCGGATGGGTAGCCGGTGGCCTGATCTTGCCAGGTTGCCTGTGGTATCGCCTGAGGTGCAGCCTGATAAGGCACAGGCGCAGTCATTCCGCTCTTGTTTTGCAGATACGCCAACATTACTTGCTGCTGCGTTTGCAGGAAGCTGTTGGTCATTTGAAGCATCGTCTGTTGGAACTGCAACATAACCTGATCGACATGCTTGCCTGAGACCGCGGTTGGCATCAGAACCTGCTGCGGCATCACTGGCAAAGGCGGCGGAGTCGGCACCGGCGTTCTCGCTGCTTCTGGCTGGATTTGTTTTGGCTGATCTGCTGGTTTAGATGTATTCATGGATGAGGCTGTTGGGTTCCTTGTTTCGGTTTGAGAGCTGCCCTGGGGCTTGGATACCTGAAGGGATTGGCTGATTGGTTGGGTTGGCGCAGCGGCTGCGGGGGCTGCCTGGTTGCGCTGGGGTTGAGCAGCCTGATTGGCTGCCGATTGGGTTACCGGTGCGGCAGCCGACGATGTCGACGCGGCTGCGCTCTGGGAAATCTGCTTGGTCGCGGGTTGCGTTGCTGCTGTTGCTGCTTGAGCGACTTGTTTTGGTTTGGCGGTTGCTCCAACTCGCTTGATGTGGGCGCTATTGACCAGATACATCAATGAACGGCTGCGCGGTGCTTCATTAGTGCTGAGCGTGCGTCCGAACTTGCGAGCTGCTTCGAATGCCCTGGTGCGGGCGCTGAACAATCTGCCGATATCTATTTTCTGACCATTGGCAGCCAGAGCAGCCAGGCAGTGCAGGAAATTAGTCAAACCGGCGCGACCGGAGTTGACGATTACATACTTGTTGCCTTCTTTGTGAGAGAGAGTGGCATCTGTAAGTCCGCTGAGAACGGCTCCAGGTCCTACCTCTACGAATATTCTGGCTCCGTCGTCGTACATCTTTTGCAATTGAGTGGCAAAATCTACTGGTTCGACGATGTGTTTGGTCAGTCTGGTTACGACCGATGCTTTCGAGTAGATCTGCGAATCTGTATTGCAGTAGACGGGGATGCCTGGTTCGGCCAGAGGGATATTGGAAAGTGCGGTTTCAAGCGGTGCCTGAGCGTGCGTCATATGACTGGAGTGAAATGCCTGCGATACCGGTATCAGTTTCGCTGCCACACCATGTTTTTTGAAAGCCTCTAAGGCATTTTGAACGGCAGACTCTTCGCCTGCTACAACACACTGCTTGGGTGAATTGATGTTGGCGAGCGTGACTCCGGGAACTTCACGCAATACGTTGGTCACTTGTTCTATCGGTCCAGAGACCGCAGCCATTGTGCCTTTGCCGCCGCCGTTCTTTTCGGACAAAATTCTGCCTCTGATTTCAGAGATTTCAAAGAGTGCAGATTCTTCGAAGACACCAGCGGCGTGCAGAGCGACATATTCTCCGTAGCTGTGACCTGCAACCATATCTGGTGCTACGCCAAACGAGCGCAACAACTTGAACATGCCCAGGTCTGCGGCTCCGATTGCCGGTTGCGCCACGTGAGTGTTAGTCAGAGCTTCCGACTGAGCTGCCTTTTCTTCATCGGTGAAGGAGGGAGGTGGATAGATGAGCGTATTGAGAGGCTGACCAAATTTATCCGCCAGCACTCTTGAAGCTCTTTCGATCGTGTCGCGTACTTCTGGAAACTGGGTCGCCAGTTCACGCAGCATATCTACACTTTGTGAACCTTGACCGGGGAAAAGAAAAGCGACTTTGCCTTGAGCAATTTCCGGTTTCTGTTCCAGATCTACAAAATAGATGCCACGCGGATCTTTGATTTCCGTGCAGTTGGCGTTGAGCAGATCGCTCTTGGCGCGTGAGATCTTGTCGAGCAGATCCTCAGCACTTGTGGCGACGATGGCCACGCAGAGTTCTTGAGTCTTGGCGTCAGTGTGACGCTCAAGCTGCCTCAGATAGGCAGCCTGCGCAACTTCTCGCAGAACAACTGTCTCTTCGGCCTTAGCGGCACGTTTCACTATGTCAGCTACAGACTCGAGCGACTTCATCAGTTCGAGTCTGTTTTTGCCGTGCAAAACGAACAGCTCGGACGGCCAGCCGTAAGTGGCTGCTTTAGGAGCGCTATTGGTGGTTGGAACATATTCTTCGAGCACGGCGTGGAAGTTAGTGCCGCCGAAACCGAAGGCGCTTACGCCAGCGCGTCTGGCGCTGTCTTTGTTATTGATCCACGGACGAGTCTCGCTGTTGATATAGAACGGACTGTTTTCGAATTCACAGGATGGGTTTGGTTTTGTTACACCGATAGTCGGTGGCAAGACTTTGTGGTGCAGAGCTTTAGCCACTTTGATTAGTGACGCCAGCCCGGCTGCTGCTTTGGTGTGACCGATCATTGTTTTGACGGAACCAACTGCACAACCTCGTTTTGGTGCTCCATGCCGTTCGAAGACTGTTTTCAGTGCTTCTATTTCTGCTCTGTCACCAGCCACGGTACCAGTGCCGTGTGCTTCAACCAGCGATACGGAACTCGGCGAGAGACCGGCATCTTCGTATGCTCTCTTCAGTGCCAGCATCTGCCCGGCTGGACGCGGTGCTGTGAGGCTCAAGTCTCTGCCGTCGCTTGACCCGCCAATTCCTTTGATTACGGCGTAGACGCGGTCACCATCACGTTCAGCGTCGCTCAGTCGCTTTAAGACCAGCATGGCGATGCCTTCACTGATTACGATACCATCTGCGGTGACATCGAAGGTTCTGCAGCGTCCCTTGCCTGAGAAGGCGTGGGTTTTGCTGAAGCTCAGGTAGTCACCCGGCTGGTTGTGCGTGTCAGCCGCAGCGAGAAATACAACATCGCTCTGTTTGTTGCGCAGTTCACCAATGCCTACATGTAATGCAGCCAGAGACGATGCGCAGGCCGCATCGATTGAGAAGTTGACTCCGCCCAGGTCGAATCGATTCGCTACCCGACCGGCGGCTACGTTGCCGAGGTAGCCTGGGAATGAATCTTCGGTCCACTCGGGCAATGCTTCTTGCAGTTCAGCCTTGGCACTGTCGGAGAGGTTGTTGAGCTTCCATCCCAACATCGAACGCAATGAATAGAGCGCCGTGATCGGTCCGTGCCCGGCGTTTGCCAGCACAACTGAAGTTTTTTCGCGGTCGAAGCCTCTTTGCGCATAGCCGGCGTCTTCGATGGCGGCTCTGGTTACTTCCAGGAGCAGCACTTGCATCGGATCGATAGAGTCGAGGCTGCTTGGTGGAATGCCGTACTTAGTCGGATCGAACTTCAAGTCTTGCAGGAAGCCGCCCCACTTCGAATGAATTTTGTCGCGAGCGAGCGGATTGGGATCGTAGTAGTTTCTCCAGTCCCATTGCTCAATTGGAACTTCAGTGATTGTGTCTACCTTACTTAAGATGTTTTCCCAGTAAGTTTCCAGGTCATTTGCTTTTGGAAACAGGCAGGCCATGCCCACGATGGCAACGGCTTCAGAGGCTGTTTTGCCGCCATTGCCGTTCGATTCGACGCTGGTTACAAGCGGCTTGCGAGCAGCCACGTCATTGATGATATCGGCACCACCATTGGCGACAGTCTCGTGCAGGTCGGCTATCGTGCACACCGAATCGTGCATGGTGGCTATCTGCCCGATCATATACATGCCGTCAGCCCACTGTTTTTCGGGAGCCAGAGTTTCCAGATTGCTGGCCGTCTTGTTCTCATTCGTGAGTTCGGCGATTGTGTCTTCTTTGCTTGCGCTGGCTTTGCGTGTCAGACCTTTGCTGGCGATGCGCAGGCGCCCTAAATTCATCAGTTCGAGCTCTTCACGAATCTCGTCTCTGTTTGTGTTTTTTAGAACCAGTTCCTGGCGTTTGTCGTCAAAAGTCTTTTTGTATGGTGAGTTGATGCAACGAATGGCATGCCCCGGTCCTGTTTCGAGTAGCACTGTTTTGTTGCATTCAATAGCAGCTTGCTGGAATTTCTCTACGATGGCACCAGTCTCTACTGCTTCTTTAGTGAACAGGTAGGCTGTACCCATCAAAGCTCCCACGCGCACTCCACGTGCTGCCAGGGTGGCTGCCATGGCTGCCACCATCGCGGATGACATGGCATCGTGTACGCCGCCGGCGAACAAGACGTGATAGAGAGAGGCATCGTCACGGGGTCCCAGCGAACCGAGAATGCGATCGATCATCGCTTCCCAGAGCGTGAAACTGGCGCGCGGTCCAACGTGACCACCACACTCCTTGCCTTCGAATATAAAGCGTTTCGAACCCATCTCGATGAATGATTCGAGCAACATGGGCGAAGGTACATGCAAATAAGTTTTGATGCCCATGTCTTCAAGCGCTTTAGCTTGATCTGGGCGGCCGCCTGCAATCAAGGCGAAAGGCGGTCTGTATTTGCTGACCACTTCCATCTGTTCCTGACGCAATTGTTGCGGCACGAAACCAAGAATGCCCACGCCCCATGCCAGAGCGCCCAGCTTTTCCTTTGTTTCGGAAACGAGCACGTCACATTCATTTTTGCGCATCAATGCCAGGGCAAGAAATGGCAGCCCGCCTTCCTTTGAAATTGACAGTGCGAAATCTGCCGTGTCTGAGACCCGAGTCATGGCGCCCTGTACGATCGGATAAGTGGTGCCGTGTGATACTGCCAGTGGTGAACCCTGGCGCAGCGGTTGTTTCTCGGCTGCCAGTTTCACATGTTCGCGCACGGAGGCTTTAATAGCTTGTGAGACGCCGGCGACGGTGGAGAACTTCTGTCCAAAATCAGTGGCAAAACAGATGTCTTGTCCGAAATTCCAGACGCGGTCGAGCGGACGCGATTGTTGATTGTAATCGGCGATGTTTTTCCAGATGGAGTTCTGCTTGCCTTGAACAGACTGTTCGATTGCGCCCGCGACTCTTGAGTAGAGGCGATATTGCTCATCGCCTGATGTGACGATAGCGGTCTCAGTTCCGTCCAGATTGGCAATTTTCTGCTTCAGCTCGAGCGGCAACGATGATTCTTTGGTGAACAATAGCTGCGAGTCGAGAACAACCCCGACTGCTCCGGCTACATAGGCTGCTGCGGCAGTGTGGATGCCCATGCCGCCCTGTCCGTAAAACGGTAACTTGACTTGCTTGGCGAATTGTTGAAGCAGTACGAACGATGTTTCGTCACCGATTCTGCCACCGGCCTCGTGCCCTTTGGCGATTACGGCATCGGCACCAGCCTGCTGAGCCAGCAGAGCTTCTTCGACTGAAACAGTCTCGACGATCACCTGCAAATTGTGTTTGTGCAGTGCTTTGATTTTTTTCCTGGCGTCTTCTGCTTTTGCAGGCAGGTTAGTGATTACTGCAGCAAGCTGGCGTTCTTCCAGTTTGCTTTCCAGCGCACTCAATAATTTTTCTACCGCTGACTCTTGTTTGGTGTCGTATTTGATACCAGTCTTGCCGTCGCCGGAATTGATTATAGTTTCCAGCACTCGGGCAATCACGTCACGCACATTGCTGTCTTCGAGATTGACTAGTTCGAGATTGAGAACACCCAGATCGCCTGCTCGAACGGCGGCGGCGGCGATGCCTGCGTCAGTCAGGTAACTCTCGAAGTTCTCCTGCCGCTGACTCTCTGCCACTCCATTCAGCCCTAAGGCGCTGTGGTTTATGGCGATGATTCCAAAGCTCGACATCTGCGCTAGCCTCTTGTTGGTCTCTTACCTGGCAATAGGGTGGGTCAAGCCTTTGTGATCTCTTCGATGACAGCGGTCTGGGCCAGGTAATAAACCTAAGAAGTATAGAGGGCCTGCAAGGTCGGTCCATTGGACAGTTTTTAACAAGGTCAGCTGATTCGATGCCCATAGTGACGGGCATACACGCTCGTCTTAACGCGGTTAAATAATCACTACTTCGCTGGGGCTTCTCAGCTCGTAATCGATTCCGCGCCAGCGAATTCTGTTCGTTAATACAGAATATAGCGTCATCCACGGCAGAACGATATGCGCAAGTGGTAGAACGAGTGAAAATTTCAAAAGTGAAGATTGAAAAGCATGCTCCATAAGAGCGCGCTCACTTGATTTTTGAGCTGAATTTAGACCATTAAAGTCCTCTTCTTTTGCGCTTAATGAAAGTACGCGATACCAGAGGCGTTGGGCTTTGAGCAAGAAATAGACTTCGATTGGCAATAAAATCAGCCCGGCTATGCTGGCTGCGATTAATTCTGTCGAACCTGTTAGAGCTGCGGTCACGATTGAACCGACCAGAGCCAGCAGCCAGACCACTAAAATCACCGCTCGGCGAATGGCGCGACGCCAGAGTTTTGGGTAGTAAACCTTCGTTAATATGAGCTGCCGATTTGTCCATTCAACAATTTCTGGAATGGTCGCATCTCCGTCACTGGCTACCAGGCATTGTGGTACGAAGCGCACTTTCAGCCCTATATCTTTTACTGCTGTTGTCAAAGATAGGTCGTCATCAGCCGATCGGTCCCAGTGTTGTGCCACTTTGGCGTCGTCAAAGGTCTTTCTGCGAGTCGCCATGGCGCCGCCCCAGGCGAACGCGTAGTTGGGGTCAGCCAGCTCCCAGGCTGACATGCGGTTCCACAGCGAGCGTAACAGTGATGGCCAATCGCCTTTAAAGGGGATGTAAAAACGATATCCCGTGGTTACGCCGACGGTCGGGTCTTGCAAATGGGCGACAAGATATTGAATGAAGTCATGACGTGCAATCACGTCGGAATCAACGAATACAAGAACTTCCGTGTCGTCTGATATTTCTTGCAAGGCACGTAACTGATTGTTGATTTTTTGTCCGCGAGCTTGATTTATGCCTGCGACTACCAGTTTTGTCGGGATTGCCTTCTGTGATTCGCAGACTCTCTTGAGCACTGCATAGGCGGGGTCGCTTTCCTGCGCTACAGCAAAAATGACTTCAAATCTGGGTTTTCCGTCGATACCTATATATCTCTGCTCGAGGAGTTTGACCATATTTTCTTCGAAGCCGCGATCCAGTCCTTTGCAAGGCAGGATAACCGAGACTTTCGGCGCATATTCAAGCGGCGGTTTGAATGCCAATTCTCTTTGCACATAGCTGAACATTCTGTTGAATGAGACGATCTGTGCAATCGTTGCAGCAAGAGTGATTAGAGCCAGTAAGGGAAGCATTTTTAAAACTGCGCGAAATAATTTTGGCGTCTGGGAGCGCCATAAAACGTATAGTCAAGTATAGTGCTAGACTTTCGGATGCTCATTGGTGTTGAGCTAACAAACATTTCAGACAAATTTTTCGAGCATGTTTCGCACTTTGCTTTATTCGGCATTCGGTATCCTCGGCTCGCGCGAGGCAAAGGCTTTGGAACAAGCCAGTCTCGACCCGGCTTCTGCTCAACTTGAAAAGTTGATGGAGATAATTTCTGCCAATGCAGAAACCGTATACGGAAAAGAGCACGGTTTCGCATCAATAAAAACAGCAGCCGACTTTCAAAATGCTGTTCCCATCAACGAATACGACACCCTGCAACCTTACATCACGCGTGTTTCGGAAGGGGAGCAAAATGTGCTCACCCGTGAGATGCCATTCATGTTTGCTACTACAAGTGGCACTACAGGCGCTCGTAAGCTGATTCCAATTACTCGCAGCTATGTCAAAGAGTTTCGCAAAGCCTCTGTGTCGTCCGGGTATCACTTGTTGCGGAGTTTTCCGGGTGTTGCTAAGGGTGTGACGCTGTCAGTCTTTTCGCCAGCCGAAGAGGGGCGCACCCCGGCTGACATTCCGTATGGTGCAATCTCAGGGCGCCTTTACCTGGAGGAGCCGCCCCTGGTGAAGAAGTATGTGTCTCCGCTGCCCTACGAGCTTTTTTTGATAAAGGATTATGAGAGTCGCTATTACAGTTTATTGCGTTGTGCGCTCATGTTGCCGATCAGTTCTATCTATACATTGAATCCGAGCACAATCGTTGTTCTGGCCAGACGCCTGAATGTATATGCCGACCGTCTCATCGCCGATGTCGAGCACGGCACTCTCAAGCCGCCTGCCGAGTTGCCCGAGCAGATCATGGTTGCCTTGCAGAAATTCTTGAAACCAGATGCGAAGCGCGCCGCTGAATTGAAGCAACTGCTCGCCACTGGTGATTTCAAGCCTCGGAAAATTTGGAAAAATCTCAGCTTGATTTGTTGCTGGACCAAGGCCGCAGCAGCGTTCTACTTGCAAGATTTGCCGGAATTTTTTGGCGACCTGCCTGTCTGTGATATCACCTATGGTGCAAGTGAAGGGCGCGGTACAGTCTCGATAGCACCGGGTAAACAGTTGTTGGCGCTGCGCTCACACTTCTTTGAATTCGTGCCGGAAAACGAGATGGGGTCTGGAAAACGACCACTTCTGGCGCACGAGCTGACGACCGGCGAAAACTACTTCATTTTGTTCACTACAGCCGGTGGTTTATATCGATACAATATCAATGACATTGTCAAAGTAGCTGGATGGCACAATAAAGCGCCTTTGATCGAATTTTTGCATAAAGGCGGAAACATCAGTTCTTTTACGGGCGAAAAGTTGACCGAGTCGCAAGTAACTGAAGCCGTTTCCGCAGCGATCCAGAAGTGTGGTTTGAAATTGCGGTTTTTTACCGTCATTCCGAAGTTTCGCCCTGAGCCTCACTATGAGCTCTGGTGTGAATCGTTCGATGAAGATTGCGCCAGGCTGCTAACGCCTGAAGTGACTGAGTCTTTGCGTCAGGAATTCGATAGACAGTTGCGTTTGAAGAATATCGAATATGATGCCAAACGGCAATCTGGCCGACTTGCCGATACTACTGTCGAGTTCTTAAGAGTGGGCGCTTACGAAGAGTTGCGCAAACACCTGGTAGCCGGCGGGGTTCCGGATGCGCAGGTGAAGATAAGTCACCTCAATCCTAAAGAGGATATTCTCAAGTTTCTCGAGAACCTCAAGCAGAATCAGCTTGCCGTAACTCAATAAGGTTGCGATCCGGTTGCTATCCGACTGCCAGGTTTGGACATGATATGACTGAGTTCTGATTTCCAGTCGACTGTCTACTGTATGCCGAAAAAGTTCTTGAACCCGTATGTGATCATGTTTGGATTCTCACGCAGTCTGCGTCTGCAATAAGCACCTGAAACTTTGGCTGTGCCGAAGGGAAGATACATGCGCACAGGAACGCCAGTCGACTGCAGCTCTTTCAAATACGGCTGATCGGCTAGAGCGGCACTGGCAGCCAGGTCTGTGAAATATTCGCCGCTGCGCAATTTTTGCTGCACGTTTTGACGCGGTACGCCTTGCAGCATCTGATGCTCGAAAAGTGTCGCAGGCACTTTGTCGGGAACAGCAACGCTTTGATAGAAATTCTCGATGCATTTTGTGTCGTGCGTTGCCAGCTCTGTGTATACGCCTTTGCCGAGCAACTCTTTTGCGTATTGCACGACCAGATCTTTCATGACGCGTTTATCTGTGTGCGCAATTTGGGTTGGTTCATTGTATATGCCGATCACTAACCGTACACGCATGCGTTCATCGAAGCGCTTGATGTCATTTTCGGTTCTGAACAGGCGTGTTTGCAGCACTGTGCCGAGATTTGTATAACCGGCGTTGATCAATGCGAAAAATGCTTCCAAATGAAAGTTTGTCCAGCGGTGATCTTCGGCTTCGAGTGTGACTTGAATATCTTTCTTGTGAGCATAGTCGACGACTCGTGTGATGCGGTCGAAAGCATCTTCCTGCGCCTTTTCGCTTTCTCTTCCATGTTGTGGAGCCATGGTGCTGAACATAGATGGCTTCATTGATACTGTCAGGCGATCGCGAGGATTGGTCGCCTCTATCTGATTTGCTTGCACAGCGTCGAAGAGCTCTTTGTAGGCGTCTACGTAGCCTTCGCAGTGCGCTGGAGTTGGTGCGTCTTCTCCGAGAATGTCCAGGGTGCCGCAAAATTTGTTTTCGGCGTAGATGCGGTGGGCGATTTTAATGGCTTCGTCGGCACTCTGCCCTGCCAGATAGGGCTTGGCTAGGGTCAAAACTAACCCTAGCGGGATCGTGTCGAATATCGTCTTCGGCGGCGGTGTGAGCTTCTGCTCCATTTCAACTGTTGACTCTGCTGACGGTTTCGGAGGTGATTGCACTGGCATACTGGAAGCTCCTGAGACACAAATGCATAAGACGCAAACGCATTATATGGCCTCGGCGCTTGATAGCCTTCCTCTATATGTTTTTGTTTAGGTCTCCATGCGATTTTGTTGTCTAGATTACATCAATCCTGGTCCGGCAGTCCCAGCGCGGAATACAAGAACTTCATCATGGGCGCCCGCCTGATTAGCTCGGGCATCATAGATGGGGTATCTCCGGTGAACCTGGAGAGGATGAGAATGTAGTTATTATCTTCACCTGAGCTTTCCCTGGGAGCGACATAGCACAGCCGGTAACCGGGTGAATCCATGCTGGTAAGGAGTATGCGGCGAATTTTCTGTTCTGAAAGTTGCTGATATTTCACCGATTTATGTGTGTGCTCAAGGGCTGCTCCGCGCATTTTGCCTGCCATGGACTTTGCAACGGCGACTATCTGGGCCTCAGATTGAACGATTTCGGCCGGAACTCTGGCGACAATCAAATCTGCTTTGCTGGCGGTGCCTTTAGCGCCGACATATACGTCGATGGCAGGGTCCTGCTTGCTGTACTTGATCCACGACCAGCCTTTGTCTTTGATCGAGGCGCCTACCGGGCGCCCGTACATCTGTTCGAATTCTAGAAATTCGCTGCCTAAACCCGGCACTTTCGGTTGTGCTGCAAATTTGGTCAGTGCCGATCTTGTATCCGTTCCGGTCGCGGGTGTCGATTGTTTGCCGCTTGCTGAGAGCGAGAGAGCCTTTGCCGTCATCGGTGGTTCCGGCTTCTTGTATTCAGGCTTACTGTTGTCGGCTTTGTAGTCAGACTTACCTGATTCAGATCGGCTGTGGCTGTCGGGTTTGTATTCAGATCGAGAAGTATCGCGATGGGCTGTCTTTGACCGGTTGCCCTTCTTTGACGACTGGTAAAAGCCCCGAGATAAGGCAGTGACAGCTTCATCGTCTGTCATTGTGACTGATTCCAGTTTGGGCAGGATGAGCAAATCTTCGGTGCCGGAATCATCGACATCGCCGACGCGACTCATCAACTTGCATTCCACTATTGGCCACTGATACTGGTCGATCGGTAATTCGTATGGCTCAGGTCCGTGAAAAATCAAGTTCAGAGCTTGATTTGGAGCCAGCTCGTAGCGTAATTCGCGGCGCGCGATCATGACATGGCCCAATCGCAGATCGACAAAACGGCACTGCATTTTGATTGCTTTGCCGGTTAAATCGTTGCCGCTGATATTTTCTACTCGCACGCAAAGAGACGGATGGTAACCAGTTGCGTCGTGCGCCCAATAAGCTACTGCGTTTGTGACGGCAAGTTTCTTCGGCTGATTTGTGTCGCTCTCCTGGGCCACGGCGGCCAGGCATGTTGATGGGGCAAGTTGCCAATTCCGGCTGCCGCGCATTATCTGATTTGTCAGTTCTGTCGCCAGGCCGGTGCTGATCAGGAGAAGCGCTCCTGATGATGTAAGAATTTTGCCAGTCAGTATCGAGCTCTTCTTTTGCATTAACTACGACTTGTTTGGAGGGTTTTCGAAATCAATTACTTTGGGCAGCCCCGGATCGCAGAATTGTGCCTGCTTGATGTCCTCAGTTGCAAGGACGTCGGTGCCGATCAAGTGATATACGAGCGCTCGGCAGAGGTAGTAGGAGGCGTTATTAGGGTTGTTCATCAGCGCGTCGGATAAGTCATTGACGGCATTCTCGTATTTTTTTAGTTGAATATAGGCCCGCGCTCTTTTGTAGAGGAGCTGCGGATTTTTCGGATCAAGTGAAATCGCCGAGCTGATGTCACCAATCTGGTTTGCTCCGGCAGCGAACAGTGATGCACGCAAATGTAGAGCCGGAGGCGTGTTTGCGCTGGCTGAGCCTGGTGTACCGGTGGACGAACTGTCGGGTGTTGTCGTATCGGTGCCGGATGTGCTGCTGGATGTGCTGCTGGATGGCGTTGCACCAGATGCCGTCACATTTGGCGCTGACGAAGTGGCACTCGCTGCTGATGTTGAGGCGGAAGTGGAGTCATCATCAATTGAATTAGTCAGTCGGCCTGAGGTAAAGACTGTTTTCTGACTGACAAGTGCAATCTTGATGGGGTTGAGAAGCAGCAGTGCTTTGTAATCAGTCAATGCTTTGTCAGCCTGGCCTAGTTTGGCATAGCTGTTGGCTCGCCAGAGAAGGGCATCTTCGTTGCGTGGTTTCAGGTTCAGTACCTGGTTGAAGTCGGCAATCGCCAGCTTGTAGTCGCCCAGCTCATACAGGCACTGACCACGCTTTAGAAAAGATCTGAAGTCGGTACCGTCATTGGTGACGGCCTGATCGAAGTTGTAAATTGCCGACTGTATGTCGTTGAGCGCCATCGATTTTATGCCGGCCAAGTATTGAGAACTCTGCGCCAGAACCGCCTGCGTCTGGAAGAGAGCCACCAGCGTTACCGCCGGTAAGATTTTTTGCCAGCTGTTTTTTATTGTCATGCCGTTGCTGCACCATTTGTTCGTCAGTATTATCCTAACCCGCATCGTCTTCGCATGCTTATTCTTGCCAGTTTATCGTCACTCTCGCTTACCTGTTTGGGGCTCTGTGGATGCCTCGCCAAAGCTACCAGGCAGATTCCGGCAGTTCCAGGCAACGCCAGAGGTACCAGCTTGCTAGAGTGCGGTAGGGCTTCCATATTTCAGAATGCTCAAGAATTTTCTTGGGCGTAGGTAAATCGGGCAGTCCATAAGTCAGACCGAACCCCTTGCGAATCCCGTAGTCAGTGGCTGGCATGACGTCCATTCGCCCCAGGCGAAAGATAAGCAACATCTCGACGGTCCACTTGCCTACGCCTCGTATACTGACAAGGCGATCGATGATTTCCTGGTCCGGCATTTTGTGCAGCTGCGATTCGGTTGGCACCACTCCTGATACCGTCTTTTCGGCCAGATCGATGAGTGCCACTGCTTTAGCGTTCGAGCAGCCTGCTCCGCGCAAAATTTCGACGGGTGTTTTCAGCACTGAATTTGCGGTCATTCCGCCGGAATCGGCATACAATGCCTCTACTCTGCCGAAAATTGTCGCGGCAGCTTTTCCTGAAAGTTGTTGATAGATGATTGACTCCGCCAGCGCCAGAAAAGGGCTCTGTATGTCGTTAGGCTTGAGCGTGCAGGGTCCGACATTTTTGATTACTCGAGCCAGCTGCTTGTCAGCCTTCTTCAGTGACTTCAGCGCTTTCTCAAGCTCGGCATCAAACTCAACTGCTTTGCTATTTTTCGCCGTGCGCGACATGGTGCGCCCATCCGTGTTTGTTGCCGAAGGTCTCGTAGTTGTATTTTGTTTTGACAGGAAGTTTTCTTCCAGTCTTTCGTTCAAAGGCTTTTGGCGCAATCCGCAAAATCGCTTCAAACTCTGTCTCTTTAGGCATGTGCTGAGGCTCGGCTACAACTTCCTGGAAGAAATCGCGTCCGTTTGCGACCACGCAGCAGCGAACGCGCAAGAACCAGTTACGTGCGAAGCGATGGGCGGGACCACGGTAGGCATCTTTTCCTAACTGTCTGGCAAAAATTTCACCGTCGAGGCGATGCAATTTTTCCGAGAGAATGTCATTGAAGGTGGAGATATCTTTCTCGGAACGCTTGCTCAGATAATCGACCGCCGGCTCGATGACGGATTCATCGTCACCCGCACGCTCCCAATCAAGTAGATCAATCACGTTCCAGAAGTCGTGCTCGCCAAATTTGCCGTTTTCCGAAGACGAAGGTGTGCGTTCGATGGGCAGATCAAGCATTGAGCGCAAGCCGTCCGGCATGACGGAAAAGTCGTCGTCACCACCACTGGTGTCATCCCAATCCCCTTCCGGAACGAACGGCTGCGCGGGCTTCCACTTGGCGCGGCATGTGGGTGCCAGTTCTCTGAGTTTCTCAGTGCCTTCCTTGGTGACTGCAGTATTGAAAACATAGAGGCGAACCAGTGATTTGATTTTTGCCAGGGTCAGCAAACCTTCATTTGTAATCTTCGTGCCGCTCAGACCAATCTGCACTAGATTCTTCAAAACAGTGATGTATTCGAGTTCATCATCGGTCAAATCGGCGCCGCTCATCCACAGTTCGCGTAAATCCTGCAGTTTCGACAGTTCTTTGACGCTCTGACCGGTTACGTGACAGTGGCTCAATCCGAGCCCCTGCAATGAGGTCAGGTCTTTGAGATGTGTCATGCCGGCGTCGGTGATATTAGTGGAGGTCAGCTCCAGCACTTTCAAACCGGAGAGGTGCTCGATATGCGAGAGGCTGATGTCTGTTATCTCAGAGCGACTCAAATCGAGAGTATGTAAATCATCGCGGTGCAAATCAGCCAGCGGTGCCAGGCTTCCCGAACCTTTGCCGCTCATCTTCAGTTTCAGTTTTTTGCCGGCCGGCACAACAACGTTCGCGCGTGCTTCTTCGAGCCATTCCCACTTGATAGGCTGGTTTTCGGGCGTCACGATGAGCCCTCGAACCTGGCTCAGCAACTGCCATTCTTCGGGCTGCGATTCGTCAGCGACGAATAAACTGCCTATCGAGCGACGGTGTGGAAATTTGACCGTTTTCTCAGGTATTGTCATGGCGCTCATTATCCGATCTTCCAGTGCGTTTCGTCCTTAATACTCGGCTGACAAAAAGAAATTCTCGCACCTGACAATTGGAGTAAGGTTGGAGCAACATTGTCGGCCAACATTGTCAGGCTTGTGCGTCCTGTGATGATATGCTTTTACAGGTCGGAGAGGGGAAGTCTAAATGGATGAAATTGACGCACAGGGCAGGCAGCTGTTAGTTGATAGACCTGCTTTGACTCGTGGACGGCTCAGCGTTTATCGTGAGGCAACTGGCGAAGATCACTGGTTCCCACGCCTGAACGTGACTTTGAAGAAGGCTGGAACCGACGACGTGCTCTGGCAGTGGACTACACATACTCTGCCCATCGACGATGAAGAACCGCCACCCTATGGCGAAGATGTTCTGCTGGAAAAATATTTTGAACTGGAAACCCCGATCAAATCGCCGCGCGGCTTGGAAGTAGTGTTCATGCTCGGACCAGGTGCTACTCGTCGGGGCACTGTTGAACAATTCTCAGCAGCGCTCTACCTCTATCCTGATTCATTCGACGATCGGGGTATTCAGGTAGGCGTGCTTGATTTCACCCAGGGACTCAACTCGGGTGGTGTGCCGCTTTATTTTCGAGTCAACTTTCCCTGGTAAAAGTGCTGACTTCGATACAAGAGAGGTTGGATGCCTTCCAAGACTGCAACCTTTAAACCGAAGCTTGATCTGACTCCATATCTTGATGGTGTTGAAATCATTTCGGTTGCAGTCGCTTATGACGGATCGCTTCTGGTTGTCTCTACGACCGCCGATAAGAAGGATGTCGCTTTTGGTCGGGTCGACAATAGCTTTGCCAGCTTTCCCAAAACGCGCAGCAACGAACCTTACTCAGTTGCGATCATGCGATTCTCAAGTGAGCTGATTCAGAACACCATAGTCAGCGATGTCGAACAGTCTTATCCAATAATCCAGACGTTTCCTGACGGTTCATTTCTGCTGGTTGGAAGTCGATGTCGCAATCTTCCCTCGGGGCCAGAACTAAATGCGGCTGTTTATGGGGCTGATGGCAAGTTGGAACACAGATTTTGTGCTGGCGATGGCATTGCTGACGTGCAAATTTCTGAACATGGAGAGATCTGGGTATCGTATTTCGACGAGGGGGTCTTCGGCAACTTTGGTTGGAATGAGCCAATTGGTTCATCGGGTTTGAATTGCTTCAATCGGTGCGGGGAGATAGCCTGGCGATTCAGTGCTCCTGAAGGATTAGATGAAATTGCCGATTGTTATGCCATGAATGTTAACGGAGATGACGTGTGGTTGTGTTACTACACTGATTTTGCCTTCGTTCGAATAGACAAGAACAAGAATAAACATGTATGGAAAAACGACGTGTGCGGAGCTGGAGCCCTGGCTGTAGAAGCCAATCGTGTTTTATTGTTTGGCGGATATGGCGAAGACAAAGCTCGATGTATTGTGCAGACATTGAGCAGCGCCGGTGATTCAAAGAATAAGACAAATTTTTCCGTCCAATGTCCTTTCGAACTGGAGACTACCCGTGTGATGGCCAGGGGCTCAGAGTTGCACGCTGTTCATGAGGGCAAATGGTATCGACTATCGATGGGCGATCTTGGGCTCCAGTCGTGAACATAGAAGCGGTCAGGCGGAGAAGCCCAGGGGTATATCTGTTTACTAAAAAGTGAAAAGAGAGCACTGAGACGAGTGCTCTCCAAAAAATTTGCGTCCGGCGTGACTCGAACACGCGACCAATCGGTTAAAAGCCGAGTGCTCTACCGGCTGAGCTACGGACGCAGACAACCGAAATCAAATCCTATCAATGGATTGTTCTTGGTGTCAAGGTTTCGACTCAGTTTCGATTTGCTTTTCGATAAATGGTTGCAAGCTCTTTGCTACGAAAGCATGACCTCTTGGAGTCAGATGATTGGAGTAAAACTCGCACGTACGCAGCATTGGCTCCAGTTTCTCCATGGCAGCCTCGGCATCGAATATGGGAATTGCATCATCAGCGCAAAGCTTCTTCACGAGACTTACTTCTTCAGGATAAGGAAGGTCGAATCCGTCTTTCGGCGCGGCCGGGTCTGCGCACAGGAACGACCTGGACGGCATCGCCACAACCAGGAATTTTGCTCCATGTTTGGCGCTTTCTGCTTTCATCTCAGCTAAGAGTGAGCCCAGAGTGCGTGTGAGCAGCCCCAGGAAGACATTGCGTTGTTTGTTGACTACCCCTTTGCTCTCCGGGTGGTTCGGTATCGCATCTGGTGGCGTTGTAATGGCTGACTGTGTAGCGGCATCCTTTGCGGCTGTGTTGGCGGCAGCCAGTTGTGCCGCTTCTGCTCTTATTGCTTCTTCTTGTGCCGCCGCAGCGATAGCTGCATCTTCCTTAGCTGTGCTTTCGCGCAGGGCTTGGGCTCGCACTGTCGGGTCGACGGATTCCTCCGGTGCTTGTGGTTTGGCTGGTGGTGGCACATGGTTGACAGGTTGTACCGTCAGCACTGCAAGCGACTTGATGGTGTTTTGCGGAAGTGCAGCCAACCATCCAGGTAAGGCTGCCCATGTATTCTTCAGAGACTTGGCTGGATTTGTGAGGAATTCACTGATTGCTTTGTAGATAGGATCTGAGTGCCCGAATTGCGTTTCGGCCGCTGAAATCATTCCCCAGACATGGCTATATTCGCGGATTGGAGTGATCGCCATGAGAAATTTGGCACGCGGTGTGCGCATCCAATTGGTGACAGAGGAGTTATCTACGACTAAATGTGAGTTCGGCAGGTGCAACGCATAAGGTCGCACGTTTGTGATGGTTTCATCAGGTGGTGACCAGTTTTCAAAAATGTCTCGATTACTGTAACCGAGTAAAACCATGTCAGGGCTGTACTTCCAGACCTTCTTCAGTTGCAGGTATTCTTGCGCCGTTGAGTAGCCGGAGTTGCCGAAATTCAAAACTTCAACCGGGCGATTCAACTTTTTCGTCAACTCTTTGCCCATGCGATAGCCAAAGGTCTTCTCGATTGGTGACTGCAAGCCTTCAACCAGTGAGTCTCCGAGCACGGCGATGCGATAGGTGCCCGCCGGCTTGGCTATGGTCAAACCGGGTTCGCGCATGCCGTCGGCGTTGAAGTAAGAGTAGACGCCAGGACCTTCTTGCTTCCAGTAGATGCGCTTGTTAGGAATGTGGGTGAAGCCAATCTGTTTATCGAGTCTGAAGATTTCCTCTTCGCCCAGGCCTGCTGACGCCATTACTACTTCGATAAGAGAAAGCGCAACTATTTGCCAGGCTACGATTTGAGCTGCAGTTTTCAGCCAGGTCTTTTTCTTCGGCGCCGTTGTCAGCGGCGTCGAGTTGATTCTCTCTTGTGTCGATTGTGGTGTCGATACAACCATCAGTCCGGGATGCCTCAGAATTGGAAATAAACGAAGGGAACAGCTTCATTTGGTTTGGCTGCGAAGAGCAGAATAACGGCAGCGGTCCAGGAAGCAAGACGCACTGGCGTGGAAAATTTCAGGCGGATGTCCTGGGCTGAATCACGCAGCCATGGGAATTTTTCCGGATATTTGGTGACTACTTCGAGCATTACCCAGAAGAAGAAATAGACGCTGAAGAATTGGATAATGCCTGATTTGAACAGTGCCGGCAGCATCGTACATGGTGCGCCTATGTTGAGAAGACTGCGGAACATATTGAACGCATGCGGAATGTCCGGCGAGCGGAAGACCGTGTCTGTGAAGGCAATGAAGAGCAGCGTCAGGAGCAGCCCAAAGGCTTTTCCAGCCGATGTTTCGAGGACACTGCTCAGTGCCTTTGAATTCTTGAGCACGTCTTTCCACACGCGGTTTGCGATCAAGCCAAGCCCGTGCAATGCACCGAAGGCCAGATAGTGCCAGCTGGCGCCATGCCAGAACCCGCAGGCGATCATCGTAATGAGAAGATTGCGTGAACTGAACCAGGTGCCACCGCGAGAGCCACCAAGTGGAATATAGACATAATCGCGCATCCATGTTGATAGCGACATATGCCAGCGTCTCCAGAACTCGCCCAGGTCGACTGACAGATAGGGCAGATTGAAGTTTTCCGGCAATCTGATGCCGAGCAACAGCGCTGAACCTCTGCCGATGTCTGTGTATCCGGAGAAATCGCAATAAACTTGAATGACAAATCCGATTGCAGCGATGGTGGCATCTGCGGCAGACAGCAGTTGCATCGTTTGAAACGGCGGAAAGACAAGAACGCCGATCGGATCTGCAATAGCGATTTTCTTGAACATACCCTGCACGATTAAAGCGCACGCTTCAAAAAACAATGGGGCGCTCCAGGGCTCAGGCACAGTGAGCTTTTCCTGAAAGTCTTGATAGCGCTTGATCGGTCCTGCGATTTGCGAAGGAAAAAATGATGCGAAGGCGCTGAATTCCATGAAAGATGAAATCGATTTGTTGCCTTTATAAATGTCGGCTAAATAATGCACGAACTCGAATACGAAAAAGGAGATGCCGAGCGGCAACACGACGTCCAATATAGGTGCGTCCCAGGGCTTCGGTGCACTGGCGCCGAAGAAGTTGCGCAGCCAGTTGACGCCTTCTACGGCGTTGAGGATGAAGAAATTGGCGTATTTGTAGTAGCAGAGGCAGCCGAGATTGAGCAACAATCCCAGAGAGAGCAGAAGCTTGGCCTTCGATTTTTCGTTCTTCTGGTAAGCAGTGGCAATGCCCTGCCCAAGCCACCATGTGATTGAAGACAACGCCAGCAGGAACAGTCCGTAGACGGGCAACCAGCTCATGTAGAAGAAGTAGCTTGCCGCCACTACAAGCGCGACACGCACACTACCTCTGGTGCGCCAGTAGAGAAAAACTACGACTGGCAAAAAGAGTAGATACTGGAGGCTGCTGAAAATCATTTTCTATAGACGATGCGAAGTGGATTCCGAGTTCGGTCGTTGCAAAGACAAGGCAAGTATACAAGCGGAAGAATCGCAGTTTCAGGCTAGCTCTTTAATGTTCACGCTTTGAGACCGATGGCGGCGATGCTGAACAAAAACTCATATCCGGATCCATATCCTGTTCTTGATCTCCTCAATATCTGTTCGCTATGAACAACCATTAATCAAGAACTATTGCGCTATTAATAATAGATTAGTAGTATTTCTTACTTAAGTTTCCCTGGTCAATTGTTTGAGCTTCGACCGTCGCGCAGTGCTTCTGCGTGCGCCGTCGTCGCATTTATTTTTCTGGAGGTTGTCGTGACAGCTGTATTAAGCCGTGAAGAGTTGAAGAAAAAGCGCGAGCAGTACATCGTGCCAGGAGTCAAACAGCTTTATGCCGACCCTCCTCATCTGGTCAGAGGGAAGGGGCAATTTCTCTACGATGAGAAAGGCAAAGAGTATCTCGACATGTTCGCCGGCATCGTCACCGTGTCAGTCGGTCACTGCCATCCTAAGGTTACTGCCAGAACCGTTGAGCAAGTGCAGACCTTACAGCACACTTCTACTGTGTTCATGACACAACCGATGGTTGACCTGGCTGAAAAGCTCGCCCAGATAACTCCAGGAAATCTGAGCAAGACTTTCGTGACCAACTCGGGCACCGAAGCCAACGAAGCGGCAATCCGCATGGCCAGGCTGGCAACTGGTCGTCATGAAGTGATCGCGTTGCGCCATTCTTATCACGGCGAATCTCATCTCGCTTCCAGCCTGACCGGAAACCACACATGGCGCCCAGACGTCATGCCTGCCGCCGGTATCGCTTTTGCCGCCAACGCTTACTGCTACCGCTGCCCGTTCAAAAAGACACCAGATAATTGCAATCTGGAATGCGCAAAAGACGTCGAGCGCGTTATCCAGACTCAGACAAGCGGCAAACCAGCCGTGATGATCGCCGAGCCGATTCAAGGTGTAGGCGGAGCAATTACTCCTCCGGATGCCTATTTCGGCGAAGTGAAGAAGATTCTCGAGCAGTACGGCGTACTTTTCATTTCAGACGAAGTGCAGACTGGCGTAGGACGCACCGGCAATCACTGGTTTGGTATCACCAACTGGGGCGTGCAGCCTGATTTCATCACAATGGCAAAAGGTCTGGCAAATGGCTTGCCGATTGGCGCTTACATCACGACACCTGAAATTGCAGATCACGGTCAAAAGCAGCAAATCAATACTTTTGGCGGTAATCCGATCTCTACTGCTACAGCCTGTGCTGTTCTCGAAACCATCGAAGAAGAGAAGCTGATGCAAAATGCGAAAGTAGTCGGTGAATACTTGATGGAAGGTTTGCGCGATCTGCAGAAATCATTCCCTCAGGTAGCCGATGTGCGTGGAAAAGGTTTGATGGTCGGCGCTGAACTGGCTGACGAAAACAAGACTCCGCTCACTAAGGAAGCTGCTCGCATCGTTGAGCTGGCTAAAGATGATGGTGTCATTCTCGGTAAAGGTGGACTATACGGCAATACGATTCGCATCAAGCCGCCACTATCTATCACCAAGGAAAACGTTGATACTGCGCTGAAGGCTATGCGCAAAGCATTGGAAGCAACTACAAAGGTTCCTGTCAGCTAAGCGTTGACAACAACTATGAAGGTTCCTGTCGGCTAAGCACGTAAAACGCCGATAAAAAGTGTCCCTAGTTATGCGCTTGTTGAAGCGCACCGATCGAGGAGTGAAGCAATCAAGATGTCTAAAATTGTACGTTGTGGACTAATCCAGACTAAAAACGACATTGTGCCGACCACGGGTGGCACTGACAAAGCTACGATCGAGAAGATCAAAGCGAACATGCTCGAAAAGCACCTGAAGTACACGAAAGAAGCCAAAGATAAAGGCGTTCAAATTTTGTGCTATCAGGAAATTTTCAACGGACCTTACTTCTGCGCCGAGCAGCACAACAGCTGGTACGAATCCGCTGAAGAGGTCCCAAATGGCCCGACCGTGAAGAAGCTTCAGGAAGTGGCGAAAGAGTACAACATGGTTTTGGTTGTACCTATATATGAAAGAGAAGGCAAAGGTGTTTTGTACAACACAGCCGCCGTCATCGACGCTGACGGTACATATCTGGGCAAATATCGAAAAACTCACATTCCGCAGGTCGCCCCTGGTTTCTGGGAGAAATTCTATTTCCGTCCAGGTAACCTCGGCTATCCTATTTTTCAAACCAAATATGCCACCATCGGCGTATACATCTGCTACGACCGGCACTTCCCAGAAGGCGCTCGTGCCCTCGGTTTAGCGGGTGCTGAAATCGTTTTCAATCCTTCTGCGACGGTAGCTGGATTGTCCGAATACCTGTGGAAGCTGGAGCAGCCTGCTCACGCTGCCGCCAATGGATACTTCGTCGGCGCCATCAATCGCGTCGGTACTGAAGCTCCGTGGAACATCGGAGAATTCTATGGCTCCAGCTATTTCTGCAATCCGCGCGGACAGATTATCGCTCAAGCTAGCCGCGACCAGGAAGAGCTCGTCGTTGCCGATTTGAACCTCGATGAGATCGAAGAAGTTCGACATACCTGGCAGTTCTACCGCGATCGTCGCCCCGAGACTTACGAATCACTCGTCAAGCTCTAAGCGTGATTAATGGAATCCCGCTGCAATAAGTTTTGACACAGATATAAGACAGGCATAGGCGAGAGAAAACATGGCTGAACACTACAAACCAAACACCTATAAAGCATGGGAGATGACTCTGGAAGAGCGGTTCCAGGAAGTTTATCCCCCGCTTGAGGAGCGCGAAGCGGTCACCGAAGCAAATCGGTGTTTGTATTGCTACGATGCACCATGTATGGTGGCGTGCCCGACTCACATCGATATTCCCACGTTCATTCGCAAAATCTCGACAGGCAATGTCAAAGGTTCTGCTCGAACAATTTTGGAATCGAATTTGATGGGCGCGACTTGTTCTCGAGTCTGTCCTGTGCAGGAATTGTGCGAAGGCGCCTGTGTGCTGGAACACGACCATAAGCCGATCATGATTGGTCGATTGCAGCGGTATGCCATGGATTACGCGGCAGAGCGCGGTATCAAATTCTTCGAGAAGGGCAAGAGCAACGGGCTCAAGATTGCCGTTGTAGGCGGTGGTCCTGCCGGACTCTCCTGCGCAGGCGAACTCGTGAAACTCGGCTTTGACGTCACTGTCTATGAAAAGAAGAAGTGGGCTAATGGTTTGAGCACTTACGGTATCGTGGTGTTCCGTGAGCCTGTGGAAGTGGCTCTTGCCGAAGCGAAAATGATCGAGGATATGGGCGTTGAAATCAAAACCAACGTCACTATCGGCAAAGACATTACCCTTGATGAATTAGTTGAACAGAACGATGCGGTTTTCGTCTCTGTAGGATTGGGCAACGTTCCTGATATGGGTGTACCAGGTGAAAACTTGCCCGGTGTGCTGGATGGGCTCGACTTCATCGAAGAGACTAAAGTCCAGAACCTTGATTCAATCAAATTCGGTAATCGCATCTGTGTTATTGGCGCCGGAAATACCGCAATCGATTGTGCAACTATCGCCCGCCGACTTGGATCTGAGCGCGTCAACATCATCTATCGACGCTCAGAGGCTGAGATGCCTGCTTATCACTTCGAGTACGAATTCGCGTTGCGCGAAGGCGTCAGCTTTATGTTTTTGACTCTTCCTGTCGAAGTTGTCGGCAACGGTAAAGTCGAGGGTTTGAAGTGCGTTCGCATGGATCTCGGCGAACCAGATGCCTCCGGACGTCGGTCACCAATTGCGATACCAGGTTCGGAATTCGTAATTCCTTGCGATATGGTCATCAAAGCAATCGGACAGAAGAAACAGACACCTATGATGGAAGCTCTTTCGAAGTACGGTGTGAAAGACATCAAGGGTTACATAGCAGTTGATTTCACAACCAATCGCACTGTTCATCCGAAGATTTTTGCAGGCGGTGATTGCATACGCAGCCACGGAGAAGCATCAACTGTAATGGCAGTGCAAGATGGCAAAATAGCTGCAAAAGCTATTTATCGCCAGTTGGTCGGTGAACAGGAAGACAAATCCGAACACGCCAAAAGCGGCTGCTGTAAAGAGGTCGCCGGAACGCACGCTCACTAATGTCCGCCCCTGCTGCGCAGCTGAGACAGTCGTTGCAGCGAGCTTCCCTACAAAAAAACGTCAAGCCTGAAGGAACGTAAGATGGCAAATTTAGAAATCGACTTTCGTGGTATCAAATCTCCAAATCCTTTCTGGTTGGCTTCTGCGCCGCCGGCTAACTCCGCCTATCAGGTGCAGAAAGCCTTCGAACAGGGTTGGGGTGGTGCAGTCTGGAAGACAATCGGCGCACCAGTTCTCAACGTTTGTAATCGCTACGGAACCATCGACTACAAAGGTCAAAAAATCATCGGACTTAATAACGTTGAATTGATCAGCGACAGACCGATCGATCTAAACCTCAAGGAAATTGCCGAGGTAAAGCGCAACTTCCCGAACCACGCAGTTGTGGTTTCTGTAATGGTGGAATCGAAGAAAGAAGTCTGGCAAGAAACAATCAAGCGCGCCGAGGAAACTGGTTGCGATGGTTTTGAATTGAATTTCGGTTGCCCACACGGCATGTCTGAGCGTGGCATGGGTTCAGCCATGGGGCAGGTGCCTGAATACACGTGTATGGTGACCGAGTGGGTCATGGAGGCCGCGACAAAACCGGTAATCGTAAAGCTGACCCCGAATATCACAGATATCGTTCAGCCAGCCAGGGCCGCAGTTCGAGGCGGTGCGACGGCTATCTCGTTGATTAACACCATCAACAGTATCATGGGCGTCGATCTCGACACCTTCGAACTCAGACCGAACGTAGGCGGTAAAGGCGGCCACGGCGGTTACGCGGGACCAGCGGTTAAACCGATTGCCTTGCATCTGCTCAGTGCTGTCGCCTCCGACCCTGAAGTGCAGAAGGCTGGACTGGCAATTTCCGGCATGGGTGGCATCGAAACCTGGCAAGATGCAGTTGAATTCATGCTGCTGGGCTCAACCAGCGTGCAAGTCTGCACCGCAGTCATGCACTGGGGCTTCCGTATCGTCGAAGACATGATTGAAGGCATGTCCAATTGGATGGACGATAAAGGTTTCAAGAGCTGCAATGACTTCATCGGCAAGTCGTTGCCGAGGATCTCGAACTTCGGTGACTTTGATCTTGGCTTTCAGTCTGTCGCCAAAATCAATCACGACAAGTGCATTCAGTGCAATTTGTGTTTCATCGCTTGCAATGATGCTGCTCACCAGTGCATCGATTTGAAGGACGCGAAAATCACCAAAGAAGCTAATGAAAGACTCTGGCCGGTAGTACGTGAAGTCGACTGTGTCGGGTGCGCGCTGTGTTCAACGGTTTGCCCGGTAGACGATTGCATCACGATGGTGCAAATTGACACGGGTCGTCCGCATACGACATGGAACGAGATTATGAAGTCTAAACCGGAAGTGACGCAAGACTGGCAGAAGATGGAAGAGTACCGTAAAACGGCGAACATCCACGTTCACTAGAGGGATGGAGCGCAACCGTTCCGGCTGCAGAACTTAGTGCCCGTGCTGCTCGATATCTTGAATCGCCGTAGAAGTAAATTCTTCCTGGCGTTTGCGCCTTTGTTCGTCTTCGGCAACCATTTCTTCAACGGACTTTTGTTTAACAAAAGCTCGCAATCGTGTGGTGCTCTTCGACGGTCCGGTTCGAGTCGATCTCAAGCCGAGGCTCGTGTTCTCGCAGAGGTTTCCGTCCATATCATGGTCGGCCTCAGGCAGATGATTCCGAACTGTCCGCAGGCGGTCGCGTTCCGAATCGTCGACCTTTTTGAATTTTGATAGTAAATCGTCCACAAATTTCATCTGTACGCCCTCACAAGAGGTGCCTGGAACCTGTCGATTTGACAGATCCATCACCGAGAAAATTGTTGGTAAGTGGTTTCCAGGAGCACAGCGCGGAATATAAAAGCACTCCACATTACTACTGTACCCTAAACTCAACTTTTCAGTCAGAACCAACCGTCAAAAGGCTAATTTCCGGCCCTGAAGGCTATTAAAATCGGGCTCGGGAATGACCGTAATGGCAAAGTAGTTCAGGCTTACGGCGTTTGCACCAATTTTGGTGGCAGAAGCAGCAATTTTTAGATAAAATCCTCTTTCTTCTGGAAAAACCCCCGAATGCCATTTAATGATTCACTCGATTTCGCACCTTCGTTAGCGAAACTCCGCGGAGAATCGAAACCATTTCATGTCATTTTGTCCGGTTATCTTCGCTCATCGAGAACCTTCGAGCTTTATGCGACGCTCGAAAACCTTGAGGGGCTTCCGTCCCGCCTGCTTCCATTTGAACTTGTAGGAAGCGCAGGAATCGAATCCGACTCAGTCGTTCGTGACTGTTTGACTGAACTCTTTCAATCATTGCGAGAAGAAGAGAACTTCGGTTCAATCATGGTTTCAGACCCTTTTAAGCGAATTGTGCAGTCTTTTGTTGACGAAATTAGTCTCCAGGCGAAACGATGCGGTGCGGTCAATGTTGTTCTGAAAAGGGGTAATCGCCTGTACGGAGACAACTTTGATGGACAAGCTTTCGTTTCGGGTGCCGGCCAAGCTCACGGACTTGATTTCGAAGGGAAGAAGATGTTGTTTTTTGGTTGCGGTGGTGTCAGCAGTGCCGTGGCTACTCAACTTTCAGGAGACTTGAAGCGAGTTGGGCTGGTTGATTTGAATGAAAGAGACGCCAATGCGCTTAAGCAGATATTGCAGTCACACAACAGTGCCATTGAGCTGGAAATATTCCCCGCTCAAGGTAACCGCGACTTTCGTGACTTCGACTATTTCTACAATGGCACTGGGTTGGGAAAGTCCGACGAGAAATCACCAATTACGAGCGCTGACCTTTTCAATGGCAACGGTATCGCATTCGATGCCAACTACACGCCATCGATGACACCTTTTCTCAAGCATTTGAGAGGGCTCGGTTTAGATTCGATCAACGGTTTGAGTCACATGCTAATGTGCACGAGCATGCATTTGAGCGCTGCCACTGGTCAAACTGTTTCTTATGCAACGGTGCGACGAGCGTATGAAAAAATGGATCACCGGTGAAACGTTCTTTTATCTTAGTGCTTCAGCTTTCCGTCTGGCGCGGTCTCTAATCTGACTTGCCTTCTGGTCGATCTCACGCTGCATCTGTGCGATTTCCTCAGTTGATAGCGAAGTTTTAACTGTCCCATCCGGATAGATATAGCGCTGATTCGCGTTGGCTTCAGCCTCTTCTTGCTTTTCCTTCTCTTGCTGCTTCATGCGGGCAACTTCTGCTTCTCCATCAGCAATAACTTTGGCTCGACGCGCTTCCAGGTCTGCACTACCTGCGTGCTCTGATGACTCGTCTGAGGTGCTATCACTTGCCGTCGTTTGCTTTGGTGTAATCATCTGCACTGGCCTTGGTGGCGTCGGTGCCACCGGAGCGGTCAACTTTGGATTCGTTCCAATGTAGGAAAGCGCAGTCATGCAATTGGTTTTAATATCCGCAGGAGGATTATTGGCAATGCATTTTTGATAACTTATTTTTGCGTTGGCAGAGTCTTTCAACTGTATGTAAGTGTTGGCAAGTTGATAATGCGCCTGCCATGACTTTGGTTTGACTTGTGTCGCTTTTATCAGGTGTGTTTTCGCGCCGGAGAAGTCTCCTGCTGAGTAGGCAGCGGCACCTTGTGCATACTCATCGGCCAGGCTGGGAGCGGCAAAAACAATTCCAGCTAATGTTGGAGCTGCAATGGCAACAAAAACATAGAATTTGCCTGTCGACTTCATGCGACATCCTCTCGGTTGTAGTGTTCAAGCTATTCTACCTGACTGTCTGATTAACACTGCAATAAATTTTGCAGTTTATAAGTGTCAGCTCGTTTCATCGGGCGTCCGGTCACTGATGATATCTGCACTACATCGCGGTCAGCCCATTGATAAACGGTAATCTCGACCGGGTATCCCTGCTCGATCCACTTAAGATGCACAAAAGAGCCTTTCCTGTTTTCGACCAGTTCTGTTTCAATTCCTTCGTAGCCCCATTTTTGTAGAGCATCGATCAGCTCTTCAAAATCGTCACTGTATGCGTGCAAGTCGATGTCCGAACTCAAGCGAATCTCGCCCGACAGCGTGCTGCCAATCAGATGAGGATCGCAATCTTCGATTACCGTCATGATTGCCAGTGCAATCTCGCGCATTTCTCTGACACGTCTTTTGACTTCGTCCGGACCAAGTTCGTCTTCTGTAATACGGCGAACCCAGCCGCGAATCTTTTTATTCGATGGCAGCCGCGTCTGACCAGTGAGTCCAAGCATCATCATGGCTCGTTCTTTGGCATGCAGATACTCATCTTCTGAGCCTTCTGCCATGAATCGAGCTGCTTCCTCTGCGAACCGTCGCTGAGTGTGTCTTCTCATTTGAAATCCAAGCCGCGGCTTGTTCTCGGGAAATTTAATTGGAGTAGTTTAACACGCCAACTCGGCTGCGCGCAAAATGTCGCATAGTCGGCGCAATCAACGAATTTCAGTGACCTGTTTGCTGCTCTAGCAAATCTTTCGAGTCATGGACTATTGCGTCTCTATTCCATACTGAATCCCACATTACTAGATTGCCTGCAGCCATCGGTACAGTTGAAGCAGCAGCGCGGCTCATGGCACTTTCCGATTGTGCAAAGTGTCCAGATGGACCTAAGTGGCTGAACATATTACGGACCGATGACCAGGCATTTCTTACTCGTCCAGCACCTTCACTGTAATAGTTTACGGGCATGATTCCGGGTTTGAGGTACGGGGCAATAAAGAGTGCGCCGACCAGCGGTTCGAAACTCAGCATCTTGTTTTTAAACGAGTCACCGTAGCTTATCAACTCGCCTGTGTTGGCGTTGTACGCTCTGTCGAGTGCCGTGATTGCCTGGTATCCCTCAGCTCCTGCCAGTGCTGAAGCGAATCCGGTCAGGGTGCTTCGGGCGCCGATTTGACCCGCGGTGGCAGTGGCTAGATTTAGTTCAGTTGGGTTTACGATTGCAGGAATACCTCTGGCAACATTTAAGGGCGTAGTTATTATTGATTTTGCACCTTGAATCAGGACGTTCGATGATGGCGATGACAGAGCTAATCTGGTCAACTCCGCGCTTTTGGCTGCGTTTAAGCCAAGGTCGACTGAGTTCACGATAGTTCCATCCTTAACCAGGAGAGCTGTTGAATCTATGGCCGAGAGTGATTTTGGAATGGCCAACTTATTGGCTGTATACAACTCTTTGAGTGCTCCAGAGGTAAGCGCACCTTCTGTGCCTCGCACTTCAGCGACTCGCAGTAGCGCCGCATCTGCAGTTGCTCCTTTGAAGAAGACATCTGTTAACTTGCCTTTCACACCGGCAATAATTCCGATTTCGGCAACGGATGCTGCACCGTGTATGGTGCTATTCAGCCATGTTTCTGAATCGCCGGTTAACAGCTCATGTCCGTAATGTCTTGCAACTGTAGCGCCACTGACCATTGTTCCTGCCATTAAAACTTTTCCGGCCGCGCTTAACATGCTCGGATTGACTTTAGTGACAGCTGCGACACCGAAAGCAGCCGCACCTACTGCAAAATCAAGAAGATTGTCGGACCAAAATCCATCTGCGGATGCTTTTTCCTTTTTCAAATTCTCCGGCAGCATTCGTTTTGCCGTTGCCGATACAGCATCAAACAGTGGGTCTGTTCCCTTAACTGATACATCGACGTGCAGATTCTGTTGGTAAACTGCTTTGGCTGAATCAAGCATGGACAGCGCCCGCTCTGGCTTGAGCACGCCATTTTGCTTTTTGTCTTCATCTCGTGGCTGCGCACTCACATAGAATGATGCGGCTTCAATTCTCGTCAGCGCTGGAAGATACCCAAAACCCGGTCGTTGAAACGTTTTTTCACCGACATAGTCCTTCTGCAGTTCTTCCAACATAAGCTGTTGTTCACGACTCAGTGACGGGTTGGAAAGGTCTCGTTGCAACAATTCTTGCGCCGGCTTTACTACGTTTTGAGGCATGCGGTCCGATGCGTTGATTGCATCTTTTAGAGTCGCTTCGCAGGTCGCGAATTGTCTGGTCTGCAGCAACGTTGCTGCGTAAAGGAATCTGAATTGCACACCTAGTTGTGCATTCTTTAGCGTTTGATCAAGAATCTGGTGACCTCTGAATCGCTCATCTGGTGTGACATCTGAGCCGTCCATTTTTTTGCCCGTGGTTAGAACATCGGTAAGTGTTTTGAGAACCGTGGCATTCTGGGTATCGTAGCTGGCGTCAGCAGCAGCAATCGCATTTTGGTAAAGCTTCTTTGTGTCAGCGGTCATACCGTTTTGTGCAAGGCTTGCTTCGGCTGCCTGCAGCATGCCGAGTGGATTCTGTGCGGAATCAGGCCTCGCCTGACTGTCCTGTGGTCGAAAATTTTCGCTTGGCGTGGTTGGTGAATAAGCTCTTGCCGACTCAATTGCAGCATAGGACGGCAGCCACGGGGCCGCTGGTACTATCGCGTTGCGAACCATGCTTTGTTGAGCGTTGCGGGCGATGTTTTGCCAGTAACTGTCATTGTTTGTCGCCGCTTGTCTCGAACTGCTTTCCAGGCTGTTGTCAAAGCCGTCGCCCATCGCAAATACCCCCTGCGAAGTTGAAAAATATAAGGTGCCGTTCGCGTGTCTATACGAGGTTCGAATATTTTCGACACTCTCGAAAAATTCAAGCTGAGTTGACAAGGTTCTGTTATGATTTAGTTGACTGACCCGTCAGTCATTTAATTCGCTTAAGGTAAGGAAGAGAGCCGCAATGAATAAGTCAGCCCAGCTCGCAGCACCCAAGCGGGCGCCTGGACGACCTAAAGACGACTCACTGGCCGCCCGGCGCCAGGAAGAGATATTAGAGGTCGCGACTAGAGTTTTTGCCAGCGAAGGTTACCAGAACGCAGACTTGCAGGAAGTCGCCGACGTCCTGGGAGTGGCCAAAGGCACGCTTTATCGCTACTTCCCGAGCAAGAAGGAATTGTTTCTTGCCTGTGTCGACCATGGGCGTAATCGCCTGGGCGCGCAGGTGATGAACAGTTTGACGGAATCCGACGATCCGCTGCAGACGATCGGAGCTGCCATACGAGCATTCTTCGCGTTTTTTGATGCTCATCCTGAGCTGGTTGAATTGATCATTCAGGAAAGAGCTGAATTTAGAGATCGAAACAAACATACGTATTTCTTTCAATGCGAAAAAAGCGAGGACGATCCCTGGGAAGCCCTTATTTCTGAGCCGATTCGGGCGGGACGCATGCGCAGCGTGCCGGTTAAACGAGTCACCGATGTTCTCAGCAATCTCGTTTACGGCACCATGTTTTCCAACTATTTCACGGGGCGCCACGAGTCGCTCGAAGCTCAAACAGACGACATTCTAGATGTTGTTTTCAACGGTTTACTCATTGATCGAAACGGGGATCTCAGGAATGGAATTTGATACCACTGCAACTAAACATGACGAGCGGGCGGATGTTTCTAATTCCTCCACAGTGAAGTCTGGCGACATTCCGGGCTTGCCATCGTCATTGACACCAGATCTAAAGGCCGGTATGAGGGCAATTTCCGTAAGCTCTCCTGGGAAAAAGATGGCTCTCGTAATCGGACTTGTGATCATCCTCATAATTGGTGTTGCCGTTGGCTTTGCCGCGTTTAAAAAGGCACCGGCACCAGTGGCAAAAAGTAAAGTTCCAGTGCTCACCGTGACTGCAGAAAGAGCGGCGCTTAAGGCGATGCCGCGTGTCGTGAAAGTAAATGGCACGATCTGGCCGTGGGACCCGCTGACTATCGGCTCACAAGTTAGCGGACTGAGCATCCAATCTATCCTGGTGGATGAAGGGCAGGTCGTGAAAAAAGGCCAGGTTTTGGCTCGGCTTGATTCATCCGTTTTGCAGGCGCAACTAGATCAAGAGAAAGCCCGTCTGGAAGTCAACCAGGCCGCGTTGGCAAAGGCAATTCAACCGAATCGCGTTGAGGATATCAACGCGTTGCGTGATGCGATGTCGCAGGCTGAAGCAAGCGTTGCGCAGGAGCGTGCCGGTCTGAAGCGTGCGCAAGCGAATCTGCACAATGCTCTCGAAAATTCCCGACGTTATTCGGATCTTGCTCGACAGGGCGCCGTCAGTGCGCAGGATGCGGGCAACCGAGATACCGACGCTAAACTGGCAGATGCTGATGTTCGCAGTGCAGAGCAGCGAGTTCGGGCTGCAGAATTTCTGCATTCGCAAGCCGTTCAGCGCTATCACATGGCTGCTGTGGGCGGGCGGCGTGAAGACATACTGATGTCTCGCGCGAATGTTGCTGCTTCGCAAGCGACCGTTAGACAGTTGGAAGCGCAAATCGCTCAAACCATAATTCGCTCTCCGGTCGATGGTCTGATCATGAAGCGTGATGCTCACCTTGGTGATATAGCTTCCACGAGCAAGTCGATGTTTTCGATTGTTCGCGACAATAGGCTCGAACTGCGGGCTCAGGTTTCCGAAGAAGAGCTAGCCAAGCTCAGCCCGGGCATGGAAGTAGATATCACTGACAGTGCTCACAGTCACGAAATTAAAGCAGTAATCAGAGAAATAAGCCCGCTCATCGATCTGGAGACACGGCTTGGTACTGTGCGCATTGATGTGCCTTCTTCTGCCGGTTTTAAACCAGGCAATTTCGTGCGGGGCGATATTCGCGTTGGAGACAGCCAGGTGTTGACCGTGCCGAGTCAAGCTGTTTTGACAAAAAACGATGAGTCGTTCGTACTGGTTTTAAATCAGGAAAACCAGGCGCAGAGTCATATCGTTAAAACAGGTAACCGCAACGCCAACCTTGTTGAAGTCCTCGATGGATTGACGCCGTCAGATACTGTCATCGTCAAAGGATCTGGCTTTGTCAAAGATGGTGACTATGTGCGTGTTGGCGTGGCTAATTAAGGCAGTCGAAGCAATTTAGAAGATTTGGAATCAAAAGATGAGCAGTTGGAATTTATCGACATGGTCAATCAAAAATCCCGTTCCAACCATTGTGTTGTTTCTGGTGCTCACTGTTATGGGGGCAGTGGCGTTTGTTGGTCTGGGAATCGATGAGAATCCGAACATTGATGTGCCGATTGCATCAGTGACCGTAACACAGCTTGGTGCTGCGCCTACTGAACTGGAAACTCAGGTGACCAGGAAGATTGAGGATGCTGTTGCGGGCATTGGAAACATCAAACATATAACCTCTATAGTGTCGGATGGATCAAGTA
Source organism: Candidatus Melainabacteria bacterium (assembly GCA_003963305.1). Taxonomy (NCBI): domain Bacteria; kingdom Bacillati; phylum Candidatus Melainabacteria; species Candidatus Melainabacteria bacterium. The sequence goes on along the minus strand of RXJR01000013.1, from coordinate 19,588 downwards.
CCACCAGCATCGAATTCGTGCTTGGCACCAACACCGATCGCGCAGTCAATGACGTGCGAGATGCTGTCGCGAAGATTCGGCAGAATTTACCCCAACAGATCAATGAACCAATCATTCAACGTCTCGATTGGGTTGGCGGTCCTTTTGTCACTTACACCATTGCTGCAGACAACATGAATGCCGGTCAGTTGAGCTGGCTTATCGATAACGATGTGTCACGTGCGCTCCTCTCCGTCTCCGGCGTGGGTCAGGTGCAGCGCTCGGGTGGTGTTGAGCGCGAAATTCAAGTAAATCTCGATCCGACTCGATTGCAGGCTGTTGGGATAACCGCTGATCTTGTGAACATGCAAATTCGTGCCTTGAATATCGATCTGCCGGGTGGACGCGGCAAAGTCGGTTCTGCTGAACAATCTATTCGTACTCTTGGCAGTGCTATGACGGTTCAGCAACTGGGGGCGATGGAAATTGTTTTGCCGAATGGCAAGCACGCTCGTCTCGATACGCTCGGTCAAGTTACTGACGGCACTTCGGAAGTGCGGCAGATGGCTTTGCTTAACGGCAAACCGGTTGTGGCTTTTTCAGTGGTGCGCAGCACCGGCAGCAATATTGTTGATGTCGAGCGCGGTGTGGACAAGAAAATCAGTGAGCTTGAGAAGTCTATTCCCGGCGTTAAGTTCACAAAAATCAGATCGAATGGAAAGTATGTAGAGGAGTCCTATCACGCATCGCTCGATTCTCTGGTGCTGGGGGCTCTTCTTGCCGTTATCGTGATCTGGCTGTTTTTGCGAGATTGGCGGGCAACCTTCATTTCTGGTCTTGCCATTCCGCTTTCCATTATTCCAACTTTTGCTGTTATGCAATGGGCGAATTTTACTCTCAATGGAATGTCTATGCTGGGTCTGGCTCTCGTAATCGGCATCCTCGTCGATGATGCGATTGTTGAAATTGAGAATATCGTTCGTCACTTGAAGATGGGCAAGCCACCTTTTACAGCTGCTATTGAAGCTGCCGAAGAAATTGGCATGGCTGTGATTGCTACGACTATGACTATCGTCGTAGTCTTCGTCCCCGTAGCATTCATGGGCGGAATTCCAGGACAATTTTTCAAGCAGTTTGGTTTGACGGTAACTGTGGCTGTATTGTTTTCGCTATTAGTAGCTCGCATGATCACGCCGATGATGGCTGCTTACATGATGAAAGATGGGCACGATGAGACCAGAGCCGGGTCCAGCAAAATGACCCGTTTTTACGATCGTATGTTGCTCTGGGCGTTGCGGCATCGAGTTATCACCGTGGCTGGTGCCATTGTGTTGTTTGTGTTCAGCATTGTTCTGTTCCGTTCCATGCCTACGTCGCTCATTTCTAATGTGGATCGTGGCGAACTGATTTTGAATGTCGAACTGGCTCCTGGTTCTGAAATCGCTGAAACCCGCGCTGCTTCAGAAAAATTGACGGCGATAATAAATAAGCATCCTGAAGTCAAGAAAGTTGTTGCCTTCATAGGCACACCTTCATCCACAAGAGGCGGTGGTATCTCAGGTGGTGGCGTTGTCAACACTTCAACGCTCTACATAACACTGGTCGATAAGACTAAGCGCAAGATTTCGCAGCAGGCTTTCGAGGATCTGCTCAGGTCCGAAATCACTTCAGTAGCTGGAGTCAGGCTCACATTCTCGCGGGCTGGAGGTATGGGGGGCAAGCCGGTGCGTGTGGCCCTTACGAGTCAGGACCCGATCGTTCTCAATCAGACTGCTGAAGCAATCAAAGATCAGATGCGCACCGTTCCCGGTTTGAGCGATGTTACGACCAGCGCTGCCCTGTTGCGACCAGAGATTCTCGTTCATCCTGATTTCGACAAAGCTGCCGCGCAAGGCGTATCGGTGCAGTCTATCGCCCGCACGGCCTTAATTGCTACGCTCGGCGATTCGGATGCCAACCTGGCGAAATTCAACTTGAGCGACCGGCAAATCAATATTCGTGTTCAACTTGATCCTCGTTACAGAAATGACTTACAAACGATTGGCCACCTTCAGGTGCTCGGCACAGGCAATCGACTGTTGCCATTGAACAGCGTTGCCAGAATTGAATTCGGAACAGGACCGTTTCAAGTGGATCGATTTGACCGTCAGCGCCAGGTGACTCTGGAATCCAGTCTGGATGCCAATGTAACGCTAGGCGAAGCTTTGAAAAAGGTGCATGAATTACCGGCTTTCAAAGGTATGCCCGAGTCGGTTAAGGAGCAGCCGTTGGGCGATGCTGAAATCCAAAGGGATGTGTTCGCTGGTTTCGGCACTGCTATTGGTGCGGCTATACTGTTGATTTATGCTGTGCTGATTGTTTTGTTTGGCGGTTTCTTGCATCCGCTGGTGATCATGATGTCGTTGCCGTTGTCTTTGTGTGGTGCGCTTATGGGTCTGGTTCTTTTCAATCAATCAGTGGGTCTCTATGCCCTCATAGGTATAACCATGTTGATGGGGCTGGTCACTAAGAACGCAATTCTGCTGGTCGAATACGCATTGATGGAAATAAAGAAGGGCGTGCCGCGACAGCAAGCGATTATACGAGCCGGTGAAACTCGTATGCGTCCTATTTTGATGACCACCATTGCCATGATTGCCGGAATGTTGCCGATCGCGATGGGGATCGGAGCCGGTTCGGAGGCCAGGGCACCGATGGCAATTTCAGTGATCGGTGGTTTAATCACCTCCACACTGCTCACACTTGTCGTCATTCCAGTGGTGTTTACCTATGTCGACGATTTCCAAAAGTGGCTGCTTCATCTATTTAATCGATCCGAGGCGTCTCCAGTCGACGCGGCTAAAAGTTCAGACACTGTGGGATCCACGCGACACTGATTGTCATTATTTGGGGAGCGGGAGAGTGTATACTGAACCGCTTTGCGGTACTATTTCTTTACTGTGGTTAGCAATCGATATTCCCTGGCAAATCTGAAACAAGCTGCACTCGGAGCAGTAGTGCTTGCGGCAACAGTTTCTGTGTGTTGCAGTTCTGTGTTCAGCGCTGACGCCAACAGAGGTGGCAAAGCAGCAACCACGGATGCAACCAAGACTGGCGCAAAGCCTGCTGGTGCAGATGCAACCAAGGCTGGCGCAAAGCCTGCTGGTGCAGATGCAACCAAGGCTGGCGCAAAGCCCGCTGGTGCAGATGCAACTAAGACTGGCACAAAGCCTGCTGGTGCAGATGCAACTAAGGCTGGCACAAAGCCTGCTGGTACGGATTCAACAAAGACCGCTGCCAAATCTGATTCAGCGAAGCCCAAAATGGGCTACAAGCTTGTCATGAAGGTCAATTATTTCGGACGCGTCGAGTGGACGGTCAGCCCGGATGGCTCTCGCCTTAGTTCTCCGATCTTAGCCATTACTTGCAGACCCCCTTTGTTCGAAACGCATCTCTACAATACAGAGACGAAAAAGGTAAAAATCTTCGACAAGAAAGCCGGATTTGACCGCATTGGCGCAATGATGGAAGGTGGTTTGACTTCGCTACATTCGAAGTACAAGTACAGCCCCTGGAAAAAGGTGGGGGAAGAATTGGTGGCGGGCCGCAAATGTACGAGATACACTCGCAACATGCTGAATGCGCAGCAAGATCAATTTCGTTATGCCAAGTATGTTGAAGATTACTGGGTGACACCATATTTTGACCTTCCCCATATTGATGACCTGTGCGCACCACTCCAACGCATGACGAGTCGAAATTTCTCGCAGATGAGAGGATTTGGTCTGAAGCACATGGCGACCTGGCAAGTGTTCAGGCGCGGCGTAGCAAAACCGGAAGTGGACGATAAGTTAGTTTATTTGCAAACGCTGGAATGCAGAAAGGAACTGATCGATCCAAAGATATTTGAAATGGGAGCGAATTTTACACCAGTCAAGGACGAGGGTGAGATTCTATTTTCCGATGACGGTGCTGGTTTCGCCGGTCATTTCTGAGTCATTGCCGGTGCCGTTGCTGCCGCTGTTTCTGGTGTCGTCGCTGGTGTTGCTGCCGCTGTTAACGCTGCTGCCGTTGTTAGCGCTGCCGCCGATGCTGTTGATGTTCCCGCCGATGCTATCGCCTCCGGCTTTTGCCACTTGAGCGAAGATTCTCCACGCGTGAATCCTGTTCGTGGCCGCCTCCAGCAATCGTCCTTTATCCATCAAATACTGAGAGTAATTCAAGAGAACCACTCCTTCGTATGCGCTATCTGTTCCGAATTCTTTGATGCGCTGTAAAAGCTGTGTGTACTCTGAATCCAGATCTGCAGTCTTATTTAAAACGTGATTGAGGAAAACGTAGTTGGCCAGTGCTACAGTTTCGTTGCGATTGGAGTTGTGATCGCCTACGACGTGGCTCCATTGCGCTACAGCCATTTTGTACAGCTTGACTGAGTCTTTGAGGGCTCGCTCGTCCGGCGTTCCTTTTTCGACTGAGGCTTGATAAATACGCTGGTAGGCAGTGGCCATTCTGCTCAAGAGCAACGTGAAATCATAGTTGCTTTCGAGATTAGCAGGCATGTTGTAGAAAGTGAATGGCAATGTGTAGCTATGGGGCTGCGTCCAGCACTTGTAGGCATCGCCGAGATACTGGAGCGCCGGAGTCCACTTACCTTGAAGATAAAAGATCGTGCCCAATTTAGAGGCAAGAATCGATTGATCCACATAATCTCTTTGTCCGCCCACCGCAAGTTTGTTCATCATCTCGCCTACGATGCGAGCGGCGTCTTCGTACTGCTGCATGTTCAAGTAGCAATCTGCCATTGCCATTCTCAAGGTCATTGTGCGCAGCGCCAGATAATCGTTGTATTTTAAGCTGTACTTATAAGCCAGCTCATACATTTCTAACGCCGATTTCCACAGGTGTCGTTTCGCTAGATACTCGGCAGGGCCAGACAGGTAATTGATTATTTCAGTGGTTTCAGCGTGTTTTCCATCCATCGAGGCCGCCACGCGTGCATGGTACATGACGTCGAATCTTGCTTTGGCGTCTTCTATTGCTTCCTTGTTTGGTTTTAGTGCTTCTCGGTCTTCGTCCCACATCAGAGCCACCTTGGAAGATGGGGAGTCCGCAGCAGCCCAGTATAAAGCGGCTAGCTGGTAGGCGAAAAATGCGGCGCAGAGAAAGCCACTAGTGGCGATGGCAACAATAATCTTGTCTCGCTTGGTTCTAGGTTTTCGTCGCAGCCAGAAAAGCTGCCAGGAATTAGTAAACCTGCTGACCAAGCTGGTCTTTTGCTGCAGGCTGAAGGCTTGCAGTTCGTCACGCAACTGGTTCATGTTTTGATATCGTTGCGACGGATCTTTGGCTAGAGTCTTGAAGACAATTCTTTCCAGCGGCGGTGGAATATGCGTTAGAGGCGCTTTCATCGGCGCTGGAATTTCGTGGAGATGGTTATATAGCACCTCCATAGTGTTATCACCGCTTATGGCTGGGCGTCCCGTCAGGGTCTCGTACATCAGGCATCCCATCGAGTAAATGTCTGCGCGATTGTCGAGCTTTTCGCCTCTGCACTGCTCTGGGCTCATGTATAGAGGGCTGCCGAACACTTCGCCTGTCTGGGTTAGATTGACTGCTTCCGCGCCATCTTGCGGAAGCATTTTGGCTATACCGAAGTCGACGATGTTGACGTGATCTTTCTGCCCGTCTTTCTCCAGCAACAAGATATTGCTTGGCTTCAAGTCTCGATGAATGATGCCTCGTTGATGAGCATGAGCAAGCGCATCCGCAACTTGAATGAAGATGTCTACAGCGCGATCTACGGGAACGAAGCCATAGCGCTCTAACTCATCTGCGATTGATGAACCTTCCACATAATCCATGACGAGATAGGGTTCGCCATCAGGGGTGGTGCCAAAGTTGTGCACGGCGATGATGTTTGGATGCTTTAAATTGCTCGCTGCCTGCGCTTCTTGCTGGAAACGCTGCAGGCTGATTGCATTCAAAGACAGGTGTGGGAGAAGCGTTTTAATGGCAACTGTCTTTCTCATCAGGAGATGCGTCGCCTTGTAGACAAAGCTCATCCCGCCTTTGCCTATCAGTGAAACGATTTCGTATTGGTTGTCTAAAGTTTGCCCGATCAGTGTGGGAATTAAGTGAGATCTAGTCTCTCGTAGTTCGTCGGCGGCATCACTCTCGTCATCGTCTGAAACGAACGCGTGTTTCTTGGAACCGTTTCCAAATGATTCGTTGCGCGTTTTGTCTTCCGAGAAACCTTTCTGCGACTGCTTCTGCGATTCGTTTTGTTGTTCTTTCTGTTTGTCTGTTTTCAATTTTTCCTGAGCTTCGTTTTGTGTTGGCGCCTCGAGCACTATCTGCGGTGACGAAACTCGTGTTGCCGCATCTTTCTTAGCCGCTCTCTCCGACTCTGATGTTCCTTCCGCCTTGATGCGGTGGCGGCTTGTCACCTGAATCAACTCGTGAGAAGTCGCAGTTACCAGTTCGGACGATAGCTTCGTTCCATCGGCTGGGCAGAAGGCAATGCTGGGGTCAAAAACTTGACCACAGCTGCTGCAGGCTTTGCCGACGTTTTTTTCCAACTCAAGCGTCTCTTTGCAAGGGGGCGCCGCACGGATGGCTTCGGCGGCTAGCTCGACCCATTTAACATATGCCCCGTCAGAGCTGAATATCCCACTGTCTATGCACTAAGATCCCCTGACATCAGCCCTGAGCGGTTCAGGCTGGAGTTCGACAAAGCGTCTTGCCTCTAACGTAACTTTAGCTGCTTTTGGCTTAAATGCCCGCTATGATCGGGGCATGTACGAGACTCTGATTCGCCCAGCTTTGTTCAAAATGGACCCTGAACGTGCACACGATCTGGTTCATAAACTGGCGCCCCTTTTGGCTCTCAGCCCCTTTCGGTTCGAATTTCAGTCGCCCCACCTGTCAACAAAATTATCAGGCACTGTCCTGAAAAACCCTGTCGGTCTTGCTGCCGGTTTTGATAAAAATGGACGGCTTGTTGAAGTTGCAGATAGGCTGGGATTTGGCTTCGTCGAGGTCGGTTCTGTCTGCGCACGGTCTACTGGTGGCAACCCCAAGCCTCGGCTATTCAGGCTTCCGGCTGATGAGGCTGTAATTAACAGGTTGGGATTGAACGGAGACGGCGCCCAGGTTGTGGCGTCTCGTCTGGCTTCGGCGCGTTTCGCTCTGCCGACGGGGCTGAATATTGCCAAGACAAATCTCCCTGAAGTTCAAGGAGACAAGGCAATTGAGGATGTCCTGACCACTTTTGATTATGTGAAGGCACTTCCACTTGCCTATGTTGCTTTCAATGCCAGCTGTCCTAATACACACGAAGGCATTATCAATGAGCGCCAGCAACTCAATGACATCATGAGTGAAGTGCAAGAGAGAAACAACGCCGGTCTTCCGGTATTCATCAAAATGTCTCCCGATAGTTCAGATGAATTGGTCGAGGATATAGTGGCAATCGCAAGCACCCACGGTCTCGCCGGGTTTATTTGCGGCAACACGTCTGTCAGTCGAGATGGATTGAAGACCAGCGCTTCTCGCATCTCCGAAATTGGAAACGGTGGACTTAGCGGCAAACCGCTTAAGGCAAAGGCTTTCAAGCTGGTTCAGCGCGTCGCAAAAATCAAAACAACTGAGCAGCAAATCATTGCCTGCGGCGGAATCTCAAGTGGGCGAGATGCGTTTGAGTTCCTGGAAGCGGGAGCTACTGCCGTTCAACTCTACACCGCTCTTGTCTATCATGGACCTGCCGTTGTCTCGCAGATCAATCGCGAACTCTCGGCTTTCTTGTCTGCGCGAAAAAATGTGCCGCCAGATATGGCGGTTTCCTCCTAATTCTCTAGACCCAGCTCGTAGCTCCTTTGGTTTAGTGAGGGAGTTATGCGTCACAAAGAGAAGTTCAAGTCTGCATATCGCATCGTTTCAGATCCATTTGCTCAGGAAGATGAGTGGGTTGCTGCAGCATTAACTCTGCCAGCCGTTTCTAAGACCGAAACAAGAGCAACCAGAGCTTCGGTTTTGGAACAAGCCAGGATGATTTCCAATTTTAGAACGGTGGTTGCGCTGCTAGTGATGACTGTTTCATCAGTCTTGCTGGTGCGCGGCGGTTACGACTGGGGTTACAAACTGGTTGACGTAATGTTTGGTCAGCAGCGTGCTTTCAATCAGGGTATCGTCGCCAACTTTTCACTTGCCCACCTTGTTTTTCCAATTTGTCTGGGCATTTTAGTGGCTGGCCGAACTCGAGCGAAACACTCCACTAGAATCTTCTGGATACTGTTAGTAAGCCTTGTCGGAGCGGCGCTCTGGGATTCGCTCATCGATAACGATCTGTTTTTTCGCGCGGGCGAAATCGGTCTGGCAGCTTTCGTTGGTGTGGTGGCATACTTCCTGACTCGATGGAACCGGGCTCGACTGCGTGTCTCCAGTCTGAATTTGCCGGAACTCTGGAATTTGCAGATTCTTGGCACTTTGATAGCTTCGTCGACAGTGCTTGCTTTTACCCTGACTGAGCGTTTGTTTCCAGTTGAATTGTTGGCTTACGCGAGCACCATTGCTCTGGTCAGCTATTTCTCAAGATCGGCTGTCAGATCGAAACGTCCTGAGTTTGAAAATGCATTGCTCGTTCTCTCTCCGGTTTTCGTCTGCAACGGTTTGAACTTGATTCTCAACGTCCTATCAATGCTTTTCGACTCCATGGGATTTGGAGGCGACCTCGGCTGGAGAGCCCTTCTTTCTGCCTTCCTCATCAATTGTGTGGCCTACCTGGCTCTCTATATCGGTTTGAGAGTGCCAAAGTCCATGCCAGAGCGGGCAGCCGGAAGCAGGTTAGTGCTGAGATAAAAGGTGAAAAACCCTAATGTTATTTATGCTGAAACCCTCTTTACAACTTTGGCTTCAGCCCTCATGATCGATTAATATCCCTTACTGGTCAGAGCTATGCGTAAAAGATACTTACTTGCCTCACTGCCGCTCCTGTCAGCTGCGCTTCCAGCTCACGCTTGTGTGTCTGAAGTGCCGACTTTCAGCGTCCAAGATTTGTCGGCTTTCGCCTTTGCCTTTGCGTGTGTCGCTTCTCTCATGATGCTTGGATATATGCATCTGCCGACAGTCGCGAAAACCAGGATCAAGCAAGCTATGGCTGTATCGATAATGGCTCTGGTTGGGCTGGTAGTGCTGGGCGCGACCTGGATCTTTGCCGCACCGACGGTAATGAGCTGGATGCAGCCGGCTCCTACGCCTGCCAATCTTCGTCCGCTCAAGAGCGTGCCTGTCGCGCCACCTGCGAATCCGTTGATGGTGACGTTCTAAAGTTCAATCCGATTTCTGGTGCTACAAGCGACTTCTTGATCTGAGGTCGACTTCAAATCTTGACACTGATTGGCTCAGATGGGAGACCCACCTGCTTTCCATCTTCGTCGATGCCGATTACCTGTATCTGAGTTGTTCCTTCCGGCAATTTCAGATCGGCGATCGGCATCTCGCCTTGCAATTCGCTCTTTGCCAGCTCTTTTGCTACGTTGCCGGTCGGGCCTGAGGCGACGTCTAATTCAGAGTATGGGTCGAAGACTAGATTCGGCTTGCTGACCTTTATGATTACAGATGCGACGCCAGGGCGGCTCGCCTGCCATCGTACTTTAGTGCTTTGCGCTTTCGGACGCACGACCGTTCCAGGAGTACCGTATGTGGTGCTGTCGTTGTCGATGCTTATCGATGGTTTCAGTGTTTCATCGCTGCTCAGTTCTATGTTTTTCAGGTCGATACAGTAGTCGCCGGATGGCATTCTCAGCCCGACCGCAGTGGGTGAATCATTCAGGCTCCAGCCTCGGTAGCGCCCCAGCCAGACAAAGTACTTGCCGTCAGCAGAGCGCTGTATCAAAGCTTCGTGGTCGGTTTGACCGGGATGATTCAGACCTGTCGATTTCCAGACGAAGCGGCATTTGTCCAATTCTGAGTCGCTGCCGTGCACTTTCATATTGAGTTGTGCGTAATTCTGGACGAGGGGATTTATGTCTTTTACGGGCAACCAGAATGTCATCGTGGGTGGTGCCCCTTTCTTGCGTGCGCGGATAGCAGGATAGAGACGTCTGAACTCGGAATGTATCTCCATGCCTGGTAGTCTGTCTGACTGCACACGCCATTCTTTGTCGACACCAGACCAGGCGCTGTCAGGGTCGATGGTGGCACCCAGAAAGTTAGATTCCGAAATTACTTTGGCGCTGTCAGCGCCGAGAGTCGTAATGTCCGGGCGTTTTGAGAATTTCTCAAATTCTCCTGTGGACGGATTCCAGATCACTTTTGCCGCTACTTTCTTATCTCGCAAAAGGTTGTTCACTTCGGTCGGCCATAGATAATCGTGACTTCCAGAAACGACCGGCTCCACACTGATGAATCTGTTCGATGTGTCTGTCGGCGCAAACGGTGGTCGGCAGATCTGCTCAACGTACCATGAACGTGTGACCAGACCGGCACCCTGGTAATCAGGCGGAAGATTCAGAAGCAGTGCTCTTTCTCCCGGCTTGAGCTGAGCCGAGATTTCTGTAAGCTGTCGTCGGAATGTCTTCATGTGATTGGAGGCAACCTGCCAGGGTTTTAAGTTGACCTGCAGTATGAATGACCAGCAAACAAAGACAATCAGCAGTGCTGTCATGCCGACGTATGACCACATGCGTGTAGCGAACCTTCCTATCGCGTCTGTTGCCGGTATGGCACAGAGCGCTATAGCAATGCACAGAGGTGCAGACGAGGTGAAGAATAAGCGGCTGCCAACGAGGTTTGGATAAATGTGCCAGATTTGAAAAGTCGGTAAAATAGCCAGAACAGCCCAGAGCAGCAAGAAGCTTACAGGTACGAGCAACTTTCGTGAGTTCAACAGCCGCAGTAGTGCTGCTGCAAAAATTATGCCGAAGCCTGACCAACAGGTTTTGATTAATAGCGGCGAAAACGTGAGCTCTTCATTCAAGGGCAAAAATACTTTTGCCATGCTGGGTCGATCGGCAAAATTTCTCCAGCTGTTCAAAACGGTCTTCAGATCGGTGCTTCCGTAGCCGCCTATATCTGCTCCCAGAATTGTTCGCCGTAAAACCCAGAATCCGGCCAGTTCGATCCAGAACAGGAAAGCAATTTTTAAATCGCTTTGAATTATTTTTTGCGTTAGTGTTCGCGTGCTGTTCTTCGCCGGACCAATCGGCAGGAAGCATGCCATGGTTTGCACGATAGGCAGTGTGACAGCCATTTCTTTGCTGCCTAGCGCGATGAAAAAACAGACCAGTGCGGCCAGTAAATATGTGCGATCTCGCACCAATCTGAATCGGAGAAAGCAAAATACTGAGGCAAAATAAAAGACGCTGCAAAGCAAATCGACTCTGCCGATGATCCACGTCACAGATTCGACGTGCAGCGGATCTACTGCAAACAGCAGTCCGGCCCAGATTGCCACTGACGCCCTGGAGCGATTGCCGTACATTCCCGTCAATTCGAGCGCAATCAGGCTGACAAAAACCGCACAGGTGGCGAACATGACAATGTTAGTCATGTGGTAGCCCGCGTAGTGCAGACCAAACATTGCGTAGTCGGTGAAAAAGCTCAGTGAAATGAACGGACGGTACGACCGCATTACGTCAAGCTTCGCCCAGTTGCTGTAGAAGTTCGATAGGAAATCGGCGGCGTCTCCGTGCCAGGCTCGATAGACGTAATCGACATTGTTGAAGTCGTCCAGAAGCAAACCAACATTTAAGCTGGGATAGTAGTTGACAAAACATGCCACCAAAATCAGCAGAATGCCCAGGACCATTTGTACTTTCAGTCGTCCCAGTTCAATTCTGTTGGGCGGCAAGATGAAGCCCTGTTCCGAATCTGTAGAGGTGGTGGCTTGCATGGTCACTACTGTTTCTTGATGTCCTCGGCAGAAAACTGCAGATCAATTGGGTCGGATGGAAATCCACAGAGTTTTCCGTTCTTGTCGACTGCGCACACTCTGATTTCGTAAAAGCCTGGTCTGTCCAGTTCCTGAGCCGGTAGACTGAACTGACCTGACTTTTCAGTGGTCGATTTTGTCAGCAATGCTTCTGGTGAAAGCGTCTTGTCTCTGAATGTTCCTGAGTAGTGCTCGAACCAGGAATCTGCTTTGGAAATTTCAAAGACAGCATGGTCGGCGCCCGCAACTTTTGAAACGTCGTAGGTGAATGGACCAATTATTCTGCCGGGGCGGGAAACGCCGCCGACGTCTTCTGCTACAGTGCGACCGTCTTTCTTTGGTTCCGTCGTGTCTGGAGCGATAGTTGGAATCGCACTTTCGCCGCTGAGCAGCGTTACCTTTTTGATTTTCACGCCATCTGGTAAATCGAATTTCAACTGATGAATCGACTCGCTTCCCACCCAATTCTTATGCTCAGAAACTGTAAATCGCAGCTCTTTTGGCTTGTCAAAGGCTTCTGCAATGGTTCTGCTGTCGCGGAAAATCGGATCCTTTTCGGTATTCCAACTCATAGTCAGCACGTTCGACGCTTGTGCACCCTGTTCGTCTCGATCGGCGCCGGTGCTGTCTGAGTCGGAAGAGCGTGTCGTCGTCTTAGTTTGAGCGAGCTGTACATCGACGAAATCGACGGAAGATGATGAGATATCTATTGGTGGCGAAACGAGAAAAGTCTCATTACCACTGCTTCTGGAATCGGTGTAATCCGAGCCCTGAATTTCTTTCTTCAGCGGTGTACTGGCGAGCGACAAAGGTACAAGGACGTGTTTTCCGCTATCCCAGCGCGTGAATTTATACTTTGAAGAGTCTGCCAACAGTCGACGCAATCGGGAAATGTTTAGCAAGTCTGCGGAGCCGAATGTGATTGGCTCGAATGTGACAACGCTATCTGAAAAATCTTTTGAGCTGAGTGGCGGACGCAATAAAACACTTAGAGTGGCGGCGTTGTAAATCATATGCGCGCCAGCAAATTTTTGAGGAATATTGAGGACAACTAGTTTGCGTCCTTCGTTTTCGCGGGCTTCAAACCAATGCTCAATTGCCGCTCTGAAGTCTCGGACTCCCTTGCTTGCCTGGGCCCAGGCGCTGTTGTTCTGGTATGTGATTTGCATGCCTGTCCACAAGATCAATACTGAGACAATGCTTGAAAGCAGATTGATGAGCTTGCTGCCGGCACAATTGATTTCAAAGCGCAGTGGGGAGATTAACAAGGCTGCAAGTAAGCAAAGCGGTGCTGTACCGAGGTAGATGAACCGACTTCCCTGAAGTGTTTCGGTTAGATTCCAGACCTGATATGTGGGCAGCATTGCAATTACAAACCAGCCAGCTGCAAACAGCAGCCTGCGCAGATATACAGATAGTGCGCCGTCTCTGAAAAGCAGTGCCATTCGAGCCACTAAAAGAGCAGCAGCAAGTTCATAAAACAGTTTCAACGAGCGCACCAATTTGTGTGCGGTGCCACCTGGCAGCTCTATGTTGAGAGGCAGCAACACCCGGCCAAAAGAGCCGTCTTGAAACCAGCGTTTGAAGAGAGATGAACTCAATCCCTGACCAATAGATCCTGCGTAGCCACCAGATATGGTTCCCAGTGAAGCGGTGCGCACGCCCATGTAGATAGCTAGAATCAGCCAATATTGCCAGGTCGCTTTGCCCGCCTCTTTGATTCGCTCGATAAAACCGGATTTTTCCGATTTGATTAGTTCAAGTAGCACGAGCGTTGGTGGCAAAGTGATTGCCATTTCTTTTGAGAGCAAAGCGAGTACGAAGCATGAATAGCTGAGTGCTCGACTGAGTGGGGGGCTCACCAGGTCACGGGCGCGCAGGTACATCCACAAACTTGCCAGGAGAAAAGTTGTTTGCACGCTGTCGACTCGGGCAATAATCCAGCTCACCACTTCTGGGTGCAGCGGACAGGCGGCGAAAAAGGCACCGGCCAGAAAACCGACGCAGTTTGATTCTGCTGCCGTCTTGAAGCTGAATAACCGTCGTGTGCAGAGGAAAAGCAGGATGCTCGACGCTATTTGGTAGAGCAGGTTGGTGATGTGATAGCCGACGGGATTAGCTTTCCAGAATAAGTAGTCGAGAGCCAGGGTCAGCGAAATGAGGGGTCTGTAGAACTGAGTGCCCTGTGCCTGCACCCAATTTGTATAAAAGTTTTGCAGGAGCAGATCGGCGTGACCGTTGAAAACCTTGACCAGATAAGGCACATGAACAAAGTCGTCAGCTAAGAAGTAGCCATTGATCGTGCGATGAAAACAGTAGAGATTGATGAGTACAATCGCCAGGCACAGCAATGTATCGCGCAATACAGGCTTTTTGAACGGCGCCAGCAGCACACATGCAAGTGTTGAATTTTGTTGAATATCTGGCGCTAACGGGGCACCGGTGACTGTAGTCAAACTTATTCTGCTAAGTTAGATAGTGTAGTGGAATCGCCACCTATTATAGGCTTGCCAAGCTCGTAGATTCCTGTTTGGAGTGAGGTACGTAAAGCATTTTGCTGGATGACTGCGGGAACACTTTGCCGTCATTTATGTCGATCTATTTATGGGGGATGAGCTGGAAGCAGTAATCTGCGCAGCTCAATAGGTATCTTGACAGACCGCCGTTTTCTAAAATTTCCGGATGGATTTCTCTGGGGTGCTGCAACATCGCACTTTCAGATAGAAGGGCATCCTCACGAAATGTCGAATCGCAGCTCTGACTGGTCTGAATGGACCACTCTGGACGGCAAAATCTCAGATGCGACAACTGCCGATCGAGCCTGTGATTTCTATAATCGTTACAGCGACGACATTGAAATATGTCGCAAGCTTAATCTAAATGCGTTCAGGCTCAGTTTGAATTGGCCTGCGCTTTGCCCGGAACCGCCTCAGGACGGTAAGCCTTACACCCTCAATGCCGAGTCTGTCGCCTACTATCGTGGGCTCCTCTCTGGCTTGAAAAAGGAAGGTATTACGACATTCGTCACTCTCTTCCATTTCACTCTGCCACGCTGGCTGAGTGACGCAGGAGGTTGGACTTCGCCTCTTTCAATTACCGAGTTTGAGCGATTTGCGGCACTGGCGGCCGAAGCATTCGGCGACCTCGTCGATTACTGGATAACTCTGAATGAGCCGCTCGCGTATGCCTATCAGAGCTTTGTCACCGGCGCCTGGCCGCCCGGATTTCGCAACGACTATCTGAAAGCCTTTCAGTGCATTCGTTACATGCTCGAGGCACATGGAAAAGCTTATGCTGCTTTGCACAAGCAAACGCCGGGTAAACCGGTCAGTTTCACCATGCACTGGCGACCCTTTACGCCAAAGCATCGCTGGAATCCTCTCGATCACATGGTTCGCTACTATCGAGACTACGTCTTCAATTTGATGTTTCCTATGGCGGTGCAGACAGGCAATTTACAATTTCCATATCCGCTTAGCACTAATGCCGAGGTGAAGAAAATCAGCGGTGAGATTCCGGGTCTCAAAGGCGCTATGGACTGGATCGCCGTCAACTATTACACGCGTGAACTTTCCGAATTTACCTACAAGTGGCCGATTGACATTTTCGGAACTGCGTCAAGCGAATACGAACTCGAAGTCAATTGCATGGGCTGGGAACATTACCCGGACGGGCTATATAAGACTTTGATTTATGATTTGAGTCCGTTCAAATACAATTCCAACGGCACTCTGCGCCCGATAGTAATTACTGAAAATGGGTTTGCAACTGCCTTTGCGCATGACCTGGATGAAGGAGATTGGTCGCTGGCAGACGATCAACGGATCAACTATCTGACTACTCATTTGTCGGCGCTGCACAATGCAATTGAAGATGGTGCCAACGTAAAAGGATATATGTACTGGTCTTTGCTCGATAATTTCGAGTGGGCTGAGGGTTTGCGTCCTCGCTTTGGATTGGTTCGTGTCACCTACTCGACGCAAGAGCGGACGTTCAGGCACAGTGCCTCGGTCTATGCAGAGATTGCCAAGCACAATGGGCTGCACGAATAAAAATTTCACAAGTTTAGGATAGAATCCTGAAACATCCAGGTGGAGTTGGCATGAAGTATTCGAATAGAACTTTGGTTACCCTTTGCAGTTTCTTTTTCTTGCTTGCAGGCGTCTGTTCCATCAGCAGCTTCTGCAGTCAAGTGGCTAAGGCGGAGGAAGCGCATGCAAAAGTATCGACTGAACAGCCCTATGTGACCGCTGCGTTGATCGCGGATACGACGGCTATTCAGGCTGGAAAACCGTTCAAGTTGGGCGTAGAGCTGACTATGAAGAGCGGCTGGCACACTTATTACAAAGAAAGTGGCGATGCGGGCTTGCCCACCAAAATTATCTGGAAGCTGCCTCCAGGATTCACTGCCGGACCGCTTCTCTGGGAGAAGCCATCAAAGTTCAGCGACAGTGGAATAGTCACCTACGGTTATAAAGACAAGACTTTAATTGGTGCCACCATAACGCCTCCAGCGGCGTTCAATGGTGACAAGATCGACTTCAAGGTCGATGTGAAATGGCTTTCCTGTGCCGAGATCTGCGTTCCAGGCGGTGCGTCAGTTTCGCTGTCGGTACCCGTCGACAAGAATGGTTCGAGCGCTGCCGCTGCTAATGTGGAGCAGTTTTCCAAGCTCGGTTTTGAGGGATCTGTTAAAGACTTGAGCCTTGATGGAAGCAGTAGAGATCTGTCTTCGCTTCGCGGCGACGGAAGTCCCGACGGCACTCAAAGTGGCGCTGCGGTATCGTCTACGGTGCCTCAACAAGGTGGCACCGGTCATCCGCGAGCGCCGGATGGTGTTTCTGTGCTTGATCAGAAGTTCACCGTTGAAGGTTCTGCAGACAAGCCGCAGAGCCTTCTAGTTTATTTGGGGCTCGCATTTGTGGGTGGCATCATCCTCAACGTAATGCCGTGCGTATTGCCAGTCATTGCTATCAAGGTCTTGAGTTTTTTCGAACAGGCTAAAGATGAGCCTCTTCGTGTTCGTTTTCTGGGATTGACGTTCACAGCCGGAATCATTTCATCATTCATGGTGCTTGCCGCAATCGTCATTGCGCTGCAAGCAACTGGAAACAGCGTTGGATGGGGATTCCAATTTCAATACCCGGGTTTTCTGATTGCTATGTCATCGCTGGTTCTATTGTTTGCGATGAGTCTGTTTGGTTTGTTCTATGTTTTTGTTCCTGGTCAAACCGCAGTTGATCAGCTCGCCAACAAAGAAGGCTATTCGGGGACTTTCTTCAAGGGTGTTCTGGCAACAATTCTCTCCACGCCCTGTACAGCACCATTCCTGGGCACTGCGTTAGGATTCGCCTTCTCGCAACCGTGGTGGGTTGTGGCGTCAATATTTTTCACTATAGGTGTGGGAATGTCATTGCCTTACCTCCTGCTCACGGCTCAGCCTGGCTGGATGAAATACATGCCGAAGCCCGGCGTTTGGATGGAGAAGTTCAAAGAATCGCTCGGCTTTGTATTGCTTGCTACTGTGGCCTGGTTGCTCAGCGTTCTTGGTGCTCAACTCGGTATCGAAGGCATAATCAGCACATCTTACTTTCTAATTGCGCTGGCATTTGCTGCGTGGCTGGTCGGTCGATTTATTGATTTGACTAGCGAAACAGGGCGCAAAGTAACTGTTTATTCCATTGCGGGGGCAATTACAGCAATTGCATTCTACGTATTCGTCTATCCGCTGCCAGGAATAGGAATGAAAGCCCAACCTGTAGAGAAAGCAAACACCAATTCACCAATCAAGTGGGTTCCTTTCAGCGTCGAAGCGTTAGACAAAGAGATCGCTGATCACAAGACCGTGCTTCTCGATTTCACAGCCGATTGGTGTTTAACCTGTAAATTCAACGAGAAAACTGTTCTGGATAGCGAGCCGGTCGTGAATAAAATCAAGGCACTAAATGTGGTGCCGATGCAGGCTGATTGGACTGTGCAAGATCCTGAGATTACAAAGCTGCTCAATAAGTTCAATCGTTCAGGCGTACCGCTCTATGTAATTTTTCCGTCATCCAGACCAGACCAGCCAATTGTTCTTCCTGAGGTAATTAATCAGCAATTGGTTCTCGAGAAACTGGAAGAAGCTGCTAAGTGATAAAATTAGCTCTCTTCACACATCCACAAGAAGGATAGTAATCATGACTTCACCAACCGAAGCCTCAACCATGCCTGTTGCTGGCGAAAAGGCACCCGAATTCAAAGTCGCCGCTTATCCTGAAGGCGAAGTATCCTTGTCGGATTTCCGCGGCAAAAAGAACGTTATCCTTGCCTTCTACCCCAAGGACAACACTCCCGGCTGCACAAAAGAAATGTGCGCATTCTCTGAAGACTATTCCAAGTTCGAATCAGCCGATACTGTTGTGTTCGGCGTTTCCAGTGACTCTCTCCAGAGCCACGATAAGTTCGCCAAACAGTACAGTTTAAAACAGAAATTGTTGGCTGACAGTAAGGGCGAAGTCGGTAAACTCTATGGCACCATTGGTGAAGGCAAGACAAATTCAAGTCGCGTCTTGTTTGTCATCGATAAGGCTGGCGTGATTCAGGAAGTTATTCAGGGAATGCCTGACAATGCTAAGCTTTTGGAGACTATCTCGAAGCTTAAGTAGTCGACTCGACTCACGCACCACAGTTAACTAAGGTAGACCTTACTTACTTCGACGTAGTTAATTCCATGCATTGCAGTTGCCAGTTGGTGGCGCTTCTGATGCATGGATTTTAAGCACAGTAGCGTGTTCTAAGCACGAATGTGTGCGTACGAGGACGTGCGCCTACCACGACAACGACCGGCTTTCTGGGTATTTGTGAATGCGCTATCCGTGAATTGTGTCGTGAATAGCTTCCAGAAGACCATCGATTTTGCCGACGTCGTTGTTATCCAGAAATACCGCCAGAATGCCTACATCTACGTCGGTCAACACTGTCGTTTTTACGTCGGTTACTAGCACCATCTGACGCAATTTCCCAATTTCCAGCTTCTTGGTAGCGAGGTTGCTTGTGCTCAAGCATGCGACTGAGAGGACGCCCAGCGTGTCTTTATCCATGCCGGGACCAGCTGTAGATGCAATCACAAGACCGTCATGTCCGACGATGATGCTGCCGTCTACGCCGCTGTATGAGTCGATTTTGCTCAAGAGCGCTTTGATGCCTTCGCCCCGCGCTGCTGAGATAACACGGGCCGTGGTCAGACCACTTCCAATAGTGCCACTTTCGCCGGCCTTGATAATGTTTTCTACCGCTTGCACTTCGATAAGCAGTTTACCGATAGTCTTCATCGTTCCAGCAGTCTCTGACTGGAACTCAGTGCCTCCGGGCTTACTCGACAGGCGCCCGAATTCTTTCAGTTCTTTTGCCGTCTTACGACTTGCTTCCGACTGCGGGCTTTCTTCAGCGGCTGTTTCTGAGCTCTCTTTAGCGGAAGGCTCTGATTCTTTTGAAGTTTCTGTTGGCGCTTCGTCTGAAGATTCCGCTTTGGCTTCTGCTTCTGCCTTAGCTTCTGCTTCTGCCTTGGCTTCTGCTTCTGCCTTGGCTTCTGCTTCTGCCTTGGCTTCTGCTTCTGCCTTGGCTTCTGCTTCTGCCTTAGCTTCTGCTTCTGCCTTAGCTTCTGCTTCTGCCTTAGCTTCTGCTTCTGCCTTAGCTTCTGCTTCTGCCTTAGCTTCTGCT
>RXJR01000012.1 GCA_003963305.1 Candidatus Melainabacteria bacterium | reverse complement strand
GTTACGCCCTTGCGGTTCACTAACACTTCGTTGCCATCAAACTGTGTAGAAGACTTTCACCTCCGAGTTGTTGAACATGCCCAGCGCACAAGAAAAACCGGCGCTCTCACAGTTAGCGCCGGTCTTCAGTTCATTTAGTATGTTTTGGATTTTTGCTCTTCTTATGGTTCTTTAGACAGCGATGAAAAAAGAATAGTTCCCGTAGTTGAGCTCAATTTAGACCAAACTAATTTTGTTTTATTTTCCACCGAGTGCTTTGATCCGTGCTTTCGCATCATTGACAAATTGCCCGGTTGGAGCCGTTCTCACATAGTTCTGGTATTCACGCAGAGCATTTGGACCCTGCTTCATTCCTTCCAAAACTGTACCTGCATAATACATTGCATCCGCAGACCCCTTGGGATCCAATGCTATGGCTCGGCGGTATTTCTCTAGAGCTTTCGGCAGGTTATTAGCCGCTTGATAAGCCGTGCCCAGGTTCATATTAGTGTAGGCATCGTCATTCAATTTCAATGCAGCTTCGTAGTCAGCGATAGCACCAGGCAAGTCTGGTTTCGCAGCTGTTTGCTTTTTGATAGCGGCATCTACAAGCGGAGCAGCCTTAGCCGCGTTTACCGCCGCCTGTGCTGCGGTCAGAGTCTGCTTGTAGGTGTTTTCACGCGGATTCAGACTGACGGCTTTCTTGTAGTCATTGATCGCGTTATCCATATCGTTTTTGGCTTGATACGCGGTTCCTTCGCCATACCAGTAAGTCGCTTCGTTAGGGCTTATTGCCAGCGCTTTCTTGTACTGAACCAATGCCTCATCCAAATTGTTGGCGGTCTGAGCCTTCACGGCGGCATCGTATGCAGCTTGAGCTTCGCCCAGTTTGGCAGCATCGGCTGCTTGAGCCGCGGCTGCAGCCTTAGTGACTATCTTCTGAGTCGCAGAAGGGTTAGCTCGCAGTGTGCTCAGACGACCTTGAGCGATCACGGCATACTGTCCTTTAGGCTGAGCTTGAAGATACTTGGTGTAGTCACTGATCGCAGCAGGCGCTTGTCCTGAGTTTTCGTCCAGAATTCCTAAGAAGTAGTTGTTATCAGCTTGACCCTTTGGATCTAGCTGCAATGCCTTCTGGAATGAAGTCTTTGCATTGGCGAAATCTTCCGCCTGTTGATATGCGCTGGCTATATTTGTATACAGCGTCGCATCATTTGGAGTGGTGGCAATCGCTTTCTTATAAAGTTCAATAGCACCAGCAAAGTCGCCCGCCGTCTGCTTTTGAATTGCTTCATTCACAACCGGTCCGGATTGCTCGGCCAGTGCCGCGTTGTACACAGCTTGCATGTCCTTGTTGTTGGGCGAAAGGCTCAACGCCTTTTGATAATCAGGAATCGCTTTTGTGAAATCTTTTTTGGCCTGATACGCAGTTCCTCGCGCATACCAGAAGGCTGCTTCGTTTGGATTGGCAGCAATAGCGGCATCATATTTCGCAATGGCACCATCGAGATCGCCGCCGGTTTGCAGCTTCACGCCTGCATCATAGGCGTCGTTGGCAGTCTTGATTTGAGCGATCTGTCCCTGCGTCTGCAGACGAACAACGTTAGTCGGATTCGCGGTCAACACTTTGACCCGGTCCTTCGCAGCACTCGCATACTGTCCGGTGGGAGCTTGACGCAAGTAGTTCTGGTACTCGCCCAGAGCTTTCGCACCTTGATTGGCGTTTTCATCCAGCTGCGCCATCAAGTACAGGTCACCAATTTCTCCTTTTGCATCGATTTCGTATGCCTTCTGATAGGCATCACGAGCTGGTCCCCACTGGTCTGTCTGCTGATAAGCGATACCGAGGTTTGTCCAGACGCGAGCATTTTTTGACGAAACAGCCAATCCCTGTTTATACAGTTCGATGGCACCAGCATTGTCGCCTGAAGTTTGTTTCGCAGAAGCCTGGTCGAATATCTGTCCAGCCTGCAGATTTTTTACCTCAGCCAGATATTTCGGCAAATCAGCATTGTTCGGTGCAAGAGTAATTGCCTTTTGATACCAATCTGCGGCATCACTCAACTTGCCCATGGCCTGGTACAAAGTACCCAGAGCAAAAACGTAATCTGCGTTGTTCGGCGCGATTTGCAATGCTTTCTGATAGAGCGGCAGGGCGGCGTCATACTGCTTGGACTGCTGCAATTTAACGGCTTGTTGATACTGTTCGTCTGCGGCTTTCTCATTTGCAAGTTCAGTTTCAGACTTGATCTTTTCCGGCTTGCCGCCCTTGCTCAAAATATCAAAACGTTCTTTGGCAGCGGCAGCATAAGTGCCGGTCGGAGCTTCTTTCAAATACTTCTGATAGTATCCGAGCGCTTCAGGAACACGACCATAGTTTTCATCAATGGCACCGATCAAGTACCAATCTGCCACCTGCCCCTTTGGATCGAGCCCGAGAGCCTTTTGATATGCATCTTTCGCGCGATTATATTCCTGCTTCGCGTATTCAGCGGAGGCGATGTTGTACCAGAGACTGGCATTGTTTGGTGTTATCTGTAGTGCCTGTGTATAACCGGCAATTGCACCATCATAATTTTTCGCTTCGTGCAACTTCACTGCAGCAGCGATAATAGGCTCAGCTTTCTTGATGTAAGCTTGATCGAGCGCATCCTTAAACTGCTGGCTCTTCGGATTGGCGGCAAGAGCTTGTTGATAGCACTTGATGGCGTCGTCGAAATCTTTCTTCGCTTGATACGAAGCACCAAGAGAGAACAAAGTGTCGGGGTCGTTCGGATTTACCTTTAATACAGCCTGGAAGTCGGCAATCGCACCATCGTAATCGCCGGCTTTGAATTTCTGACCACCAGAGGCATACTTCTCGGTGACGATCGTATCTTTCTGCAAGTTAGTCGCGGCCGTTATGCCGGCTTTGGCTTGATCGTTGCTTGGATCAACAGAAAGTGCTTTTTGATACCAGGTGAGGGCGTTGGTATAGTCTTTCTTCGCCTGATAAGCACTACCGATATTTACGTAAATATCGTCGACATCTTTGTTGCGCGGATCAGCGGCAATCGCCTGCTGATATTCGGCAATAGCAGCGTCAAACTGTCCCTTAGCCTGCAGGTCAACACCATTGTTGACGTGCTTGGAGAGATTCGCCTGCACCTTTGCACCCGCCAGTCCAGCCAGAAGCTTGCTCGCCAGAGGGTTCGTTTTGCCGGGGCTGAAGCGGATCGCCTGTTGATATTCTTGCTCAGCTTGACCGAAGTCACCACGATATTGAAATGCTTGTCCAAGACCGATATGGTTTTCCGGCGCTAAAGGATTTTCCTTGAGAGCTTCTTCCCACCCGGCCACAAGAGCGTCCTGCACATCAGCATCATCTGATTTGAACGTAATCGCCTTAGTGTATGCAGCAATTGCATTGGGAATATCTTTCTTCGCCTGATATGCCTGTCCGAGTTTGACTTCGATGTCGGCACTATCACCGGCTCTAGCCGCGGCTTGATACTCGGCAATGGCCTTATCCGTTTCATCCCGAACACGATAGACGTCGCCGAGTTTCACGTGGATTTTCGGATCATCCTTCAACTTCAGCGCGGCACTATACTCAATGATGGCGCCAACGAAATCGGCAGCGAGACGAGCCTGGTCACCGAGAGCAACACGATCGGCAAACGACTTGGGATCTTTTCCCATCATGCGAATGATGCCTTCCACGTTCTGCATCGTGGTGACATTTGTCTGGTTCAAGTACAAAGCTTGATGGAATTGTTTGAGCGCCTCGGCCGGATTATTCCGCAACTGCAGACCATAGTTATTGTGTGCAATTGCCAGATTGTCTCTGGCGAGCTTGTAGTTCGGGTCTAGTTTCAAAGCAGCTTCGAACTTCTGAATAGCCAACTGGTAGTTGTTGGAGTTCAGGGCTTTGACACCATCATTATTCAAGCCAATCACCTGACTGGAATCAGCCCAAGCCATATTGCCTGGGAAGAAACCGGTAGATTGCAGAGTCAGGGATAACGCAAGGAGAGAATGGACAAAAACAGAACGTCTTGAAAAGCCGCTAGCCACCTTACAAACCTCAAATCACTTTAAAACACACGCACACTAGTCCAATTATCGATTCTAATTGATCGACAACTTGAACAGGACAGTATTTACCCTGAATGACTTAAATTTGTCTGGCAGTCCAGCTTAGACTTCCGGTTCGATAAGTCCGTAATTGCCGTCCCGGCGGTGATAAACGGTATTGACTTGATTGGTTTCAGAATTGATGAACATGAAGAAGTCATGCCCCAGCAAGTCCATATGCTTGCAAGCCTCGTCGGCCATCATCGGCTTGAGCGGGAAACGCTTGGAACGCACGATTTTTGGTCTAATTTCGTCAAGCGCGACCTCTTTCTTCTCTCTGACAACTTCGAACTCATCATCTTCAACCACGTCTGCGCTTTCGTCACTGAGACTTTCGGGATGTCTTTCAGAAGACTTTCCAGCTCGAGTGTAATAACGAGTTTTGTATTTGCGCAGTTGACGTTCGATTTTGTCTGCAACAAGGTCGATTGAGGCATACATGTTCTCGGTCGATTCCTCGCCCCGAATCACCGCACCGTTAATCTTGATGGTCACTTCAGCAGTCTGACTGTCAGCCACCGACGGGTTCTTCGCGACACTCAGCACCGCCGCCGCATTCAAAGCGTGGTCAAAGTGCTTTTGCGATCGCTGCAGCTTATCCAGAAGATATTCTTTCAAGGCTGGTGTGAGATCGATATTGCGTCCGGTCACTTGAACATTCATCATGAGCAAAACCTCCGCGGTTAGTGTGAAATCACCGCAAGTGTGAATGCGTGCGGTCACAAATTCCGCACGCTGCTAAAACTAGTAAAACCCCAAATTCTTCAAACGCTCGAAACTCTTCTTGTTCGTCGATCTGGCCAACTCTAATTTATGCAATTCCAGGAAGCGGCTTATTTTCGGCTGCATATCGTGGTTGCATATTGAAAGTTTCGCCACAATATATCTACAACAGGGAACTACGTCAACCGATTATGCGTTACCGCTTGAATGGTCAAGCGCCAGGGAAAGCCGTTCCGAGGAATTCCTACCAATTTTGTACCCGCCCTGTTGCCGGTCAAACTCTTATCGACAGAAGGAGTTGACGAATAAATTTCGCCATCCTTATCTATCTTTGCAAGCCTGCTCCAATCGTAGCTATCGCAAACCTGACGAGGCTTGAAGGACTATTTGAGCGGCGTCGAGGTAGTTCAACGGTTTCACGTTAGGAGTCGAGACACCTTCTGCAAATGCCGGCTGGGAGAACCAGTGACCGCTCGGTCGATGCGATTGATGAGCCGTTGCCGATTGAGGTTTCTTTCCGCTCGACTTGAAATCGACCAGAGAGGCCACGACGCGCAAGGCTTCCGGTGGGGGCATAGTGCCCGACAGCGCCTCAGGCGAGGCATTGGCGGCGCGCAAGATACCGTTGTGGTCGAGGAAGTTAGCAGCAGTTTCAGCCGTCATACCAGCTTCAACTGCCTGCGGCTTCCCGGCATACATGTGCCGAACCAGCAGTTTATAGAAATCGCCGCGGGTCATCGGAGTGGATGGGTCGAGATTCATCGGCGATTCGATCGTGCCATTTCTGATCATCTCGCGCAGAGCAGCAAGGCGGAAACGCGAATTAACCGGGAAAAACTCGGAATAGCGCCCGATGCACTCCATTTGCTCAGCAGTCATTTTGAAGTTCGGATATAGGCTCGCTGAGGTAACCTGCCCTTCCTGGCAAGCTTTGAAAAACGGCGTGATGGTCGATGAATTGGTGCCCATAGCGTCGCCGATTATGTGGATCTCGACATCGGGGCGACCGACCAACTGACGCACTTTCTGAATCGTCGCTTTCGTGTATTCGTAGGCGTCCAGCTTCTTATATTTAGAATTCCAATAGTTCATTGGGGCGATCACATCGTAGTAGCGGTCCAGCATCTTCCAGGGAATCTGGGCAACCTGGGGAGCAAGATTAAGTGGACTGTAGACGACGGCAATAATCGAGTAATTTGGACCAAGAGCCTGGCGCAAATGCTTACTATAAGCTTCAACCTTCGCAGGTGCCAGATTCTTCTCCAGGTCTGCAGCAACGGCATCGATGTGCTGACCGGTCGGGCTGCTAAAGTGCGCCGCTTCAATCAATTTATCTGCATCTGCGGTGGGATTCCACAACTCGGCAAAGGACCAGGCGATGACGTGGATTTTGTACTTGTGGCAGGCGTCGATCAAGGGTCCCAATTTTTCTGGGTTGGCCACAGCCGGGGTGTTACTGCGCGATGTCTGAATAAAAAGGTTGCGCACACCCTTTGCGTGGAGCCCCTGACAGAAGGTGTCATAGTCCCCGGCAGGGTAGTTCCACATATTCATCCAGACGCCGGAGCCATCGGCGAGACCTTCCGCAGATGACGATGCCTGACACATCAAATACGGTGTCAAACTAGCAGTCAATGCCACTGCTAAACCGACAAGTCTCTTGTAAAACCTCATCTGCACCCAACTTCTAGTAAGCAAAACCCGAATTACTGACATTATACCCATGCCTCATTAGATTGATACCTCATTTGGGGTATATGCTGCCAATAACCAGCAGCAGTGCGATTCTTGTAGAATCCCAGCACATGGGACTTTCAGCTAACGGCTTGAGAAAAATGCGAAGATTAAACTCTCGTGGATGTCTCGTGAAGTGCGATAATTACAAGACGTTTGGTACCCCAGACATATACAAATTGCATAGGTGTCTTGAATGAAAGTTGCGCTCGGTCAGATTAATACGACCATCGGAGATATCGATGGAAACGTCGATAAGATGATTGCCTTCGCAATAAACGCCAAACAGGGCGGCGCTCGGCTGGTCATATTTCCGGAGTTAGCGGTCTGTGGCTACCCTCCTATGGACCTTCTGCTCAAAGACAGCTTCATCGCCGCCAACTTAAGCGGCTTGGAAAAGTTACGACAGAGCGTAAGCGGAATCGCCGTGTTAACGGGTTTCGTCGATATGAACCCCGGTGACGGACGACCGCTCTTCAACGCCTGCGCCTTCATAGACGGTGGCGAGATCGTCTCCCGCCAGTACAAAACTCTTCTGCCTTCATACGACGTCTTCGACGAAGACCGTTATTTCGAGCCAGCTCATGAATACACGCCGATCACCGTTGATGGTATCAACATCGGTCTGTCCATTTGCGAAGACATATGGAATGCCAAGCAGATCAATACCAAACCTCGATATTTGATTGACCCAATCGAGCGTATGGTCGAGCAGCATCCGCAACTGCTGATCAACATTTCGGCCTCTCCATTCTCAATCGGCAAGGAGCACATCCGGCACGATCTGGTGCGCAACCAGGCCCGTAAGCACAAAGTTCCAGTCATCTATGTAAATCAAGTAGGCGGTAACGACGAACTGATTTTCGACGGTCGCTCGATTGTCGTTAACAGCGATGGTGAGCTGATAGCCAGAGGCAATGAGTTTGCCGAAGACCTCATTTACGTTGACATCGACGCCAACCCAGATGGAACACTGCATGTGCATAACGGCATCGTCAGAAGTTCATCAGACGACCGCACCGTCAACAGCTACAAAGCCGTGGTCATGGGCACCAAAGATTATGTTCGCAAGTGTGGATTCAGTAAAACCATTATCGGTCTATCCGGCGGCATCGACTCGGCGGTGACGGCAGCTATTGCGGTCAAAGCTCTGGGCAAGGAAAACGTAGTCGGCGTAGCCATGCCTTCGCCTTTTTCGTCGCAAGGGTCTCTGGACGACGCCGAAGCCCTGGCCAAAAACTTAGGCATGGAGTACAGGGTTGTTCCAATTGAACCGGCGATGATTGCTTATAACGACATGCTCGCTCCAATATTCGAAGGCACCAATCGCGATGTCGCTGAAGAGAACATCCAGGCGCGTATTCGCGGCGGGATACTGATGGCGATTTCCAACAAATTCAACTACCTGGTTTTGACCACCGGAAACAAATCTGAGCTAGCTGTAGGCTATTGCACTTTATATGGTGACATGTGCGGCGGGCTGGCGGTTATTTCGGATCTGCTCAAAACCACTGTCTATGACCTGGCTAAATACATTAATGAAGAAGCCGGGCGAGAGATAATTCCCCGCTCGACCATGGAAAAACCCCCATCGGCAGAACTACGCCCCAACCAGACCGATCAGGACTCACTGCCTCCGTATGTGGTGCTGGACGGGGTCCTCCAGGCTTACGTCGAACAACGGCGCAAACCTGACGAAATTGTTCGCCTGGGCTACAAACCTGAAGTAATTATGGATGTTATCAACAAGACCGATAGAAGCGAATACAAGCGTCATCAGGCTGCGCCGGGTCTGAAAGTGACGACCAGAGCCTTCGGTTTTGGCTGGAGAATGCCAATAGCGCAACGTTTCAAAGAGACGGTGGGGCAGGAAACTTATCAGGTCGTATCTAAGTGATATGCTAGTTACCGGCGAGTCTGCACCGTCGAGGTTTTATGAGCAAGAAGGATGACGAAATCCAGCGTAAGTTACAAGAGCTGGAATCTGCTGTTTTGAAGGAATCCACGACACAATCGCAACAACATTTGACTGCACCGAATCAAACGTCGCCGACCGATTTGATTTCTCTGACCCAGAAAAAAAACTTGCCCACGCAACCGGTGCAAAATGATTTGATGTACTTTAGCGGCATCGCCTTGATACTGACCGGACTTTTCATGTTCTTCAATCATGTCAAAGTCGGCAGCCCGCTTCTGGGAATGCTGGGCGGTTGGGGTGGTGGCGGAGCAGGGATCGGACTTCTATTTTTGCCGCTTATGGTCGGAATAGGCTGGCTTATCTACGACTCCAAGAACAAAATCGCGTGGATTTTAACGGCGGCGAGCTGCGCCATAGCCATCTTCTCCGTTCTTAGCAGCATCACGATGCAGTTCCCAACCCTGAGTTTCCTGGGGCTGATTATGATGCTGTTGCCGTTCGCTGCCGGCGGCGCCCTGCTCCTGAAAGGAATGGGCGGACCTAAAGGCATCGAGCAGAAGATCAAAAAGTCCGAGTGACCGACCAGAATTCGAACGACGCAGAACACCACTTTTTACTTCGCACCAAAAAGTCAGGCGTTGCGTTTCTGTTTTTCGATTCACCCGGCACACAGAACTTTTTGACCCACGCGGTTATTTCCGAACTCGAACGAGCGATCGAGCAAATAATTTCTGACAACGCCATATCAGCAGTTGTATTGATTTCCGGCAAAGGCAACACATTCGTTGCTGGTGCCGATTTGCATGAAATTTTGAAATACCAAACAGCAGAAGATGCAACTCGATTGTCTGAATTCGGTAATCGAGTTTTTGCGATGCTGGCCAACCTGACCAAACCCACAGTAGCTGCCATCAACGGTTTGTGCGTTGGCGGCGGTCTCGAACTGGCTTTGTGCTGCGACAGGCGCATAGCGACCAATGCACCGATTACGGTGCTGGGTTTACCTGAAGTCAGTCACGGACTAATACCCGGACTCGGTGGCACGCAAAGGCTGCCCAGACTAATAGGAGCTGCAGCTGCAATTGAACTGACAGTCGGCAGTGACCTTTTCGATGCGCAACGAGCTTACGACCTCAAAATTGTGGATGAAGTCGTGACGCCGGACGACTTGCTCAAACGAGCGGAGCACCTGGCTCTGGAGTTGGTGCAACACGACACGTCCGTGACTGGGGACGCATCCCTTCGTCCACACGGATTGTTCAAGGGAGACACATCGCTCAAGCACGAAACATCGCTCAAGCAAGAAGCGTCACAGCCCTCAGTGGATCAACTGAAAAAGCTTTTCGCTCTCTGGCGACGCTCAGTTAGATTGAAAACAAAGAACAGGTACCCGGCAAAACTCAAAGTTTTAGATGCAATAGAAGAGGGCTTGCTAAACGGCTTTGATAGGGGCATTACCAGAGAAATTTCAACATTCGCAGAACTGGCAATTGGCGAAGTCGCCCGAAATTTGATCTTCCTATTTTTCACAAAGGAATTAGCCAAGCAACTGGCTTTCAAGGAAGCTCGGCAGGTAAGTTCGGCAAAACTATCCGACTTTAAGGTGTTTGACTATGAAGACATCCCAGCTATCACAGGCGATATCAAAACCGCGTCAGGTGAGAAGCTATTCCAATTAGCAAGCGAGTTACAGACAGATGAAGTGCTTGCCGTATTAACTTCAACTGATTCGATAAACGATCTGGTGGAAACTCTTCCCAACAAAGAGAACATTGTCGGCTTGCAGTATTTCCATCCGGTCGAACAAATCAAACTAGTGGAATTGATACCACACAAAACCACTTGCTCTTATGCTCGGGCACTTGCTGTAAAAAGTGTTTTGAAATCGAAAAAACTTCCTGTGATTGTGTCGGACAGTCCTGGATTTTTGCTGAATAGAATTGTCGCAGTCTATCTACAACACGCTGAAAGGCTGGCTCTCAGCGGAACTCCAGTCAACTGGATTGAGAAATCACTGACTGATTTCGGTATGCCAATCGGCCCGTTTGCGATGATTGATGAAATTGGACTCTCACGCGCAGCCGCAATCGTCACAAACCTCCGCAATAAATTGGGTGAACGCTTTTTCGTCAACTCGACTATTTTCAAAGCTCTTGAACTCGGCATGCAAGGGCGAAAAGCGGGCTGTGGAACTTATCTCTGGCAAAATGACGAGCGCCAGCACCTCAATCCCGACTTACAAATCAAACTGAATCTGAAAATTTCAGAGGAGCAAGTCACACCAGAGCATGCAGAAAAAATTGCACATCGAGTGATACTGCCTATGGTGGATGAAGCAGCCCGTTGCCTTGAAGAAAGAATTGTTCAACGACCGCGCGAGATTGACTTATGTCTAGTGCTTGGTATTGGTTTTCCGGCGTTCCGCGGCGGACTGCTGAAATACGCCGACTGGTTCGGCATAAAAGAACTTATTGCAGAAATAAATGAAATTTATCAAGAAACGTCCCCAATCAGTCCCATTAGCGATTACCTTATGAAGCTAGAGAGGGAAAAGCGAGGTTTTTACTCGCGAGCAACGGACTAGGGCATGCCGAAGCTATTTATTGGAACGTTTCTGAAAGAGGCAGACCAGCAGAGACTGGCCAAACTGCCGGGCTTGAACGAACACCTCGAGACTGTCTGGGCCCGGAAAATTCGCTGGGTCAAACCCGTCAACTTACATATAACCTGGCTTTATCTGGGCGATGTCGACCGTTCTCTTGTTTCCAAGGTGAGTTCGACACTGCAGAAGGTCATCTACGAACGAAACAAGATTGTCGAAGACCGTGGCGATGTAACGATGAGTTTTGCCAAACCCAGCGTCTGGCCCGACTCAAGAAAAGCGCGAGTGCTTGTCGTAGAGAGCCAGCCGGTCACATCCAAAGTCGAACAACTGGCACGCTCTATTCGAACGGGGCTCATACCCTTTTATAGCGAAGTCACAGAGAAAGAGCACAATCAGGAGTTCCGCCCGCACGTTACCCTGATTCGGCTGGACAGGCGCGTCGAGACACCGGCTGAGAAACTTTCGTTCCACAGGGTCGAAATGAGAGTCAACCCGAATGAAATAAACTCCCTTGACGAGGTCCTGCCGATCGAACTGACTGTAGAAAACGTCTGCCTGGTCGAAAGCGATGGCAAGGGCGGCGATTACAGGATACTGGACAGTGTCAAATTGAGCGGGTAGCCGCCTGACAAGGCATCAAGTTTTTTCAAAATTTTGATACGCTCACTCGCTCAGATTGACTAATCAAGCGGCGCAATAGTGTAAATTAACTGAGACGAAGTTCGCATTTTGACATTGAAGCGGTGCCATGCCTCAGAAGCCTAAACGAGCCCTTTCCCTCGTAAAAAAGACTGATCAAAAAAAATCCGGGTCAGACAAGTCAGGACCGGAATTGGTGCTGATTGTCGAAGACAACGAAGTTTTGAGACGACTGTTCCTGTCCCAACTGAAAGTAATCGGTCTGGTAGGACATGAAGCAACCAACGGAAAAGAAGCAGTTGAAGCCGTCTCCAAGGGTGAGTACGGATTGATTCTAATGGATGTCAGCATGCCGGTCATGGACGGGTTGGAAGCAACCAAACTAATTCGCGAAAACGAAAAGGCGAAAAAGCGACCACGCGTGCCGATTATTGCAGTAACAGGGATATCAGATCGCGACACATGCTTGCAGTCGGGCATGGACGACTTCATGAATAAACCGTTTTTGCTTGAGCACCTTCGCGGCGTTGTAGGGAAGTGGATGAAACACCGCGCTTGAACTACGTGATGGAGCGCCCGCCATCAGGACCTGGCAAGATCGAATCATCCCTGTCGACGTCGTAAGACCGATCGGTAGTTTCAATTTCCGCCTCATTTGGACCAGCCTCTGCCACCTCATATGGTGCGTTACTGAAGAATTCTTCCTCGGAAATATGCCCACTTTAATCAAGTCACCGAAGAAGCAAGGCACTTCCAGCGGCTTCTTATTGAATTCGATCTTGTACAACTCAAATTCATTGAAGATCTCCGCCACACACTTCACCATAACCTCCAGATCCACTTCAGTAACTGGCTGCTCGGCATCACCGTGCACGGCAAGCTCCGTCCAGACCAGCCAGTTCCGCGGTGCGGTCCGAGTGTCCAATAAAGCGATCAGCAACGCATATTGGCTCAGGTCAAGTGATGCCATTGTCCTTGCGTTTCATTTTTATAGCCGGAGGAACATATATGCTACGCATACTTCTTTTATAGCCAATCGTCTAATTACTGTAGCCGTTATGTCCCCAAATCGCCACGACAATCCCCAATCATTGATGCAGAAAGCTGCTGAAGCCCGAATAAATCAGCAGTGGGCTGAAGCAGAGTCGTTATATCGCGAAATGGCACAGGTTCTAACAATCTCAGGCAATAATGCTGAGCTTGCCGTCGTGCTCTACCACTTAGCTAAGACGCTGGAATCGCAAGGCAAGTATTTCGCCTCCTTCGAAACATTATCAGCACTAGACCTTCTACTGGTTCAACTAGAGGAACAGAATGATCGTGACTATCTCGAACAACTGAGACAGGAACAACGCGACGACGACGTCGCTTAGAGATTACCAGCGCTCTGTTAATCTGTTCCGGGCTGAGCCTCAGTTGAGCGCTGCAGCGGCCGATCAACCGGAAAGAGAGTGTACCGAAGTACACTCCCTTTCGTCGTCCTTCACCGAAAAGTGTCAGCTAGCGCAAAGCTTTTAGTTCAAGTAGGGTGTAAGCGAAGCCGGATATTTCTTGACAAGACCGCCTGCAGGATCAACTTTTATCTCCGGCGAGTTCAGGTGTTGCTGCACCAAATTGATGTAACCCGGTCTATTCTGCCAGAACACGTAGTTGAGCCCAAGTTCCTTTGCAAGTGCGTAGGTGTCTCGAACATTTTCGATGGTGTCATTAACGAGTGCACCTCCTTTTGAGGGATGCATTGTGTCAGTCCACTGGACTGCAAACCCCATCGAAACTTTTCCTGCCAGAAATGGGCACTGCGAATAGACCTTACCAACCAGATTGGAGTCCCACCGTCTCAGGTCTGGTCCACCAAAACCGATGCCTTCAGGAATTAGTTTCGTAACCATAGCTCTGTTATCTGGGACTGAGGCAGTGGGCATTATTCCGTTCATGAAACAGATGACCTGAGTGTGCGGAAACGATTTATTGAAGGCCTTAGCTCGGTCGATGATATGTTGGTTAGAGCGATCTTTATCCACTGGCATCACATTTGGTTGCTGCGCAACAACTTCAGGTTTACCCGGATTCGTCGATTCTGGTGTGTTCACCCCTTCAAGGGCAGAAATATTTGGATCGGCGCTTAAAGCTTCACCCATGCGAGATAGCAAAGCTTCCACCCGAGCCTCAACTGCAGGATCCCACAGCGCCGGTTGCTTGGCCAGCTGACCGGATTGTTTTGGAAAAGTAAAGAACGCGCTGTAGTTGCCGCCACCAGGTTTGGGCGACCCGACCAGGTATGTTGGACACACCTCATAGGGATTTGCGCTGAAACCTTTGTATTGAATTTGAACCCAAAGATATTTGTGGGCATTCTTTGCCAGCTGCATGTGTCTTTTGATACTACTAAAATCGTACTGATTTTTGCTGGGCTCAAGGTCTTTCCACTTATACGTGACCTGCACACCACGAAAAAGCGGTGAGTAATTGAGCCAGTACTTTACGTTTTCGTCAGAACTACCAAAGCCTAAAAGTATGTAATTTCCCGGATGCCATCTCGCACTCTTGCTGGTAGCGGCCATTGTTGAAGTAAGAGTGCTAGAGAGGCAGAGAATAATTGATAACAGACGCATAAAGACCTGGCTACTAAAACTGCACTTCATGTTTTTTGAGCCCTCACATTCTCGACTTGCGACAAGACTAATTGGAGAATGTGAGAAATTCCGGTGATTCACCTTACAGGTGCAGAAAACAAAGAGTGCGAACGCGACAAAATCAGTATTTGCTTCTAGCTCCAACTACCCCTGCCGCTCACCGCTTCGGTGCGAACCTATCTGCCAGGCACCGGTACAGCATTCAGGCTCGGTGCAGCCTGCGGCGCCATCTCGATTGGTCCACGCAAAGTCGGCATATTTTTCGGCAGCACCATGGGCGCCACTGAAGGTGCAACTGCAGGTGCAACGGAAGGAACTGTGGGCGCACTGACAGGCTCACCCGACGGTGGAATCAGAATCATTTTTGGTTCGGGCACCGCATTTGGTGTAGTCGTTACAGTTGTAGTTGTCGTTGTCTTGTAGACGGGAAGCGCGGGCATCAATCGATGCGGCTGAAGGTAAGTGGACGCCTCGGGTACGCTTACGTCTGGCTTCTTCGTATAGGTATACTCTTTTACCTGCGAGGAGGTCGGACTTCCCGGTCTGACGATAGTTGGAACCACAGTGGTGGTCGGTCCAGTCGGTCCTACGGTCACCGGAGCTACAGAGGCGGGCACAAGCGCCGAAGGCGAAACTACCGGAGGAGCGGAAGATGAACCACCAGGAGGAACGACCGGCGACCTTGTCACCACGGATGAAGGCACAGTTGTGGTCGGTGTTATCGTAGTAGTCGTAACGGTAGTGGTAGTAGTGGTATCACTCCAGTCCTTGACGTCGTCTTTGATTTTGCGCACTTTATATGCAATGGCGCGATTTCTAAAGTTGTTCTTGCTGGCGATGAAACCGTCCCAGTCAAAATTTACGGGGTCGGTATGGTCACCCTGCTGAGCATAGCGATGGGTAATAACATTCTCGTCCGAAACTTTATAGCGCTCCTGTAAATACGCCACAAGCTTGATAACAGACTGAAGTTGCGCAGGCGGATAATCTTGCTTGCCTGTATGACACATCTCGATGCCGATACTGTTGTCGTTGTTAATGCCGGGCAAGGTCTTAAATATGTTGATATGAACGGTGCCCAGGTCTGGGTCAACAGCCTGGAAAATCGTTCCATCGCGCTCAACTACATATTGTGCACCGGCATGTCGCAAACCAGACGAGC
Source organism: Candidatus Melainabacteria bacterium (assembly GCA_003963305.1). Lineage (NCBI taxonomy): Bacteria > Bacillati > Candidatus Melainabacteria > Candidatus Melainabacteria bacterium. Next base: position 92,189 of record RXJR01000012.1, on the reverse strand, counting down.
TCCAGGACTCGATCACACGCTCTGCACTGAGAGGAATTCCCGTTTCGGTCGAATGCATGATGATGTATTTGACAGGTTCGCGTCGCCAGAAGATGCCACCACGCAGTGGGTGATAACTGACAAGTCCTGCACGCACAAGGCTGCGCGCGGTGTATGAATCAGCGTAACCGTTGTGAAAGGACCGCGCGATTTTATCCGACACCTCATAAGGCAACGCACTGCGCTCAAACTCAGGCGGGTGCATCATGAAAAAGCTGAGCGGATAGGCATATCTCGTTTTTGGTGGGGCCGGAGTGTGCACCGTTTCGTGAGTAACGATAACAGCCTGTTGGTGGCGCCCATGGTGCGATGGAGCTTCCACATCTTTGACCTTCTCATACACAACAATCTTTCGTCCATTCTTGCCACGCTTTACGTGCGCAACCAGATGGGTCGCAGGTTCTTCTTTGTGATGCCGAGAACCCGTTATAACGGTATGAGAATGTCGGCTGCTCGCAGTTACAACGGTGCTGCGAGATCCATGATGAATTGTAGCGGTTACTGCATGGTGACCGGTCGCACTGTGACGACCGGAAGAAGAGGAAGAAGCATGATGACTTACGTGAGTGGACGCAGCCGTGTGGTGCGAAGGGGCTGACGCAGCGGTCTTCTTCGAATGAGTCTTGGCGCCGGCAGGAGCTTGCAAAATTGTTATCGTCAAAAGCGCGGCTATTAGATTAATGCCTCGCGTTGACTGAAACAAACGCTCCTGACTTACACTTCGTTCGACAAAAGACTTACGCAACATGCCACCCCACCGTGAAAGCTACATTATAAGAAGAAATGACTCCATGGGCAATGAAAAATAATGACAAAGTTCATCGCAAAACCGCATTAAAACTCGATCTATACAAAACGGATCATTTGGGTACACACGGGAACATATTGAAGATGTATGTTAGCGACCGTATATTGCGCAGATAAAATTACATTTCTCCGCGGCTGCACACATACTCAGTTAAACATGTAACGACGATTTACGCTCAGCCATTAAACGCTGACACAAAAGCATTCTCTGAGCGGCTCGGTGAATCGGATCAATCGATCCAGCCGCCACCAAGGATATACGTGTCGTCGAGATCAAAAATTCCGAGTACCTGACCCGGTGTGATAGCCGGTTGCGCATCATCAAAAGTGACACGCACGCGCTTTCCTTCAAGCGGAATCACACGTCCGGGAACAGCTTCGCTGTTGTAGCGAATTTTTACAAGGGCATCAAATGGTCCATCAGGAATCTGATCCATCAACCAGTTCATGTCAGATGCAGTCAATTCAGTGCGATACAGCGCTGATTTAGGACCAGCAAAGACGACGCGCAATTCCGGATCGAGCGAAGTGACATAAAGTGGTTCAGGATAAGCAATTCCGAGACCTTTACGCTGCCCAATTGTGTAATTATGCGTGCCTTTGTGCTCGCCTAGAACTTCACCAGTTACGGTGTGGATAATTGCGCCCGGCGCTTCCACGAGAAAGTTTGACAGGTAAGTCTGTGTCGTCGTTCCCTTTGGAATGAAACAAAGATCCTGACTGTCAGGGCGATTGGCAGAAGCCAGACCATTCTCTACGGCAATTGCCCGAATCTGTTCTTTCGTGTAATCGCCCAGAGGAAGCAGGGTCGAACGCAGCTGCTCCATGGTGATGCCCCAGAGAACATAAGCCTGATCTTTTGTACGATCGAGAGCCCGACCCAAGCGCGGTCCATTTTCAGTTTCGATGACGCGAGCATAATGCCCGGTCGCCATATATTTTGCATGCAAAAGCTTCTTCCCATAGTTGAGAAGAGCGCCCCATTTGATCAACGTATTACAAAGACTGCACGGCAGCGGCGTTCTCGCCCGCGCATATGATTCGTGAAACTGGTCGATAATTTGACTTTTGAATAGTTCTCGCAAATCAACAGCGTGATGTTCGATGCCCAGTTGTTCGCACACTCTGGCAGCATCAACCATCCCCGTGTCACAGCAGCGGCTCCCTGACTTAATCAACCAGCCGGTGACACCAACAACATCGTACCCCTGCTGCTGCAAAATCAAAGCGGTGGTGCTACTGTCCACGCCACCACTCATCGCCACAGCAACTCGAGTCTTGTTTTCTGGAACGGCACTAACAGGGCGAGCAGAAGCGACGGCGCAAGCTTCTTCGACCATTGCCGGGCTGATTTCTGTTTCTGGTCTAACTTCTGCCGTACTCATGATGCACATCCGAAACAATAAAGGGCTCACAGGAGCCCGGAGTCTCGATTGTACTACAGAATCCCGCCCTACTGACAGCCAGCCGTTCGGTTCGATACGTAACCCTTCGATTCGATACGCAACCCTTCGATTCGATACGCAACCCTTCGGTTCGCTACGTAGCCCTTCGCTTAGATACGTAACCGTTCAGTTCCCTACCTAACCCTTCGGTTCGATACCTAACCGACGCAGTCGAGCCCTGGCCGTTTCGACGTTCAAGCCGTGCGGAGCTACCTTCAAATACAGCTCATATTCTCTGACGGCATCGCGCGTCTTTTCCATCTTTTCAAGCAACAAGGCGCGATTGTAGTGAATAACGGGCAGCTCAAGACCCGCTTGGGCAATGGCAGATTTATATTCGTTATCGGCATCGGCAAATTTGTTTCGCTTCTTAAGCAGCATTGCCAGGGCGTTATGTGCCACGGGCAACGGCGTTCGTGTCGCTTTTGAATCCTCTATTGCTTGCCTGAACTCAGCTTCAGCGTTTTTGTCATCATCCAGCAAGCGGTAAGTCTGCCCGAGATTGTAGTGGGCAGAGGGGAAGGGACCCTTCTTGAGCTTGATTGCTTGTTTGTAATATAGAACCGCCCGCTCGTAGTTACCGTGTGGGGTAGCTCCGCGCTGGTGCGCAACGACGTAGCCCAGATTGTTGTAGAGAACAGGGTCGTCGCCGTTATTTTCCAGAAGAGTGTGTATGGCTGATTCAGCAGGCTTCCAGGCTCTTGCCTTGATCAATTTCTCGACACCGGCCATATCGTTGACATCACTCGGCAAGGCTGTAGAGCTGGATCCCCTGACGTGTTCCAGAAATCGGCGGGTATCGGCTGCGTAACTGGGATCCTTTTCATAACGAAGGGACATTTCAAGTGCTTTCTCAGCCTCGCCCTTGTTGTTCAAAGCAGCTTCAGCCAGACCAAGGTGGTAATAGGCCATGGCGTATTCGGGCTTGAACTTTACAGCACGCCTGGCGTTTTCTGCCGCCAGCTCATACTTCTTAGTGTTGTAATACATGCGAGCCAGGCAGTTGTACGCCATGGCAAAGTCAGGTCGAATGCGCAGAGCCTGATTGAAATAATCAATAGCTTCGTCATTACGGCGCTGGTCGGCCAGAGCATTAGCTAAGTTGACCATCGGCTCGACCTTGGCGTCATCAGACTTGGCCAATTGAAGAGCCTGCTTGTAATACAAAATGCACTGGTCGAACTTTTCCTGGTGATATGTAGCAGAACCAAGATTGTTAAGGATGTGCACATTAAGCGGGTCGATATTCAAGCCTTTGGTCAGCTCCGCTTCAGCTCGTTTAAAGTCGTTTTGCCTGAGATAAGTGGCACCGATGCCGTTGTAGGCGCCCGCGCAGTTAGGCGCCAGTTTCAGAGCCTCATTGAATTGCTTACGAGCCTCGACATACTGACCTTTGTCGATCAAACGATTTCCGGCAATCAGCCTGTCGTTGACCTCTTTTATGTTGCCACGATCTTCTTGCTGGTTATTGTCATCTTCGGACGCGGACGGCTGATCAGTGGACTGCGCAATCAGTAGCTGCTGCGCCTGAGCTGGTGCCTGAGCCGCTGCCTGTGCCTGAGCCAGCGATTGAGCCCACGATTGTGCCTGCATCTGAGGCTGCGGCTGCGCCTGGACCTGGACTTGAGGACAGATCCACAAAGTCGCCGACATGGTACCCACGCTTAGCGCCACCAGGGATCTCGCTACAAAATTTCTGCTTTCTGAATTCAACTCGATATCTAACTAAAAATGCTCAAGAACCTTTCAACATAATAGCGGGTTACAGAAAGAACATCCTTGATGGCTGTGTGCTACGATCATATATTCCCCAAATTTCCGAGCTCATGGTGGGATGGGGTTTTAAGGCTGATGATGCCTTGAAATAAACAATCGGTGTCCTTCAATTCGGGGCAAATTTAAAATATGCGCGAGAACGTTCTTGCAACTGCATTGCACCAGAGGTTTCTGGATTGCCCACAGTATGCTCGTCTTCTTGCTCGTACCGCACGAGCAGCCGTCGGTGAACTGAACATTGCAGGGCTTGCCGACTCGGCCAAGTCACTGATTTTGTCAGTCTTAATGCACGAAGTTAAACGACCGTTTTTTCTGATTGTGCCTGACAATCATGCGGGGGCGAGGTTTCAGCAGGAGCTGACAAATCTGACGCGCTACCCGGTCTATTTCTATCCACTTTCGGAAGTCTCGCCTTATGAGCAAGTTCTGAGCAGCCCAGATAATGTCTCGGCGCAGATGGAAGTGCTGCAAAAAATCATCACCGCACCAGATGAACCGATGTTCGTGCTCGTTCCGGCACGCGCTTTGATGCAACGAGTGCTCGACAGAGAAACGCTGGCAGCCAACAATTTCACGCTCTCTGTAGGCGAAACGCTCGATCCTAAAGAACTCTCTGCCCGACTGGTTCGCCTTGGCTATTCACGGGAGACTCTCGTTTCTCTGCGAGGAGAATTTAGTATCAGGGGCGATATCATCGATATCTATCCATCTTCTGGACCGCCATTTCGTATCGAACTCTTCGGAGACGAAATTGAGTCTATTCGACTATTCAACATCGAAAATCAAAGGTCAGTCGAAGAAGCGAAGACGGTTCTGATACCACCCAGATATTGGGTGATTTTGGATACGAAGAAGAAAGAAGAGTTTCAAGCACTCGTAAATGAACTGCGCGCTGTCGCCGATCGCACCATCGAGGCACTGGGAGACAGTGCCGCAGCCGAAACTCTGCGCGCCGTCATGGAAAACGATCTGACAGGCTTCGAGTCTGGATCATATCCCGAATCGACTGAGTACTACGCGCCCTTTGTCCACAAGAATCTGACCACGCTGGTCGACTACCTGCCGCCCAACGCACTCCTTCTCTTTGACGAGTGGGATACGTTGATAATGTCGTTGACTTCTTACGAAGAAAAGTTGAACGCCTCCTATGAGGAAGGACTTTCCACGGGCAGATTGCTGCCATTACCGTCATTGCTGCATATGTCGGTGGAAGACGTTACGACGAAAATGAAAGAACGCCAGCGCGTTTTTCTTTCCAGCTTGCCGATTTTCGATAATGAGATGCAGACCGGGCTGGTCAAATTCGACTGCCATTCGATTGAACGCTTCGGCAATCAGATGCAAGCGCTTGTAGAAAAGATTCGACAATGGCGCAAAGAAGGACATCGAGTTCTTATCTCAACGGAACAGCCACAGCGCATTCTGGGCTTGATGAAAGAGTGGGACATCGCCGCCACTTATATTCCCGGACCAAAAGAAGGCTCAGTAGCCAAAGACATAGCCGAACACGGCGCCACTGCCGCAGAATCACCGGCTTCGCTTGGAGAGTTGCTGAATACTCCCGGGCGACCTGGTGCCGCAGGCGGTGCGCAAGAAGTTTGGGTGACGAGACACGGATTCCTGGGCGGTTTCAGACTGGAAGACGTGCAGCTGGTATCAGTCACAGATGCCGAGATGTTCGGGCTGAAGCGCAAACCTGCGGTGTATCGCCGACCCACGGCAGAGAAAACTTACGATCGATTTACGTCGGTTGCCGACCTGAAGATTGGCGACTATGTCGTGCACATCAAACAGGGGATCGGACAGTTCGTTGGCGTTCAACGAATAAGCGTTGACGGACAACAGAGAGAATATCTCACGGTTCAGTATTCAGGTGAAGATAGGCTCTACGTACCGGTCGACCAGATCAACTTGCTTTCGCGTTATCGCGGCGCCGGAGAAAACGCTCCTCGTCTCTCCAGACTCGGTGGTGCCGAGTGGGAAAACGTCAAGAAACGCGTCAAGAAGTCTGTCAAGGCAGTTGCCGAAGACCTGGTCAATCTGTACGCGATGCGAGCTAAACAAGAAGGTTTCGCCGCTCTTCCAGACACACCGTGGCAATACGAAATGGAAGAAGCCTTCCGCTTCGAAGAAACACCGGATCAATGGCAGGCAATCGTAGATACCAAGCGCGATCTGGAATCAACGAAACCCATGGACCGATTGATCTGCGGAGACGTCGGTTTCGGAAAAACAGAAGTGGCTGTACGGGGAATTTTCAAAGCCGTCATGTCTGGAAAGCAGGCGGCGATCCTGGTGCCTACCACTATCCTTGCGCAGCAGCATTACAATACGATGGCAGAGCGCTTTGCGCCTTACCCGATCAAGGTCGGCTTGCTCAGCCGCTTCAAGAGCGCAAAAGAGCAGCGCGAGGTAGTCGTCAAACTGGCCTCCGGCGAATGTGATGTTGTAGTCGGCACACATCGTATGTTGCAGAAAGACATTCAATTCAAAGACCTGGGTCTGATTGTCATCGACGAAGAGCAAAGATTCGGCGTTGGTCACAAAGAAAAACTGAAGCAGTTGCGGGTCATGGTTGATGTGTTGACGATGTCAGCGACTCCGATTCCGAGAACGCTGCACATGGCATTGACCGGCGCACGCGACATGTCGCTGATTAACACGCCTCCGACTAATCGCGCACCGATCAAGACCTTTGTCGGTGAATACAAATTGCCTCTGGTGCGCACCGCCATTCTTCACGAGATGGAACGTGGTGGTCAGATTTACGTCGTGCACAATCGTGTGGAAAGCATTGAGGCAATCGCTTTCGAAATCAAGACACTGGTACCGGAAGCACGTGTCATCGTCGGACATGGTCAGATGAACGAACGAGAGCTGGAGAATGTAATGCTCGATTTCGCAGCGCATTCATACGACATTCTCGTTTGTACAACAATTATTGAATCAGGACTGGACATTCCTAACGTCAACACAATCATTGTCAACGAAGCCGACAAACTCGGTCTGGCACAGTTGTATCAGCTCAGAGGACGTGTCGGCAGAAGCGACGTGCAGGCTTATGCCTACTGCCTGTATCGCCCGCAAAAGGTGCTGAGTGAAACTGCACAAAACAGATTGAAGGCAATTCGAGAATTTACATCGCTGGGTTCAGGCTATCAAATTGCTCTCCGTGACATGGAAATTCGCGGCGTCGGAAATATTCTGGGCGCAGAACAGCACGGGCACATGGTGTCGGTCGGATTCGATCTGTACTGCAAACTGCTTGAAGAATCAGTCGCCGAGCTGAAAGGCGAGGCTGTGGCAATGGATGCAGATACTCAAGTCGACATCAACGTCACGGCATTCATTCCAGAATCATATGTATCGGACAACGAACAACGTTTGATCGAATACAAACGACTGGCAGATGTAAAGTCAGAGCGGCAGCTCGACATGCTATTGGAAGAATGGCAAGACCGATTTGGCAACCCGCCGCAAGAAGCATTGCAACTGACTGCGGTGGTGCGCTTACGCTTGCTTTCAGCCAGGGCCGGTGTCACCGCAATCAAGCCGGAAGCGCAGGGAATTCGTTTATCAGTAAACTTCCGATTGCAACAATGGTTGCCAATTCAAGCGCGCTTGCCGAAGCATCTGGGAACGCGCACCACATACAAACCGGGAGCAGCAGGTGGTGCAGGACCTACGCCATATATTCTGGTCAGATCTCAAGGCATTTCGCCGCCAGAACAGCTTGATTTGCTCCAAGAATTGCTAAGTGCTATGGTTTCTAATAGCCAAGAAAAAGCGAGTTGAGAATCTTGGCTATCCTCAAAAGTGAAGGGTGAGCGTCTTGAAAACGAGAACAGTGAAAAGTAGTGGTGCATCACGCGCGGTGATAGCACTGTCTTTTAGCATCATGTTGCTTTCCAGCTGCAGTAAAACAGACGAAAAAGTCGATGCCACTAAAACAACGACGGCTACGACAACCAGCACGACGACGACAACTTCCGGCACCGAAAAAACAAACGGCTCGAAAAATGCTGAACTTCAAGACGGGTTGCTGCCCCAAATCGAGGCCGCTAGAAAACAGATCAAACTCGGTAAAATGCCCGACTCCGATGTCATCTGCATGGTAGCGGGAACGCCAATTACCATCGGGCAATACCGTAGAACTTTGCTACAAGAAGAGGAACAAATCCAAACTTCTCTAAGCGCTGATCAACAGGCACAACAAGCACTGCTTGCTGAAGCGAAAAATGAAGGAGTCACCCTCACTGCAGATGAGCGCAAACGGCTGCTGGAAACCGCAATCAAAGCAGAAAATGTCAGCGGCGGCATCGTGAAAAAACACCTCGATTCAGTGCATGAAACGACAGATCACTTCAACCAATACGTTCTGGATCTGGGACTCGCATTCAAAATGGCCAGTGCACGCGTGGAAAAAATTCTTCTTCATCAACTAGTCGATCGTGAGATTCTATGCGGAGCGGCGAGAACCAAAGGCTACGGTCCAGCTGCGTACAACGTATACATCGACGCGAAGAAAAACAAAGTCTACGACAAAATGATTGCCGCTGGTTATAACAAAGACCAGATTCGTGACGACATCGTGCAAGGTGAACTAGTCAGAAAAATGCTCGAGACAATCCGCAAATCAGCGACCGTCTCAGACGCCGAAGTTCAAGCTCTTTACGATAAGAACAAAGACAAATTCAAGCACGGTGATCTGGTCAGATTGAGCCAAATCATTATTGCAGCACCGACGAAAGACTCGCCTCAACAGCCAAGCATGAGGACCCAGATAAAACAGCAGGATCCAAAAATTTCTGCTGCAGACCTCGACAAGAAAGTAAAAATCGTCGAACAACAACAAAAGCAGAAAGCTCAGGAGCTTCTTGATAAAGCTTTAAAAGGCGCCGATTTCGCCAAACTCGCCAACGAATTCACCGATGACATCGCCACCCGAGCGGCAAAGATTGGCGGCGATATGGACTTTCTCGAAAAGGACCATATGCTCAAAGAATTTGCCGCCAAAGTGGACTCTATGAAAGTCGGGCAAGTCTATCCAAACTTGATTACGAGTGAATTTGGCTACCACATCATCAAAATGACCGACCGCAAGCCGGGCGGCGTTCAACCTCTGTCGGCGGTAAAAGACAACTTGAAAGCCTATCTGCAGCAGGTTGCAGAGCAAAAGGCATTACAAGATTGGTTGCTGGAACACCGAAAATCGACCGACATCAAGTTGTCGCCAGAGTTCCAGACACTCGTCGATGCCGCCGATAAAGGCAAAAGCAAAGCTCAGTAAGGATTATAGGCTCTCGGCAGCGCAACATCGTCCGTAATGAACTATAATTCGGCGAGATGTGCGTAACTTGCCGAGGTTAATATGATCAGACCAAAGTCAGCTTCAATAAGTCTCCTTGCAACTCTTTTTCTTCTGAACTGCGGCGTTCAGAGCTTTGCAGCAGACGAAAGCAAAAAATCCAATGACAAGCCGAAAAGTGGTGAGGCTGCTGCGAGCAAAGCCTCTACGGATGCTTTCGAAGCCAACAAAGCCGGCACGGCTCTGGTTGTAAAAGGTAATTTTAAAGAAGCAATTGCGAAGTTCGATGAGGCTATCAAACTAAGCCCGAAATATGGTCGAGCCTATTCCAATCGCGCCGCAGCCTACGCTGGCCTTGGTAATTTCAAACAAGCCGAGAAAGATGCGTCCAAAGCAATCAGCATTAGACCCAACATGGGACATGCATATTTGAATCGCTCCTGGGCTGAAAACAAATTGGGCGAATTTTCCAAAGCATTAAAAGATGCCGAAAAAGCCATCGAATTAGACAAAGACGATGCGATGGCATACGTCAACAGAGCACATGCGCTCAATAAGCTTGGACGACAGAAAGAAGCAATCGAGGCGTCAAATAAAGCGCTCGAAATCTCACCCAATCTGCCACCGGCTCTGATTAACAGATCACATGCTTACAGCGCCATCGGGGAACATTCCAAATCACTCGAAGACGCCAACAAAGCTGTAGAAATTGCCCCGAAGAAGGCTCTAGCCTGGAGCAATCGCGCCCATGCAAAAATGCACAAAGGTGAATGGCAGGCTGTCATCGAGGATTGCAACAAGGCCATCGAACTAAATCCAAACCTGGGAATAGCTTATTGGAACCGAGCCTACGCTTACGACAAGCTGGGCAAGAAAGATCCCTGCAAAGACGACATGAAGAAAGCCGCGGATCTCGGGGTGACTAACAACGACATCAAGGAATTCAAAAAGAAAAAGTAGTCATATTACTTGGCGCAGACTATCGATAAACGGAGCAGTCATTATGTCGATTTCCAACTTCAAAAAATCATTTTTAGTTGCCACAGCAATTGCATTCGCATCAGTCGCACCTGTATTGGCCGAGTCTGAATCAGGCGGCTTCATATTTGGTGGCGGCGACTCAGAAAGCGGCGGCGTATACAACTCAGGCGCCGAAACAAGTGCCGGCGCTCGTAACAACGGCGGCTTCTCTGAATCTGGCGGTGTGATGAATTCAGGCGCAGAATCAGAGTCCGGTGGTATCGCTAACACAGGCGCAGAATCGGAGTCAGGCGGACCGAGAAACAACGGGGCCGAAAGCGATTCTGGATTCACAATCAGGAACGCAGTCGACAACCCGTACACCAAAAACTACCACTGGGGTTCGAACCCAGGCGGTTAGCCTGATTCGACAATCGGAACAGGTAGTTCATCGACTATTTTCTTCAGTACTTCAAACGACCTCTCCAGGCGATTGAAGTGCAGGGGGATGGTTTGCCAGTCACTAGCTTTCCCGGCACATTCCAATTCCTTACTGATTGCTGACACTTTTGTGGCGCCCATGCCGGCAGCCGCCCCTTTGATCTCATGGGCTTTATCAATTATCTTCTCAAGATTCTTGTCCACAAGTGCAGCACGTATCTCATCCAACGACCTTTGTGTCGAAACAAGGAAAAGCGGCATCAATTCCGCCAACAATTCTTCTGGAAGCACCTTCTCCAGGTCTTGCAGGCGCTCGTCTGTGTCTTTCTGGTTCTTACCATCGCTCTCTTCGGTCCACTTCGAAAGCATCTTAGACATCTTCTCGAGCGAAGTCGGCTTGCTCAAATAATCATCCATGCCCGCCGCTATGCACTTCTCCCGGTCGCCCTCCATGGCGTGTGCCGTCAACCCGATAATGGGGATGTGCTTTCCAGTCATCGTTTCTGACTTGCGAATTACGCCGGTCGTCTCGAATCCATCCATATCAGGCATCTGGCAATCCATCAACACAAGCGCATAATTCCGCTTCTTTAGCTCTTCGATCGCCTTTCTGCCGCTTCCCACCGCAAAAGAGCCATAGCCCAATTTCTTCAGTTGCAACATTGCCACTTTCTGATTTACCGGATTGTCTTCGGCAATCAACACCATCGCTTTTTCTGGCGTTGCATCAGAGCCTTCGGACATCTCATGCTTGAGCAACTCTTTGCTTACATCATCGGTAATCATTACCTTCGCAATCGAGTTGAACAATCGCGACTGCTGCACAGGCTTGGTCAAGTAGGCAGAGAAGCCCGATTCGAGAGCTTTTTCACCTTGATTCTTGATATCGTATCCGGTGCAGAGAAAAACTTTCGTATTCTTCAGAGACTTTTCTTGCTTGATACGTTTCAACAAATTGAATCCATCATGCTCCGGCATAGCAAGATCAGTTATGACGATATCAAAGGGATTTTTGGACTTAGCTCGCTCTTTCAAGATCTTCAATGCTTCATCGACGCTGCTCGCAGAATCACAACTCATACCCCAGGATTTGACATAAGCCTGAATGATAGTGCGCGCGCTGTCCTGGTCATCGACGACAAGAACGCGTGTACTCTCCAACTTTTCAGGGTCCAACGTAGTACTTCTGGTAGCTGGTCCGACCGCAAAGGGCACTTCAAACCAGAATAAGGAGCCTTCTCCCACGGTGCTCGTAACACCAATCCGTCCGCCCATCAATTCAACCAGTCGCTTTGAGATCGACAGACCAAGCCCAGTTCCACCAAACTTGCGAGTAGTCGAGCCGTCGGCCTGAGAGAACGGGCGAAACAGGCGGTCTATTGCATCAGCCGACAAGCCGATGCCAGTGTCTTTGACAGCAAAGCTAATCAAGACTTTTCCATCACCATTTGATGCATCAGATTTGGTGGCGCGAATTACAACCTCACCCTTGTCGGTGAACTTCATGGCATTGCCTATGAGATTAAGCAACACCTGCCTGAGACGCCCTGAATCGCCTTTCAACACTCGGGGCAATTCGGGATCGATAAAAGTCATTACAGCAATATTCTTATATCGAGCCTGCTCGCTCAGCAATTCTGCAGTACCCTCGACAAGTGGTACCAGCTCAAAATCGATCATCTCCAGATCCAGCTTTCCCGCCTCAATCTTGGAGAGGTCTAGAATGTCGTTGATGATAATCAGAAGAGCCTGCGCGGACTCCCTGATAATTCGCGCGAATTCGCGTTGCTCTGTTGTGAGCGAGGTATGCAAGAGCAGTTCGGCCATACCAATCACACCATTCATCGGTGTGCGAATTTCATGACTCATATTAGCCAGGAACTCCGTCTTCAAGCGATCGGCTTTCTGCAGCTGACGACTGCGCTCTTCCAATAGCTCAGTCTCCATTTCTTGCCTGAGTAACTCTTGATGAATCAATTGCTTTTCGGTTTCTAACCGATCTTTCTCCTCTTGCGCCCGTTGCTTCTCAATCTCGGCTATCAGTTCAGCTTGTCGCTTGATCTCCTGCGTTTTCTTGAACAAGTCGACAAAGACGCTGACCTTAGATTTCAACACATCTGCATTGAATGGTTTAACGATGAAATCGACTGCACCGAGCGAATATCCAAGCGCCCTGTCGGCGTCTTCCGTATACATAGCGGTAAGAAAAATAATCGGCGTATGCTTGGAGTTTTCGCGCTGCCTGAAGAGCGATGCGGTCTCGAACCCGTTCATACCAGGCATATTTACGTCTAAAATTACAATCGCAAAATCATCATGCAAGAGCGCTTTCAAAGCATCTTTTCCAGAATGCGCTTTAACCACGTTCTGCCCGAGCGCCTCAAGAACAGCCTCGAGAGCGATCAGATTTTCCGGCTGATCATCAACGACCAATATGTTAACCGGTTGCTCTTGTAGCATTGCTCGCCCCTCCTTCGCGCACGATATTGGAGACGAACGGACCAATCTCATCAAGATGCATTACGCGAGCATGCTTTGTCGCGGATACGGCAGACCTGGGCAGGGTGTCTTTCTCAGCAGTGAGTGGGTCTTGAATAATCACCAGACCGCCCCTTGCCTCGACGCTGGCAGCACCGTCTGCGCCATCACGACTTGCCCCGGTCAAAACCACGCATATGACACTGCTACCGTAAGTTCGAGCAGCTGAGTCAAATGCGACGTCAATGGAAGGACGAGCATAAGTGACAGGCTCGTCGGCAGAAAGTGCTATGCACTCACGCTCAATCAACAAGTGATAGTCAGCCGGCGCCAGGTAAATGCAATTGAACTTCAAAGGAGTTTTGTCTTCTGCCTCTTCTATACGACGCCTGGTATAGCGCTGAATCATATTAGTGAGCAAGTTGTCCATACTGCTTTCAGCCTTTTGCTCGCGGTGCTGAACCAGAACGATGGGTATTACACAGTTATCGTCGAGTCCGGCAAGCAACGTTTTGGTGGCAGACAATCCGCCCAGCGAACTACCTATAATGATGAGTTTGTAGCTCATCACGCGCACCTCTTGTACAGTTTCATAGCGGAATCAAGCTCTTCATATGAGGATTCCAACTTACTAAATTTTAGCGACTCTCTTTTGCCTAAAGCTAGAATTCCGAACGAAGCCATACTTTCGTGCAACAAATCGAGCACTTTCGCACGAAGCTCTTCATTGAAATAGATGAGTACGTTGCGGATCAAAACGAGGTTGAACTCGTTAAACGATTTGTCCGTAACCAGGTTGTGTTGCGCAAAAATGATGTTCTGACGCAAATCCTGGTTGATGATTGCATAATCGTATTTTGCTGTGTAATAGTCGGAAAAAGAAGTTTTGCCACCAGACTGAATATAGTTATCGGTGAATTCCTTCATATGAGATAGAGGGAAAATTCCAGTCTTAGCCTTGCGCAAAACATCTTCATTCATATCAGTCGCATAGATTCTGCAGCGATCGTATATTCCTTCCTCCTTGAGAACAATCGCCATGGAATACGCCTCTTCTCCGGTCGCACAGCCGGCATCCCAGATGCGAATCATTGGATACGTTTTCAGAATAGGCACCACTGACTTGCGAATGGCCAGAAAAAATGCAGGATCTCTGAACATCGTAGTTACATTGACAGTGAGCGACAAAACGAATTTGTCCATCATGCTTGACTGATGCAAAACAGCTTCCTGCACCGCTGAGATTGTTGACAGACCTTCCTGCTCGGCGAACTTCAAAATGCGCCGACGTATTGACGCCGACGCATAACTGCGGAAATCGTAACCGTATCGACGGTAAATTCCGTCAAGCAGTAAATCGATTTCGATCGATTCGATCTCGTCTTTTACTTCTAAAGTATTGTTGGAATCCAAATCTTTCATTGCTTTGGTATTTGTTGGTGTCCGTGGCCTTATGCACCCGGGACGGGTGCGCTCCATAATTCCTCCGCTCTTTGGTGCCTCCGTTTTTTGGTGCACCCGAGACGGGTGCGCTCCATGTTTTCTCTATGCACCCGAGACGGGTGCGCTCCATGTTTTCTCTATGCACCCGAGACGGGTGCGCTCCATGTTTTCTCTATGCACCCGGGACGGGTGCGCTCCGTGAGTTCTCCTTATTGGTATAGCCAGACCCGTAACAGGGACATCAGCTGATCGGTGTCGACCGGCTTGGCGATGTAATCTGAGGCTCCGGCCTCGATGCACTTCTCGCGGTCACCTTTCATGGCCTTAGCGGTGAGAGCGATAATGGGCAGGTTCTTGAATTGATCCATGTCGCGGATGCGTCTGGTTGTTTCGTAACCATCAATTTCAGGCATCATGACGTCCATCAAAACGACCTCGACATCAGGATTCTCTTGAATCAGCTTGATCGCCTCCAGTCCGTTTTCTGCGTAAATAACATTCATGTGCTGACCCTCTAAGATACTGGTCAAAGCAAATATGTTTCTCACATCGTCATCAACAATGAGAATCTTGCGTTCTGACAGAATCGGGTCGCGATTATGCGCTTGCTGCAGCATGCGGCGTTTCGACTCAGGCAGATTGTTCTCGACACGGTGCAGGAAGAGTGCAGTTTCATCAAGCAAACGATCTGGTGACTTGGCTTCCTTGACGATCACGGCTTCGGTCATTTGCCGCAACTCCATCTCTTCTTTCGGTGTCAGATCCTTACCCGTGTACACAACGATTGGCAGATTCTGCAAACCAAGCTCGTCCTGGACCTTTCTGATCAACTCGTAACCAGTCATATCAGGCAAACCGAGATCGATAACCATGCAGTCGAAGTGAGTGGTCTTGAGCAATTCGATTGCCTCTTGACCGGATGCAACGGCCGTAGTTTCAACGTCGCCGTTTCCGATCAATTCAACAATACTGTTGCGCTGAATCTCATCGTCCTCAACAACGAGCAAGTTTTTGGCCGGGCGCTCGATAAACGCTTTGATAGCAGCCATCGCCTCATTAATGGCTTCTTTGGTTACTGGTTTTTCGAAATAGCCTATCGCGCCTTGTTTGAAACCACGCTGTTTTTGCCCGGAGGCGGAGATAACATTGACCGGAATGTGTCTGGTTTTCGGATCATGCTTGAGACGGTCAAGCACTGTCCAACCATCCATATCAGGTAGCACTATATCCAGTGTTATGGCATCAGGACTGAACCGGCGCGCCAGCGCTATAGCGGCAGCACCATTTACAGCAACCAACCCTTTGAAGCCACTTTCGCGAGCCTCATCAAGCAACAGTCGGGCAAAGGTCACGTCATCTTCAACAATGAGCAAGACGCGGTCGTCGTCCTGAATACTTCCACGATCATCTGCAACTATGCTTTCCAGCAAAATCGTAGAGTCATTTGGAATTTCAGGCGCATCTGGTGCAAGCTGGTCGTAGTTCCGTTCCAATGGAGCCGAATAGCTGCTGACCGTTGTACTGCGAGGTCTGGACGACTGAGTGGGAGCAGTGTAATTAACCGGCAAATAGAGAGTGAACGTGCTGCCCTCGCCAGGAGCGCTGGTCACCTTGATCTCGCCACCAAGTAAACTTGCTATCTCGCGGCTGATTGGCAAACCAAGACCTGTACCACCATACTTCCGGCTCGTACTACCGTCGGCTTGCTGGAAGGCCTCGAAGATAATCTTCTGCTTATCCAGGGGAATGCCGATACCGCTATCGGTGACTGAGAATGCCACCACGTTCGGGGAATGGTTCAGCACCATCTTGTCCGGGCTCCAACCTTCGGTGACCGCCGCAACTTTGAGAGTGACACCGCCATCTTCAGTAAACTTGAACGCGTTAGATAGCAGATTCTTCAGCACCTGTTGCAAGCGCTTAGAGTCAGTGCTCAACGTGCGCGGTAAGTTCTCGCCAAAGTCCAGATGGAAATCGAGCTTCTTGGTTTCGGCAACCTGCCTGAAGTTTCGCTCAATCGCCTCATGCAGATCTTTGAAGCCGATTTCGCCGATGTCGAGCGTGATTGTTCCCGATTCAATCTTGGACAGATCGAGAATGTCGTTAATCAGTTCAAGCAAGTCTGAACCTGAAGCGTGAATTGTTTTTGCAAACTCGACCTGTTTAGGCGTGAGGTTGGCTTCTCCGTTGTCAGAAAGCAACTTGGAGAGTATAAGCAGGCTGTTGAGCGGAGTCCTCAACTCATGGGACATATTTGCAAGAAACTCAGATTTGTACTTGGATGTAAGGGCGAGCTGCTCGGCTTTCTCTTCCAACGACATTCTCGCCTGCTCGATTTCTCTGTTCTTGCGCTCCACTTCTGAATTCTGCGCAGCCAACAATCTCGCCTTTTCTTCCAGCTCTTCGTTGGTTTGTTGCAGTTCTTCTTGTTGCTGGGTGAGCAAGTCTTCTGAAGCTTGCAATGTCTTCGCTTGCTGTTCGAGGCGCTTGTTCGTTTCCGTCAGCTCCTGTTGCTGCGCTTGCAACTCTTGTGCCAGAGACTGAGACTGCTTGAGCAAGTTCTCGGTTCTCATGTTGGCCTCAATTGTATTGAGCACGATACCGATACTTTCTGTGAGCTGATCCAGGAAGGCCAGGTGAATATCGCTAAATGGCTGGAACGAAGCCAGTTCGATCACGGCTCGCACGTCGCCTTCAAAGATAACGGGCAGGGCAACGATGTTGATAGGCGTTGCTTCGCCCAGACCAGAGCTAATCTTGACGTAGTCATCAGGCGCATTGGTGACAAGAATTCGCTGTTTCTCAACCGCCGTTTGACCGATCAAACCTTCTCGCATCTTGAAGCGATCCGACAAATGTTTCCGCTTCTGATAGGCGTAGCTTCCCATCAACTTGAGCGAACCTTCGCCTTCCTCATTCTCATTAATGTAGAAGACACCGTGTTGCGCTCGCACCAGTGGTGCCACTTCGGACAGGATCAGGTTAGCTACAGTGAGCAGGTCTCTTTGCCCTTGCAACATACTCGTAAACTTGGCAAGGTTGGTCTTGAGCCAGTCTTGCTCAGTATTCTTCTGAGTTGTATCTTTGAGGTTACGAATCATCTCGTTGATATTGTCTTTGAGAGATGCAACTTCGCCTCTCGCCTCAACTGATACCGATCGTGTCAGGTCACCCTTGGTTACAGCAGTTGCCACCTCAGCGATAGCTCTCACCTGCGTGGTCAAGTTCGCAGCGAGTACGTTCACGTTATCTGTCAGGTCTCTCCACGTACCAGCGGCACCTGGCACGAGAGCTTGCCCGCCGAGGATTCCTTCCGTTCCTACTTCACGCGCTACCGATGTAACTTGATCTGCGAACGTTGCCAGCGTATCGATCATCTCGTTGATTGTGTCTGACAACGAACCGATTTCACCCTTCGCTTGCAGCACCAGTTTTCGTTTCAAGTTACCGTTTGCTACAGCAGTTACAACCCCGGCGATACCACGCACTTGCTCGGTCAGATTGCCTGCCATGGAATTTACGTTGTCTGTGAGGTCCTTCCATGTACCAGATACACCTTGCACAACGGCTTGTCCACCGAGTTTCCCTTCCGTTCCTACTTCACGCGCTACACGTGTTACTTCTGATGCGAATGATGACAGCTGGTCCACCATCGTATTGATTGTGTTTTTCAGCTCGAGAATTTCGCCCTTTACGTCTACCGTGATTTTTTTCGTCAGGTCACCGTTGGCTACGGCGGTGGTCACGTCTGCGATATTTCGCACCTGCGCTGTCAGGTTCGACGCCATCGAATTGACGTTATCAGTCAAATCCTTCCACGTTCCGCCCACACCTTTTACTTCGGCTTGCCCTCCCAATTTTCCTTCCGTACCTACTTCTCTTGCTACACGAGTTACTTCTGACGCGAACGATGAGAGCTGGTCCACCATCGTGTTGATTGTGTTCTTCAGCTCCAGAATTTCACCTTTTACGTCTACCGTAATCTTTCTGGAAAGGTCTCCATTAGCTACGGCAGTCGTTACGTCTGCGATGTTTCGCACCTGACCCGTGAGGTTGGATGCCATGTAATTTACCGAGTCTGTAAGGTCTTTCCATGTACCGGAAACGCCCTTAACATCGGCTTGTCCGCCCAGTCTTCCTTCCGTTCCTACTTCTTTTGCAACGCGCGTTACCTCAGACGCGAATGAGGAGAGCTGGTCCACCATCGTGTTGATTGTGTTCTTCAGCTCTAGGATTTCTCCTTTTACTTGCACCGTAATTTTTCTAGTCAGGTCACCGTTGGCAACCGCTGTGGTCACCTCCGCGATGTTTCGCACCTGACCTGTGAGGTTCGATGCCATGTAATTCACAGAGTCAGTCAGGTCTTTCCATGTACCCGACACACCGCGTACATCGGCTTGTCCACCCAGCTTGCCTTCAGTACCTACTTCTCTTGCTACACGAGTGACTTCAGACGCGAATGATGACAGCTGATCCACCATCGTATTGATTGTGTTTTTCAGCTCTAAGATTTCGCCTTTTACGTCTACTGTAATTTTCTTGGACAGGTCACCTTTGGCTACAGCCGTCGTTACCTCCGCGATGTTTCGCACCTGTGCAGTCAGGTTTCCTGCCATCATGTTGACGTTATCAGTGAGTCCCTTCCATGCTCCGGTAACCCCCTGTACATCGGCTTGTCCACCGAGCTTTCCTTCTGAACCGACTTCACGCGCAACACGCGTTACCTCCGCGGCGAATGATGACAGCTGGTCCACCATGATATTGATTGTGTTCTTCAGCTCTAAGATTTCGCCCTTTACGTCTACTGTGATCTTCTTCGACAGGTCGCCCGTCGCCACCGCTGTGGTCACCTCCGCGATGTTACGCACCTGAGCTGTCAGGTTCGACGCCATGAAATTCACAGAGTCGGTCAAGTCTCGCCAGGTTCCCGAGACCCCTTTTACATCCGCTTGCCCTCCGAGTCGACCTTCCGTTCCGACTTCTCTCGCTACACGAGTTACCTCCGCAGCAAACGACGACAGTTGATCCACCATCGTATTGATTGTATTTTTCAGCTCTAAGATTTCGCCTTTTACATCTACAGTGATCTTCCTGGAGAGGTCCCCGTTCGCCACCGCAGTTGTAACGTCTGCAATATTTCGAACTTGAGATGTAAGGTTCGACGCCATGTAATTCACAGAGTCTGTCAAGTCTTTCCACGTGCCGGAGACGCCTTTTACATCAGCCTGTCCACCGAGCTTTCCTTCCGAGCCTACTTCTCTCGCTACACGAGTTACCTCCGCTGCGAATGATGAAAGCTGATCCACCATCGTATTAATCGTGTTCTTCAGCTCGAGAATTTCTCCTTTTACGTCTACCGTGATCTTTTTGGACAGGTCACCTTTTGCTACGGCAGTCGTCACCTCGGCGATGTTTCTCACCTGCGCAGTCAAGTTGCCCGCCATGTAATTTACTGAATCAGTCAAGTCTTTCCAGGTACCGGCAACTCCCTTTACTTGCGCTTGTCCACCGAGTTTTCCTTCCGTTCCTACTTCTCTTGCTACACGTGTTACTTCCGAGGCGAACGATGACAACTGATCGACCATCGTGTTGATCGTTTTCTTCAGTTCTAGAATTTCGCCTTTTACGTCTACTGTAATTTTTCTTGAAAGGTCACCGTTTGCCACCGCAGTCGTTACGTCAGCAATGTTTCGCACCTGAGCTGTCAGGTTGCTTGCCATCGAATTTACGTTATCCGTCAAATCCTTCCATGTACCAGAAACGCCCTTTACTTGCGCCTGTCCACCGAGTTTTCCTTCTGTTCCTACTTCTCTTGCTACACGTGTCACTTCTGATGCGAACGATGAAAGCTGGTCAACCATGGTGTTGATCGTATTCTTCAGCTCCAGAATTTCACCCTTAACGTCAACAGTAATTTTCTTCGAAAGATCACCTTTAGCTACGGCAGTCGTCACGTCTGCGATGTTTCGCACCTGACCTGTCAAGTTGGATGCCATCGAGTTTACGGAGTCCGTCAGGTCTTTCCATGTACCGGAAACGCCTTTGACCTGTGCCTGTCCACCAAGCTTTCCTTCCGTTCCTACTTCTCTTGCTACTCGAGTGACTTCAGAGGTGAAAGAACTGAGTTGCTCAACCATCGTGTTGATTGTGCGTGCCGTGCGCAAGAATTCACCCTTCAGTGGACCGCCTTCAATTTCAAGCGCCATCGTCTGAGTCAAATCACCTTTCGCCACTGCACCGATAACGCGCGCTACCTCGGTGGTGGGTCTCACCAGGTCACCAACCAGACCGTTGACGGACTGAATACACTCGTTCCAACCACCAGTTGCCTCACCTAATGACGCTCGCTGAGTGATTTTTCCTTCCTTACCGACAACAGTATTGATTCGCTGCAACTCAGTTTGCATGCGCTGGTTCAACTCGACGCAGTCATTGAACGCCAGGGCTATTTCCCCAGCCAGACCGGTTTGATCGAGGGGCATTCTGACGCTGAAATCGCCCCGCGCCATCGCTCTCAATGCCTTAAGAAGCTGGCGTCCGTCGACGGAATCAGGGGTGATTGTTGCTTGCGCGGTGCGTGCCATGTGTTGTCTCTCCTATCGACTCGACTTCATGCGTCGTAACTGCGTCACCGAGCGGCAGCAAAACGCCGGCTCTGGAACGGTTGAGTTCTTCCGCTGTTTACATCCGATCTAAGTCATTCTCTAAATAATTATGTCACTATAAGTCTTCATTACATGTACCCACGGACACACATGCTGTGTCCACTCTCTTACTGCAACGAACATAGAGAGGACCAACGTGGAGCCCCATAAGATAAGCATCTAGGATTTATTGCTCGGGCCGACTCTACATTAATTTCTGCGAGAGAATACAATATTTCGAACGAACTCAACAGTATCCAATAAAATGAAGAAAGCGTTTTCAGGCGGAGTGGTATGGCAGGCATTTCAATAGCATTGATACTGTGGTCGGTGGCGGTCCTCTTCTTTTTGCTGCTCACTTTTGTAAGCGCGATTCTCGCCCTTTGCCTGAAAGAAAAGAAGCAATTACATGCTGTAGATACGTTTTTAGTTTCAGCCACACTGCTGTGCGCAGTTTTCCTGAGCGCCAACCTGTTAGTAAAAGATGCGACCAAACTTGCAACCCACAAGAAATATCAGAAGGCTGTGAAAGTTTGCGACGGGGCTGTACAAAACATTGAGGAAGCCGCATACATCGACGACCTTGCTCAACCAACTCGCACGATCATCGCTTCGATTTCCGCTACCAGAGCCGACAAGCTTCTGAGAGACGCCGAAACCATCGTTCAGCAACAGGCGGATGAGCATCCCAGAGGTCCATCCATTGCGGCAAGACTGGCAATCATCATGCACGCGGAAGGCAAAGACACGGCGCACATTTTCAAACCTTTTCGCGACGACGACATTGAATATGGTGAAGAAGTGCCTTCAAGCCGTTTGCTCTCGACTCTGCAACAGCTTTACCAAAAGTCAGAGCCTGGGGTGTCCAACGGCACAAAGCTCAATGAAACACAAGCAGAGGAAATTATAAAGAGTGAATTACCAAAGGGGTGGTATCAGGCGAGTGCATTGATCGATCTGTACAAAATTATCGACCCGATCAAATTAAGAGAAGTACTCGCCAGAAGAAGTGAAAACGCTACGGCGTGGGGCTCTAGAGTACAGTCGTTCCTGGTTTTGGACGCGATAATTTTGCTGCTTGGTCTGATTAGCCTGACCTGGTTTACAAAGCTGAAAAAACAAGAGTCTGTTGAAGTTATTCCGCTCACTACCAGCTTCAGAAGAATGTACGTGTGCCTGATTAGCACCATATTCGCTCAGGTCATCGCGGGTGGTATCATCGGTCTATGGATCGGTTTTTCATCTGTCGCCTCACATACATCAGCCGACATAGGTGATTACGAAAGCTTGATGAACATGACACTGGTGATCGCCGGTGTTAGTTTTTGTCTCTTACTGCTGTATTTGTTAGTGCTCCGTCCACAAAAACTATCACTCAATCAAGCCTTTACGCGCTCAGCAGAGAAGCTCGCTCTGCCAAATTTTTTCTTCTTTGTGCTGGGTGGCTTCTGTGCAGCAAACGTGCTCAATCTCATTGGGCGATTGATATATCACTTGCTGCCGGGGGCAGGACGCCCTACAAATCCCGCACATCTCCAAATGGTCAAGGCATTTGTTGCCGGCGACGTTGAGCAAATTATCAAGTCTGTTATCTTCGCCTGCCTTCTGGCACCATTCACCGAGGAGATCATGTTCAGAGGACTTCTCTTCGGATGGCTTCGAAAAAAACTTGGTTCGACGCCGGCAATGATAATCAGCTCAATCCTGTTTGCAGCATGGCACTTCGACTTGAACGGCTTCGTTCAATACTTCGCACTCGGGCTGGTGCTTTCGGCTGTGTACAATCGCACTCGTAATCTATGGATTTCCATACTGATTCACGCACTCTGGAACTGCTGGGTAGTATCGACCGTATATTGGGTGACCAGCTACAAATAAGAGCGATGTTTTGCCTGACATGACAATGTTCGAAAGGCGTATGGTTCTGCTCAAACACATTAGAAACAACACCACGCGTCTGACCGGTGGCGTTTTTCTCTTTTCAGCATACAATAACCTGCGTTGGCGCAATGCGGAGCAAGAAATCAATGTCAGAAGACAAATTGGCCATCCAGGAACTGTCGGCAATATACGCAAATGCAATGGATAGCGGCGACATTCAGGCGTGGCTGCAAACCTGGCACGAGTGCGGCATCTGGGAAGGCGGCATTGGCAAGTACGAAGGGAAGGAAAAACTGGCAAATCTTCTGCCCGATCTAGGTGCTCGGGTGATCGGAAAACGGCACATCATGACGAACTTTGTCATCGATGTGAGAGGAGACCAGGCCACCCAAACCTGTTATCTGCTTATCATCGATAGAAATAAGACCATCTTGCCAGGTACAGCAGTGTACGTGGACAAGCTGCTCAAAACGAACAATCAATGGTTGTTTGTTCACCGCAAGGTTGAAATTGACCAGCCTTCTACATTATTCAGCTGATAGATATTGGCAACAACCATGCTAACATTCTCGTTCAAGCTGCAGTAGCCACCTGTCGACAGTGAAGGAGACCATATGACAAAGCAGACGGAGCCTAAATCTCACTTCGCCGGGCTCAAGCAAACACGCCGAAATGCCACCTTAGTAGCGCTCGCCCTCTCCATGTTGATTGGTGCATCGGTGCAGCCGGTGCTAGCCGTTGACCGCGTCGTGCAATTGCTCGGAGTTTGCGGGCTTGCTGATGCACAATTCGAAGGTAATCGCAGGCATGTCAGAAGCAGGCTAATTTCCTTTCAGCCAGATGGCTATGCCGGCATCGTCATCGACGGCGTGGAAGGGCAGAGAGTAGATGCGTTGAAAAATCTGTCACTAGTGTTCGAACCGCCGGCCGCGGGTACTTCCACATTCGTATTACGCATAAAAACTAAAGGTGGAAAGGTTCAGCAATTTGCCATCGGCGACCCAAATACTTTGCCGAATATTCCTTCGGAACCTGTGCAGGGCTCGCCTACAGATCGCCAAATATCTGTACAAGTCTCAAATTTGCTGGGCGCCAATTCAACGTTGAAACCAGATGACATTGTTGCCAAATACTCATTCTTGTTTTCCTGCAACAAGAAAAACTCACGAGTCGAACAATATGTCGAAAGCGTCTTTTACGGAATAACACCCGTCTCGCTGCTACTCGAACCGATTACTTGCAATCTCAAGTAGCCCTCTGCTGAGCAAGGGCAGTCGCAAATGAGGCCAAGCTCTTTCGATTGATCGCCGACATTATGCTGTCACTTGAACCGACGGCAGTGGATTCGACAGTGCACTCAAAGGCAGTGGACTAGACCGTGGCTGGCACCGCTTCTTGAAACGGAAGCTCACACCAGAATGTTGAACCTCGATCAACAACACTGGTGACCCCGATTTGCCCACCCATGAGCTCAACCAGATCACGACAGATGCTCAATCCGAGCCCCGTGCCACCGTAGTTGCGAGCAATCGAATCGTTTGCCTGCACAAAGGGTTGAAAAAGTTGCTTTTGCTGCTCTTCGCTAATACCGATACCAGTGTCTGCGACCGAAAGCTTCAACCTGAGAATGCCATCCTCCCAGCTAACAAGTTCAGCCGCGATCCTGATTTCACCACTGTCTGTGAATTTGACGGCATTAAAAAGCAGATTCAAAAGAATCTGTCTCACTCTCAATTCATCGCCACAAACCATCTCAGGCAACTCCGGCGCTACCAGAAAATCAATCTTGAGCTGCTTCTTTTCTACTTCAGGCTTAACCAGCTGCACCAGTTCGGCTAAAAGAGGTCGCATTGCAAAATTTCTCATTTCTAGAGTTATTCTGGCAGCCTGAAGCTTCGAAGCTTCGAGCAAATCGTTGAGTATTTGCAGGAGACGCTTTGACGACTCAAATGCAGCTTCTGCCATATTACGGGTCTCGTCTTCTGCGGTCGTGTGTTTAATCAGTTCAACAAGACCGATCACGCCTGCCATAGGAGTTCGAACTTCGTGACTGACAGTAGTTAGGAAACGAGACTTGGCTTGCAGAGCCAACTCCAACGCTCTGGTTCGCTCGTCGACTTCTCTTTCTAAATTGAGTGAGAATAATCGCTGTTGAAGCAATGAAATAACGCGTGCATACAGTTCTCTTGCCGTGAAAGGTTTAACGAGATAGTCATTCGCTCCAGCTTCCAACCCCTCAGCGCGAGCCTCATCGCCTGCGCGCGCCGAAAGAAATACGACCGGCACCGTCTTCAACGTATCATCGGCACGAATCTGCCGAAGCAGTTCAAACCCGTCCATATCAGGCATCATAATATCTGCAACAATCAAATCAGGCAGCCGCCTTTCAGCTGCAGAGAGGGCTGCTTTCCCGTTTGGAGCAGCTTCAGCAGACCATAATGGCGAGAGCAATCGTAGCAAATAAGCTCTCATATCCGCGTTATCATCAACGATCAGTATGTGTTGGTTCAACTGCTCTGAACTAGCGACAACCTCAGGGTCAGCCGATTTTGCGCTGCCCCATGAATTCGCTTCTTCCAAAAAAGCTTGAGCATAATTCGATTCGAAAACAATCTCTTCGCTTACCAGCGACTCTTGAGGCAAGTGTGCATTGCCTCGGGGAATTTGCACTGTAAACTCAGATCCAGCGCCTTCAGTGCTTTTGACGGAAATTTCACCACCGTGCAACTTCACAAGTTCCAGAACCATTGCCAGTCCAATGCCCGTGCCTTCGTGCGTGCGAGCGCTTTGTGACTTCAATCGTTTGAATCGCTGAAACAACTCGCCCTGTTCCGCAGATGGGATACCGGCTCCCGTGTCGGCGACAGAGAGTAGGAAGTTTCGATCACTTTGCCTGACCAGAACAGTAATCTTCCCTGACAGAGTAAATTTAAATGCATTTGATACTAAATTGAGAACTACCTTCTCCCACATATCGCGGTCGACAAAAGCAGGCTCAGAGATGTTCTCGCATTGAACCTCAAATGCGAGCCCCTCCTTTTCAATAGCAGAGCGAAAGAGGCTGCAGATTTCTCTCGTGAACGAGCACAAATCAGTTGCCACAAATCTTGCATCGTAACGACCTGCTTCGATACTCGAAAAATCAAGTAATGCATTTACGAGTTTAAGGAGTCGTTTTGCATTGCGATGAAGCGACTCCAGTTCCACACGCTGCGTATTAGTACACTCGTCTAAAAGTGCCTGAATGGGACCAATCATTAAGGTCAATGGCGTTCTAAACTCATGACTTATGTTGTTTACGAAAATGGTTTTGGCACGATCCAACTCGGCCAGCGCGCGGACACGACTGCGCTCTTCTTCTTCCTTGTCCTTTTGATCTTGTATGTCTGTATTGATGCCAACCCAGCGAATTAGCCGACCTTGATCATTTATAAGCGGATTAATACGGGTCAAGAACCAGCGGAATACCCCGTCATGACGCCGTAATGGGAACTCTACCTGGCAGGGTTTCCCGGTACTTATTGCCTCAGTCCAGGCAGCCATGCAGACAGGCAGCCAATCAGGATGATGAACCGATGTCCACCCCCAACCCTGCATGTCTTCAAAGTTACTGCCGGTGTAGTCGTACCAGCCTTTATTGTAATAATCTATCCAGCCATCCGGTTGAGCGGTCCATCCCAGTTGAGGCATAAGATCGAAGAGTTGCCGAAAAATCACGACATCGTCGGCAGCGGGATCTAACTTTCCTCTATCAAGCATAACTTTCCTCGAGTAATGCGAATGCCAAGGATACCTGATTGGAAGCGACAGAGTCAGAGAATGACAACGGTATTGTAGTAACGGTCTGACAAAACGAGAAAATAATTCTGTTCAGTTTCAACCAAACTGATGACATCTAAACGGATGGCCAATTTAGTCAATCAATTCAAAAATGGATTGCCTTTTCTCTCAGCCCAGATTGATGTGTCACCGCCATGACCCGGCACAACTCTGGTGCTGTCATCCAGCTTCATCAAACGCTCGGTAATAGACTTGATTATTTCGTCAAACGAACCGCCCCATAGATCTGTGCGACCGATGGAATGCTGAAAAAGAGTATCACCAGAAAATAGAATGCTGTCTTTTCCCTGCACGCAAAAGCAGGTGCTTCCAGGCGTGTGGCCGGGAGTGTGAATTACAGAAGCTTTGATATTGCCCACTTTAACGTGGTCTTCGTGCTCCAGATATTCATCGACAGGTAGCGGATCCGTTGCTTTAAAACCAAACAGCTGCACTTGTTTTTGCAGATTGTCGTACAACCACTGGTCGCCTTTGTTGATGTAAATCTTGGCACCCGTTGCTTCTTTCACCGCGCGAGAGCCCATGATGTGATCGAAGTGCGCATGCGTGTGCAACAAATACTTGATCTTCAAGTTGTTGTCTCTGGCAAACGCCAGAATTTTCTCCGGGTCGCCGCCTGGATCGATAACGGCAGCTTCACCAGTTTCCGGACAACCAATGATCGAACAGTTGCACTGCAGCTGACCAACTGGAAAACTCTCGATAATCATTTAGATGCGCACTCGAATTAAAGGAACAACTCACTGACAGAAGTGTCGTCGTGAATACGAGCAATCGCTTCACCAAGCAGCTTGGCGACGCTGAGCATGACGATCTTCTTGGAGATGTTCTTCGCTTCGTGCGGAATTGAATTGGTGACAATCAATTTTTCGATTGGCGAATCATCAATTCTTTTGTTTGCTGGTCCCGACAAAACAGCGTGTGTCGCGCATGCGTAAATAGCACGTGCCCCTTCTCTCTTGAGGAGTTCCGCACCTTTCACGAGTGTTCCGGCGGTGTCGACCATGTCGTCGACCATGAGAACAACTTTGTTCTTCACGTCGCCGATGACGTTGTAGACTTCTGCCACGTTATGAGCGCTGCGGCGCTTGTCGATGATAGCGATTGGAGCGTCGTCGAGCTTCTTCGCAAAGGCTCGGGCGCGCGACACGCCGCCGACGTCAGGGCTGACGAGGACGAGGTCGGTCTGATTAAGAGAACGAACATATTCGAGCAGCACCGGGCTGGCATAGAGATGGTCGACGAGAATATTGAAGAAGCCCATGATTTGCGGTGCATGCAGGTCGAGGGTGACTACCCTTTGCGCACCAGCAGTGGTTAACAAGTCAGCGATCAATTTGGCTGTAATCGCTTCACGACCGGCAGCTTTTCTGTCTTGTCTTCCGTAGCCGTAATAAGGCATCACTACTGTGATTCGACCAGCCGATGCTCTTTTTAAGGCATCAAGCAGAATCAGCAATTCCATCAGGTTCTCATTGACCGGCGTGCATGTGGGCTGCACTACAAAACAGTCTTGCCCCCTGACACTCTCTTGAACTTGCACATAGATTTCGCCGTCTGAAAACGGTGAAATTTTGACCGGTGCAACGGTCAACTCCAGATAATCAGCAACTTCCTTCGCTAGTTCTGGATTTGAAGTACCGGACAAAATCAACAAATTCGATTTCGAGCCCGGAATTACTATTTGCCTGGCGGCTGGCATCTCGGCTACCAAGAGCGTATCCCCCACAGTGGTGCCCCACTATTGTAAAGAAGAACTGGCGCCGCTTAAAGCCAATGAGCAAAGCTTTAGTTCTAGAAAAACGGCATTTCGCCCCTAGCACTCAGGGTTATAGCCTCTTCGAGCACACACTTAACATGCAGATATGTAAGGCCACCTTGCACAAACACGGCAAAAGGAGGGCGAAGTGGCCCATCTGCAGACAGCTCGATTGTGGCGCCCTCCACGAAAGTGCCGGCGGCCATGATCACAGGGTCCTGATATCCAGGCATAAGCGATGGCTCAGGAACCACGTGTGAGTTAACTGGTGAGCCTTTCTGTATGGCACGGCAGAAATTGACAAGCTGGTCCGGATTGGCAAACTTTATCGCCTGGATTATGTCTGACCGCCTGGTCAGCGCGTCTGGCTTCACTTCGCAACCTAATTCGGCCAATACCGAAGCAAAGAGCATGGCTCCCTTGACCGCGTTTGAAACCACTGCCGGAGCCATAAACAACCCCTGCAGGACAAGCCGGTTCTGGTTGTAAGTCAAGCCCAGATGTCCGCCGATGCCAGGTGAAGTCAGCCGGTTTAATGCTCTCTCAACTAAAACTGCGTCGCCTGCCACATAACCACCCGTGATGGCCAGCCCGCCACCTGGATTCTTGATTAAGGACCCGGCTAGAAGATTCGCACCGACTGCCGTAGGCTCACTGGCTTCGACAAACTCCCCGTAGCAATTGTCGACAAAGACGATACAGTCCTGATGGATAGACTTTGCGGCTTTGCTCAATCTGGCAATATCTTCATTATTGAAACTGCGCCTGGCAATGCTGTAGCCGCAAGACTTCTGGATGTAGAACATGCATCTGCCAGCAGGCGCCGCCTGACGAATCTTCTCAGTCAAGCCGGCATCGCTTTCGTCGGCGGGGTCAAGGTCGATCTCAGAGTATTTGACTCCCAGAGAGAGCAAGTTGCCCGGCTCATCCCCCTCCAAACCAATTACTTCTTTCAACGTGTCATACGGCTGCCCGGTCAAAGAGAGAATCGTGTCGCCTGCGTGCAAATTACCTAGCAATGCGCAGGCGATAGCATGGGTTCCGGAGACGAACTGCATGCGCACTGCGGCAGAATCGCACTCAAAAATCGATGCAAATATCTTGTCTATCGTCTCGCGACCAGGATCATTACGACCGTACCCCGTGCGCTCAGCAAAATATTCTTCAGTCAACCGATGCTCACGAAATGCGTTGAGCACTCTTTTTTGATTGATCGTGGCAACTTCATCGACAGAATCGAAGAGATCACGCAATTTCCTTTCGGCGTTCTTAATTAACCCAGGAGCATCTAGTTGTTTAAGCATTGGTTATTACTATCGCGTATTTCACAGTTAGGGAAGGGGTGGAGACACGAGTCTAGCAGGTTCACTTTTTTGCAGCCAAATTGAACTAATTTTGCCTTTCAAACGTACATAAAGTAGAGAGTTCGAAAGGAAGTAGCGCGTTCAAAGGAGGCATGCCGTGACAACAAAATTTCTTATAACATCAGTGATTGACCAATTTGTGGATTTCTTCTATTCATTCCTCAGTGAAGAGAACTGCCGCATCTGCGAACGCGTAATGCTGGCCAGAGGGCAACTTCTGCAAGATTTGCAAGACTTCCGCAATGAAGCTCGACCCGCCACTCTTCATCGATGGATCGACAATATTCCAAAGTATTCACGCGCCCTATGTGCAGAATGCTGGCAAGGCATTTCAAGCGAAACACCTTTGATGGGTTTTTACGAACACGAAGGCGACAAATCGTTCGCCATCGTCAGTGGTGCGCCTTACGTCGGTGAAATCCGCAGCTTGATTCACGCACTTAAGTATGAAGGCGATCGATTGATTGCGCCTGATCTAGCCGCCGTCATGCTGAGCGGCTGGCGCATGGCATCAATACTACTGAAGCGAGAAAATGCAGTGCTGGTAGCAGTTCCGCTGCACTGGCGAAAAGAATTCGAGCGGGGATTCAACCAGGCAGATTTACTGGCTAAAGAAGTATCCAGCGTTCTCGACCTGCCGGTTCTGCGCGGTGCTCTTAAAAGACGACGAGCTACCACGCCACAACAAAGCCTGGAAAAAGCTGAGCGATTCAAAAATCTTGAAAATGCCTTTGTCGGCAATCCGTCCAAACTGATTGGACGTTCAGTCGTCTTAATAGACGACGTATGCACCTCAGGAGCCACGCTCTCTGAATGTGCTCGCGAAGCACTTCGATGTGGTGCAGTCAACGTGGTAGCACTCACGGTGGCACGAGCGATGTTGCGTACAAAACAGATAAATGGCAACGATAGATCTCAGGGCAGCGAATCGAAAAGTTAATGGACAATTTGTTGTAGAGCTAACAAAATCCAACCGTCCAGGAGCGGTACCAGGTCGAAATATGGGTAGAAAAACAGTTAATCGGCAGCACGGTTTCGAATGCAACCGGAGAGTAACTGATCAATGTTTACGTTCTCAGACCATGAATACAAATGGTGCCCGGAATGCAACGGAAACATCCGTAAGGATGCGTACTATTGCAAATATTGCCGAAAACCTGTCGGCAGCAAGCTCCTGGCAGCAAAACGTCCTAGAAACGTCAGCGTCTTGATTACAAACGCAGCTCACTGGCTGCCGAATTTCTATGCCATTCTCGACCAGATGCCGGAACCATTCCGAAAGCGTATACAGTTCGCCGATGAAGACACCCCAGCACCACACATCGGACTTAAACCAGACGTAACCCCTGACGAATTTCGCAGGAACGACAGGAGCAGTAGCAACTGTCAACCTAATCCTCCGACCATGGCTGAACTCGGGTTGGTATGGGATGTTTTATTGAGTCTACATGGAGAGCAGATACCACTGGCAAAAATTTGCGCTGACGAGCGCTTGCAACTTCTGGAACTTACAGTGGGCGAAATTATCGCCGAGTACGAGATGCGAGTCAATGAAATTCAGAAGGGTAAAAAATGCAGCCACTGTGCAGAGCCAGTAATCAAAGATGATGACGAACGCTGCCGCTTCTGCACCGGTACGGCGACGGAAGTGCCGGAACCCAGCGAAGAAGATCCGGTGCCGGACACGACTCGATTCGACGCATCATTGTTGCGAAACATATTAGTCTGGGAAATTGCTGCCAGGCGCATCAATGATGAAGAGCCCCTGCCGGAAAAACACAGAACAAAATATGCCATTACAGATAGTGACATTGAGCAACAAGTACTGAAACTAAAACAAAATCCGAAGATGGTGCCGATTTCAAGATGGCGAGAGCGGATGGTGCAATTAGGAATTATTCCGGCCTACAATCAAGATGACCTGTCCATGGCGTTTGATTGTGATTTTGATTACTTTTGCCTGCAAGATATAGCAGCGCTGGCCAGAGCGTTAACACCGTCTTTCATGCGTACCGTAACCAAACATGCGAACTCGGAAGAAGCAATGATTGTTATCGACCATGCACTGGGACGATGGCAAGACAATCAATATTTTAAAAGAGAGCACTATATCCTGCTCAGTTCCAAAGCCCAAGTTTACTTGAGC
Source organism: Candidatus Melainabacteria bacterium (assembly GCA_003963305.1). NCBI lineage: Bacteria > Bacillati > Candidatus Melainabacteria > Candidatus Melainabacteria bacterium. The sequence goes on along the minus strand of RXJR01000012.1, from coordinate 59,858 downwards.
ATGAAAGACAACGAGAACTACAACAGATACACAGCGGAGTCAGAAAAGCTTCTCTACGACGCTCTTCCAGAAGGCTACCGCGATCTCTTGCAGAGTGAAAGGGAAGCTGCCAGGCAAACACCAATGATAGATAGAAATGCCTCACCGGAAGAGAGGTTAAAGGCACTAGACGAAAAGCTTGAGGAAATACAAAAATCGCAAGCCGAAAGAATGGATCGGATGAATAAACTAATCCCAGGCTTTGGAGAAGCTTTTAAAAGCATCAACACAGCGGCGAACAAATCAGCTGAAATTGCCAGGCACTCGCTCAAAGCACAAGCGGCGCTCAAAAAATCCGACCCGGTCAGCGCCTGCGAAGAGTTTGAGAAAGCCCTCCGGCTGCTCGGGAATGAACTGCACGATATCAATCGTCGCTGCGATTTACTGGTAAGCCTGGCAGAAGCACACTCCATGAAAGGCGATGCGAAAGTCGCTGAAAGAACTTTCCTCCGCGCTTTAACTGACGCAAGAGATCTGGAAGAAGCAAAATCTGAAGTTAGCTCAATGAGTCGAATTCATCACAAATACGGCTGCTTTCTCAGAGACAACGGTCGATACGAAGAAGCAGAAGAGCACTTAAAGCAAGGGATGGTCAAGCATGCTGAACTGATTCAGCAATATAAGAACAAGGGCTTTGCAAAAGACGACGTGCCATTGGAAAGTTGGCAGATGAAATCAGATTATGCAGCCTTGCTAAAAGCCATGGGCAGAAATAAAGAATCCGAAAAGACAGAAGAGGAAAGTCAACAGTTAAAAGAAAGGTATCCGAACGCCTGACTCAAACCGCCCACAGCAGTAAGCAAAATAGCTGAGCCAATCGCCCAGGCACAGATTCCACAAAAAGGCACAATTTAGCAACAAAGTTGCTTTAGGCTCAAACTCGTAGCAGTGTGGACAACAGGTGATTAGACATGGCTTGAGGCGGCGAAGTATGCTATCCAGTCCGGGTTCAACCCCGGTACGATAGACCTGACTCACAGTTTGTGCGTCCAAATATTTATCATCAAGACTTTCAAGAGCAGCAGAGACAGCAAGCCTTTTTCAACAACAGGCGCAACTATCAGCCGCTCAACGATGGCTTCAGCATTGCCGACGGTTCCCAGGGAACGGTGATCGCAGTCGACGGGCAATCTCGTGCTGACTACGATCGCATGATCAAAAGTAACTTCAAATACACTCAGGACAATTACCAGGAAGCCTACAAAGAAGCCGCTCGTACTGGTAAACCAGTTGTGGCAATCTTTGGTGGATTCGAGAATAACAACTCAAGACAGTTAATAGAAAATTCTTTGCCCGACGCCAAGAATGGCGCAGCGAAAGATGCTGTATACGTCTACATCGACCGAGCTAAAACGAAAGATCCAGCGCTGGCCAAATTCGCCGACGGCCAACTTGCCGGTGGTCACAACGCTGCAGTGTCGCTTGTGTTCTCTGTCAAGCCTGGAGCAGACGGTTCTATCCAGCCCGAGTCACCTAATTTCCGGTGGCAAGGCGCCGATCGTTCCATGATCGCATCGTTCAACCAGGCTATATCAGAAGCAAAGGGCAAGCAAGAATCGTACACAGGGAAATTCAATCCCGAAGCCCTGGTCGAGAAAGCGGAGAAATCGGAAACGGGAGACGGCACCGACAAAAAGCTTCCGACGTTCGAAAGTGCACGTGCGACCATCGCGAAAGAACTGAAAGCAGCAAGCGAATCGAAAGACTGGCACGATGCGGAACGGCATTTCCACGGAGCTATAGATGCCGCCGACAGATTTACTCCAAAGGTTATTCAGGCCGAGCAGGACCGCATTGCAAAGGCGCTGGCGACAACACCGCAGGATTCACCCGAGTTCCAGAAACTAGCACAAGATCAGGCTAATCTGACCTTCGTGAAGAACGCCAAAGCAGCATCAAGAGCCGCTCTCGGTGTTGCATGCTTAGAATGGGGACAAACCGAGACGAACCCCGAGCGCCAACAGAAATTCCGCGAGATCGGCAGTCGCTGGATCGATTCAGCGGCGTTGAGAGACCCATCACTCTATCAAAATCCAGCATTGATAAAGAGGATCGAAGCAACCGGAATTCCAGCAGATCAGATAGAGAGCTTGTTGCCCAAACTCGGTCAAGCCAAACCTCCACGAGATCTCTTCCAGTACGGTGGTGATGGCAAGAAATCAGACACCACACCTGAGGGCACGCAACCGAACGCATCTCCAACAAATCCTGATCTCTATCAGTATGGAGGCGATGGAAAAAAATCCTCCAAGCCCGTTCAATCAACGAAACCAAATGAACAGCAGAAGCCGGTTCAACCGCCAAAACCAAACGAACCACCGACGCCGGAAGAAAAACCCGACGCAGTAGAAGCAGCCAGGAAAGCCGAAGAAGCAAGGGTGCGAACGGCAAAAGAAAAGGAGATAGCTGAAGCGGACGCAGCAACAAAGAAAAAAGCTGAAGTCGAGCGATTCAAAGCACTCATAAAAGAGGACGAAGAAAAAGCTGTTAAAACGCCTGAAGAATACTACAAGGCGCTTCAGGATGCTGCAGACAAAGGACTGCCTGTCATCGTTAAAATCGGCTCGACATCATGCGGACCATGTCATGAAATGGCGCCGGCAATGAAGGAACAAGAAGAAGCGCTAAAAGGCAAGGCGGCAGTCATTCGTGTGCTCTATGAAAACACGGAAGATCTGGCTCTAAGCCTCGGCGCAGATCAAGGAGTGCCAATCACGAAGTTTGCCCGACCAGTGCCCAATGATCGGAACCGAAATGGTCTTGAGGAGATCATTCCAGAACGACATAAAGGATTTGTGGATCCGAAGCGGAAAAAGGATTACTCAGAGAAGGAAGCTGCTGATACACTCCAATACTTCGTCAATCAGGGCATGACAGAATGGGCGAGACGTAAAGCTTCAAAACGGTAGTTCAAGTTCTACCTGTTTGCTGCGGCAAGTCTATCCTTTCGCCGAAGTACTATCATTTTGCTGATGCGTTTTCTCGTTCTAGAAGTGTGATGGCATAAATACCCGCGCCATAACCGACCATGGGGATGGAACCGGCTGGAGCGCCTATTTCTCCCGGATAGTCAGAAGACTTTTCAGATACATACATCTCTGGAATCAGTCCATGATCGATTACGGCACTTTCAACCATGTCGCTCAAAATCGCCGCTGCTCTTGCCCTCTCCGCAGCTGGAGCGGTCAACTTTTCGGCTTGGGCGTTAAGAACTCTAGCCAAAAGGAAATTGATAAATAGGAACTCGTGTTTCTCATAGTTCGTACTGCCGCGCACGCGACGGTATCCGCCAGAAGCCGTCTTCAAAAGTTCCAGTTTATCGATGGTGCCTTTCATCACCGCAGGATCCGAAATCACGCCCATGTTGAAGGCCTCAAGCACGGAGCCATCAATCTCATTTTTGAAACTTGTTTCAACGGTGCCTCTAATCGAGTTATCCTTCACAAATGCAGATTTGAAGCCAATTTCCAGCGCCTTAATTTTGTCGCTAACGAGTTGAACAGTTTTATCGTCATGTTTCGCCTTTGCAATTTCTAGAAATCCACGCAGTCCGTTGATCGCGGTTATGCTGTCAAAAGCATGATGCCGCTTATTCTGCTGATGCTCCTCCCAGCAAGAGGAGTCTGCCGCAACTATCAGTCCACCGTTTCCGACTGGATCGAGATTACCCAGCAACGGCATTACAACGTAGTCGCGCATCGACTCATAGAGGGGACCTCTGTAAGTTTTAGCGGTCAACAAGCTAAGGTCATGAGTTTTCTGCCAGTACTCTGCCACCGTCCACAGTGCCAGCCCCCAGTCGTCGAACTCAACGTTTGGCGTTTGTAATCCGGAATAATCTGCTTCCTCTGAACCATCACCATAATATCGAGTCACAGAAATCTGATAGTCAAGCCCTTTAGTCTCATTCTTCCATCTGCCTACCGGGCGGGCATTGAAATAGCCGAGGATCGCTTCTCTCGCTTCCGCTGTATGTCCCATGCGAGTTAGCGCAACAAGCGCATAAGCCATATCTCTGACCCAGGGCGTAAACCAGACGCCATCGGGCAAACTGGCTAGAATCAATCCTTTGCTATGCCGACCGTCGATGTCAGGTTCCTGAATTTGCGCCATACGCAAAAACGTTTCACTCTGGCGCCACAACAGCCTTTCCTTATCGTTTGCAAATTTAACCCGTGGTGGCAGACGCCAATCGTCAAGACTCTTTACCTCGCGATCCACCAGACTTTTACCAACATCCCCTTGTTGCCAGCGAATAAAGTCTTGCACTGCTGTTTCCAGAGATTTACGGTCATCTGCAGAAATAAATGCCCAACCAGCACCGACTAGCTTTGTAGAAGAAACCAACTCACGACCGTCCAAAGCAGTGGACAGGACCGCAATCGGTTCCTTGATTCCCTTGAGTTGTAGAATACGCGTTGAGCGCCCGGAGATCGTAAGAGTTTCTTCTTTTTCAATCGGCGCAGACCATTCAACTGACAAAAACGGCTCTACTGACGGCTTGACAGAACCGTTCCCAGTCGCACTAGCAGAGCCGTTCTCAGTTGTGGGAACAGAACCTTTCGTAGTGGTAGGAACAGCATGTTTCGTAGTCGCAGGAATCGACTGGTTGAGCAAAACGAAAACATTGTGTTTGACACCAAAAGGATTGAAAAAATAATTCGTCTCGCTACCATTGTGTGACGCAAGCACATGAGACTGCCCTACATATTCGAGCACTGGAGATTTGGTTGCTCCCGAATTACTCCAGACCGCCTTTTTGAAATAGTTAGCCGTTGAATCGCCGTCCTTTGAAACGTCCTCGTTCGGTCGCTCGAAACGATACGGATGTGCATAGAATCTTGTCACTTCGCAACTGGGATTGACGACGGCAAAACCAAATCCATTACCAATTACCATCGGCGAAAGTTGGTGAACTGGCTTGTTAGTCGAATCAGGCGCAATAGTTGCAAGTGCCGGTTGCGCTGACATTGTGGACGAGCCGAACACAAGAGCGGCGCAGACGCTTGCTACTAGTTGGAAACCTTTTCGCATATATTCTCCCCAGACAGACCGCATCAATTTATTCGATCCAACCTCGGTGTGCAACAACACCTACGCGAACGAAGCGCTTGATATCACAAGATTCAAGCGCTTCTAATTTGTAAGGCGTTGAGGTGGCTCGCGTTCGCTCAGCCTGGGGTTTACTTCAGCGACGCAATGTCAATGACAAATCGATATCGCACGTCACTCTTGAGCATACGTTCGTAAGCTTCATTGATTTTCTGAATTGGAATAACTTCGATATCGGATGTGATACCGTGCCTGCCGCAGAAGTCCAGCATTTCCTGGGTCTCACGCATGCCGCCAATTGTCGAACCAGCCAGCGAAATGCGGCGTGGAATCAGACTGAAAGCTTCAATAGGCAACGGTTCGCTGGGTGCACCAACCAGAATCATCACGCCATCACGTTTCAACATTCCAAGATATGAGTTCATATCAGCAGCAGAAGAGACTGTATTGATAATCAGGTCGAACTTTCCTTTCGAATTTTCGACCGCAGATGGCTCAGAAGTTGCGATGAAATGCTTCGCGCCCATCGCTTCCGCGTCGGACTTCTTACTATTCGTGCGACTGATTACAGTAACCTCTGCACCAAGTGCGTTAGCTAGTTTTACGCCCATGTGACCGAGTCCGCCGAGCCCAACTACACCCACTGCTTTGCCTGGACCAGCTTTCCAGTGGATAAGAGGTGAATAGGTGGTGATACCAGCGCAGAGTAGCGGTGCCGCTTTATCAAGCGGCAAGTTGTCTGGTATACGCGCAACGAATCGCTCATGAACCGTAATTCTTTCGGAGTATCCGCCTAACGTCGGAACATTATCGTGGCCAATGGCATTGTAGGTCTGAACATTTCCTTTTTCGCAGTAGTTTTCATCGCCGTCCGCGCAAGATCCACACTCTTTGCAGGAATCAACCATACAGCCGACACCGACGCGATCGCCAGGTTTAAAGTTTTTGACCTTTTCGCCGACTCTTTCAACGACTCCAGTAATTTCGTGGCCCGGCACCATTGGAAAAATAGAACCACCCCACTCATCTCGAGCCTGATGCACATCAGAATGGCATACGCCGCAGAATTTGATGTCAATCAAAACATCGTTAGGACCAGGCTCGCGCCGCTCTATTTCGAATGGTTTAACTTCTTCGTGCGCACCGGTAGTAGCATACGCTTTGGTTTTTATAGCTGTTTTGGTCATTACAATTCTCCTGTTCGAGTCCTCGCGAGACTTTCATCTCTGCGCACCTGATGGCACAAATTCTTTAGCGATAAGACAAAGCTTCCATCGCTTCCGGGTACCGCTCTCCTTTCACCTCAAGCCTGGCAGCGGCAGCAGAAAGTTCTTGAACATCAGCATCACTGAGTTGCACTTCGGCAGCACCAATGTTTTCTTCCAGACGATGCAACTTGGTAGTGCCAGGAATCGGGACTATCCATGGCTTCTGTGCGAGCAACCATGCCAGCGCAATCTGACCGGGTGTAGCACCTTTGCTTTCTGCAAAATTAGTCAGGAGCTCAACCACCTTTTGATTTTCCTTGCGATTTTCTGCAGAAAATCTGGGCAGAACTTTCCGAATGTCGTTATCGGCATATTCAGTAGTCTCATCGACTTTACCAGTCAGGAAGCCCCTGCCGAGTGGACTATAGGGAACAAATCCAATTCCGAGCTCTTCACAGGTTGGCAATATTTCCGGTTCTGGCTTTCTCAACCAGAGCGAGTACTCACTCTGTACAGCAGCTACGGGTTGAACAGCGTGAGCTCGACGAATAGAACTGGCGGAAGCTTCAGACAATCCGAAGTACCGAACTTTTCCCTGCGCAATCAATTCTTTGACAGCGCCGGCTACTTCTTCAATTGGCACATCCGGATCGACACGATGTTGATAAAACAAATCGATCACCTCAATGCGCAATCGCTTCAAACTCTCTTCTGCGACCCTCTTAATATGTTCAGGTCGACTGCAGAGTGCGGACCACTTCGGTCCACCATTAGGACCATCGGTACCACCTTTAGGATCTGGAATCCAACCAAACTTAGTGGCGATCACCACTTTATCCCGATGGTGTTGCAGGGCTTCACCCACGAGAAGCTCATTTGTGTATGGCCCGTACACTTCAGCTGTGTCAAAGAAAGTAACACCGCGCTCAACTGCGGCATGTATCAATGCGATCATTTCTTGCTTATCTTTCGGCGGTCCAAATCCATGGCTCATACCCATGCAACCCAAACCCAGCGCAGAAACTTCCAATCCACTATTTCCAAGTTTTCTCTTTTTCATTACCTTCTCCGTCTGTGTGATGGCAGTGCCACCAAATCAAGTGCGCCGAAAAGTCTTCAAAATCGGGACGGTCTTTTGACGATTACCGAGTTCGATGTACCGGGGCTAATAAATGTGGCTAGCGCGGCTTGGATAAAATTCGCAGCCGTCCATTAACAAACACTATGTTATGCTGGTTTAGTGCCAGTTTGGTATAACAAAGTTCCAAAAAGATTGGACAATTCTCCAAAGTTGAAATAAATTCGCCATGAACGCCAAAAACAGCCGTTTCGACGCCAACCAGAAAGAACTCGTTGAAAAACTAGCCGCACTTACAGTCGAGGAAGGCACGAACTGTGTCGTCGACAACCTGGAATGTTATCGCTGGTCGAATCCAACTGCACCGAAGCACGGGCTATACTCGCCTTCTATGTGCGTGATTGCGCAGGGCGCGAAAGAAGTGACATTCGGTGAAGAACGGTTGAGGTATGACCCTACCAATTATCTGCTCATATCGATGGATATTCCGGTTGTCAGCCAGGTGGTAGAAGCTACGCCTGCAAAGCCTTACCTGGGATTTAAATTAGAGTTCGACCCTACCACAATAGCTTCTGTAATCGTCGAAACGGGTATCTCAGCAGGACGAAACGAGGCCAGCGTGAAATCAATGGCAGTAGGCAGCCTGCAAGACGAACTGCTCGACGCACTGTTGAGATTGTTCAGACTTACAGACAATAGCGACGATTATCGAGTGATATCGCCTATGGTGATGCGTGAAATCATCTACAGATTACTCAAAAGCGATCAGGGTCCGAGACTGCGACAAATGGCGGTGTTTGGCGGAAACGCGCACAGAATCACTAAAGCAGTACAGATATTGCGAAGCAAATACAATCAAAATATCAATATAGAAGGTCTGGCTCAGGAACTGGGGATGAGCGTATCCAGCTTCCATCAACATTTCAAAACAGCCACTTCAATGAGCCCACTGCAATTCCAGAAGACCCTTCGCCTGCAGGAAGCACGACGTCTCTTACTGACGGAAGACATCGATGCCAGCACCGCCGCCGAAATGGTTGGATACGACGATGCTTCTCAATTCAGCCGAGAATACAAACGCACTTTTGGCGAACCACCAAAGCGCGATGTCGGTCGTTTCAAACAGCTGGCATCGGCTTAAAGCGTCCAGCATGCCCCGAATCAATGGACGAGCAACATAAGGCCTAATATAGATGTCCATATAAACTATAAGGTCAATCATACTTGACCTTACATTCACGAGCATAACATCAAAACGGGCTCGACTTTAGGTCAAGTATCGTTTACAGTAAAACATATAAGAGCAAACAAATTAGACGTTATGCAAAAAATCAATCCGCACATTCCCAACCCAGTCAAACGCGCTGTTCGCAAACTCGGACAAGACATCCGCGACGCTCGATTGCGTCGCCGCATTCCAACAAAAGTTCTCGCCGAAAGAGCTTCAATCAGCCGCATGACGTTGTATAACGTCGAGAATGGTGACCCAAACGTTTCATTTGGCACTTATGCAACGATTCTATTCGCTCTCGGAATGATTGAACGAGTCAACGACCTTGCTGATGTAAGCCAAGATTCACTTGGGCGCCAGCTTGATGAAGAACGACTGCCTAAACGAATAAGACTTCGTAAAGCCAAATCGCAAGATGAAGCCGGTGGTTCGTGATGGAAAGCGAAACACTGGTCTATATAGATTTGTTCGAGAAAACCCACCTCGTCGGCAAACTTTGGACCAGAACACGCAACGATAAGCACACCGCGTCGTTTGAATATGACAGAGACTGGCTTTTGAATCCAGTGCACTTCTCGCTGGAACCCGCACTAGCACTCGGTCCTGGACCGTTTCACAGCAATGATCGAGCACTTTTTGGTGCCATTGGCGATTCGGCCCCCGACAGATGGGGTCGCGCGCTCATGCGCCGGGCTGAAAGGCGGCGAGCTAAAAGTGAAGGAAAAACTCCACGCACATTACGTGAAATCGACTACCTGTTATTGGTTGATGACGAGACTCGACAGGGAGCGCTGCGATTCGCTAAAACCGCTGGCGGACCATTTTTAGCAAATGACCCAACAAGCAAAATTCCACCGTTAGTCGATCTCCCGAAACTCCTTACCGCAGCTCAACACGTGCTGCGGGACAAAGAATCTGACGACGATATGCGATTGTTGCTAGCACCAGGCTCATCTCTTGGAGGAGCACGGCCAAAAGCATCAGTGCGAGATAAAGATGCACATCTGGCTATCGCAAAATTCCCGCATGATGGCGATGAGATCGATACATCACGGTGGGAAGCAGTAGCTCTTACACTTGCCACTAAATCTGGTATCAACGTACCTCCATGGAGATTAGAAAAGATTGGAAACAGGGACATTCTTCTTTTACGCAGATTCGACCGTCAAAATGAAAGACGTATCCCATTTGTATCAGCTATGAGCATGCTCGGTGCGAAGGACAACGAACAAAAAAGCTATCTGGACATCGTGGACGCGTTACGACAGAACGGGCGCAACGTAGAACATGATTTGCAGCAACTTTGGAGACGCGTGGTCCTGAACATACTTATTTCCAATACCGATGACCACTTGCGTAATCATGGCTTTTTATACGGTGATACCGCTGGCTGGCAGTTATCGCCAGCATACGATTTAAATCCTGTGCCGATTGATATTAGACCGCGCATACTCAGTACATCCATTGATCTTGACGATGCTACGGCCTCACTGGACCTGGCGCTTGAAGTAGCCGCATATTTTGATCTCAGTGCTCCGGAAGCTCGGGCTATAGCGTATGAAGTCGGAATGGCAGTGTCATCCTGGTCTGTCGTAGCCGCAGGTTTAGGAATCAAATCCAGTGAAATTGAACGCATGTCTTCCGCGTTCGAACATGAGGACTTGAAAAAATCGATTGCCGGAACTCATCGATAATGAGCAGCGAAGGCATTAGAGATACTGTCACAGAGAAACAAAGTCAGCCTCAGTCAGAACTTGTTGCTCGGTTTCTTCTCGAATTGCGCAATAGTCACCGCGTGTCTAAACGCGAACAACCTCTCTAAATCCGGCTCCACCAGCAGACCAGCGAGCGGGTTGAGAAGCGGCTTCAGTTTCATGTCGTATTCGATGCTATCTTCGAGTATGCAGTGGCTTGAATCTATCGGAATGAAGCGATGGACGTGGTGCCAATAGCCAAACGGTCCATAGATCTGAATGTCTTCGAAACGTCTGGCTACTTCCACGTTTCGCTGTTCGGCCAACCAGTTTATGCAAATTGGTCCCCGGCGAATCTTGAGCAGTACTCGATTGCCATCGTGAATGCCATCGCGCGTCGGTTTGACGCGACATTTAATCCACGGCGGCGTGAGCTTGAGAAGCGCGTCTGGTTGCGTATGCCAATCGAAAACCTCTTCTGCGCTTGCTGGTATCGTTGAGGATTTTTTGAATATTTTGTGTTGTGTTTTCAACGTGCCACCGGTGATCTTGATGTATTCCAACCAAAGCCTCAGATGCAGAACCACCACCATGAACCAAGCACCTAAACCACTTAAGTCGTGAGGATACTTGCCATAAAAGGGATGACTCTAAGTTCTATCGATCCCATCCCCAGAAGTCTGGACAGCACACCCGGTTGAGCCTCTCTGCCCATCTTAGCGACGACCGTGCCTTTCACAAGCACATCCACCGACAAGCCTAATGCTGCGAAGCTTGAGTGACAATTCTTCAGTCGCTGTCTGTTTTCTTCTTCCGCGAGAAAGAGAACATTAGACAGCAATGCGCTTTTGGGGAAGTTGTTGCAGATAAGTTGGCAACTTTCACCATCGGCTTTCAGGCTTATTTTGCCTGTTTGACTTTCGGCAATTAAGGCTCCCAGAACCTCAATCCTACTCATTTTCTCGACCGTTCGAGCTTGATTTGCCTTGATGAGAATTGGTTTCGCATGTCCTGATAATGAGCACGCCATTCACTTTCCACAAAGCGTGATCGGCGTCGGTGCCGACCTTGCTTGGCACCTGCACTTCCATATTGCGGAAGTCGTAGCAAATCTCAGCTCCTCGACCCGTTAACCTTTCGAAAAGACCAATCGCCAGGTCTGGCCAGTTTTTGGTTTCTGTTGTTTCGTTCATACCGCCACCTCAACTCGAAGAGTTAACAAAGTGTTCTCCTCCTAAAACACTAATGCGGGTGCGTGAACACGCTGTGTACGTGAACAGATCAGGCAGCATGGACGCAGTCTGCGGTGTCAACCAGATACACGCGCACGTTTTAAACCAGGAGATGGTATATTCCCTGGCTTGGGTTCACTTTCCGGAGAATCAAAAGATGGCATTCAAGAAGTTGGCATGTGCAGTACTGCTAGCAACCTGCATGGGAACTTCGCTACTGACGAACACAGCTAGCCTCGCCGCTCCTCCCAGTAAGCCCCCATCCGCCGCTAGCAGCGTCGATAAGCTGAAAGTTGAACTGGATGCGACGGGCGTCGCGAAAACGGTGAAAGTCGAGATCCGAGCTGCCGAAAAATACGAACCCGATGAAGAGATCATCTACTTAAATGGAGCACCAAAACACATCTATGTTTCTTTTGACGGAAAAAAGAGCAAGTATGGTGATAACGATTTCTCTCAGCCACATTTACTGGTTTATCCACTAGCCGAATATCGTGCCATCTTTCCCAAAAACAAGAAAGTCGAATTCGACAAGCAGATTGCTATGCTGCGAAAAATCATAGCCAACAAATCATCAACGGGCGTTGAAGAAATACCTGTTCTGCCAGAATCAGATGGCGCACAGTTTTGTCATTTGCAGGAAAAATATTTGACTTTTAATAAAAATGGTGGCACTGGCGTATCGTTCGTTACGGCTTACGGTAATGGGGACCCGCCGCTTTCCGCATCTGATTTTATTTATGCGTTTCAGGGGATTACCGCCGATTCGAAGTATTACGTCTCATTCTTCTGGCCCGTTAAAGCTACTGGACTGCCTAATGGTCTGCCAATCAAAAAAAGCAATCAGTACTGCCAGAAATTATCGCGCGACAAATATTCGCCAAGTCTGGACGTGCTCGATAAAGTCGTTTCGTCGATCAACTTGAAGTAGCGGTTCGAACTATCCTGTGATTTGACCGATTCTAACAATCGCGATTACTTGATCGCTTCTTTAAATGCTTCGATGGTGGCATCAATATCATTCTTGGTGTGAACCAGAGAAATAAATGCGGCTTCGAATTGCGACGGCGGCCAGTAAACACCTTTTTCGATCAAACTGCGCCAGACTTTTGCGAACTGCTCGGTGTCACACTTTTGGGCGCTCTCAAAATCAGTTACTGGTTTGTTGCTGAAAAACACACCTAACATTCCAGGTACAGAGACGACCTGAATTGATTTAGAAAGTCCTTTCAGACCGTCAGCTAAGCGCTGTGTGTTTTGCTCCAGATGAGCATAAGTGCCCGGCGCCTGCAATGTCTTCAATTGCGCAATGCCAGCTGCCATAGCAAGAGGATTTCCAGACAATGTGCCGGCTTGATAAACGGGACCGGATGGAGCAATCATTTCCATGATGTCCTTTCTTCCACCATAGGCGCCGACTGGCAATCCGCCGCCGATAATTTTTCCAAGAGTCGTCAAATCAGGCTTGATCTTATACAACTCCTGGGCACCGCCCAGCGCGACACGAAAACCAGTCATGACTTCGTCGAATATCAGAAGCGCACCATGTTCGGTGCAGAGATCGCGAATTTTGGAGAGATAGTTTTCTTCCGGAAGAATCAATCCGGCATTGCCAACGATCGGCTCGAGAATAACCGCTGCAATCTCTTTTCCATGCGCATCGAATGTTTTCTTCAAGGCACTGACATCATTGAAAGGAATGGACATTGTCAGCTTGGTGATTTCTTCAGGAGCGCCCGGCGAACTGGAGATGCCCAACGTTGCCAATCCCGAACCTGCTTTAACCAGGAATGAATCGGCATGCCCGTGATAGCAGCCGTCAAATTTGACAATCATGGTGCGCTTAGTGAAAGCACGAGCCAGACGAATAGCAGACATGGTTGCTTCTGTTCCGGAATTGACCATGCGTACCATCTCAACTGACGGCATCAGTTTGCAGACCAGTTCAGCCATCTCTACTTCGGCTCTAGACGGAGCACCGAAACTGGTTCCTTGCTTGAGTGTCAACTCGATCGCTTCAAGCACTCGAGGGTGACGGTGTCCGAGAATCATCGGACCCCAGGAGCCGACGTAATCTATGTAGCGATTACCATCGATATCGTACAAATGAGGTCCGTCTGCCCGATCCATAAAAATAGGATCGGAACCAACCGATTTGCATGAGCGCACAGGTGAATTGACTCCGCCAGGAATCACCGACTTGGCTCGCTCGAATATTTGTTGTGAACGTGTTGCAACAGCGGCTGTAGTCATTATCATCACCTGATTATGATGCAACAGACCGATTCGGCATTCACCTGAATCTGGTCCGCGCGTGGAGTATTGCGCCCGTCTTACTTAGCTTCTTCTTTCACAGGAGCTTCGGACATGATGCGCTCGATTGCCTGTGCCACCATCTTCGGTGCTTTTTCACCGGCTTTGAAATCGCGCATCTTGCCTTCTCTGTCGAAGAGATAGAAGGCAGGTACATACTTATTTTCGAAGGCATCCGTGATTTCGTGCCAGTTATCAACGACGCATGGTTGCTTGACTTCGTACTCTTCGATAGCAGCCTTGACGTCTTCGACCTTGGTATCACTTTCCTGGCGCGGCATGTGGACGGCGATTACTTTCAATCCCTGCGGGCCGTATTTCTCAATCCACTGGCTTACGTCAGGCAATGATTCTTTGCAAGTACCGCAGCTGATTGCCCAGAAGTGTATGAGCACTGGCGATCCTTTCAACTCTTCATCAGTGATAGGAGCTGAATTGAACCAGTCGGTGCCGCCTTTGAGCGAAGGCAACGGACTGTCCATACGAAGCGGCATGGTTCCTCCTTGGCCGGACATGACCGGCATTCTTTCCAACTTGCGCAACTCGTCCATTCAGTCACGCATCGCCTAATAATTTTAACGCTGGTAGGCAGATAATCAGCGTTTCGACATAGCCAAGTTCCAATTCTTATCTAAATGAAACCGCCGGGCCAAGAGACCCGGCGGTTCGCAATTCGTTCTTGACGTGATTAGACGGTCAATGGTTTTTGACCTGGCTTCCAGTCAGCGCCGCAAAGTCCGCCGGTCTTGAGAGCTTCGAGTACACGAAGTGTTTCGTCGACGCTGCGTCCGATGTTGAGGCTGTGTACAACTTGATACTGGAGGATGCCATCTGGATCGATGATGAACAAGCCACGCAGAGCGATGCCTTTGTCTTCCATCAATACACCGTAGTCGCGGCTAACATCTTTGGTGATGTCTGAAGCGAGTACGTAGTTGAGTGAACCGAGTCCACCCTTGTCTTCTGGAGTGTTGATCCAGGCGCGGTGACTGAATACAGAGTCAGTCGATACTGCCAATACTTCAGCACCGGCTTTCTTCAATTCATCATATTTATGGCTGAATGCTTTCAATTCTGTTGGGCAGACGAAAGTGAAATCCAATGGATAGAAGAACATAACAAGGAACTTGCCCTTGTAGTCTGACAAACGAACGTTCTCTTTGAGACCTTTCATGTCCTTGGTTGAGGGCATGTCAAAATCTGGAGCTCTTTTTCCAACTTGCAACATAGAGACTTACTCCGACGACAATGGTGGGGATTAGTTAATGAAAAAGCTTAGATCGAATGAGTCTAAAAGTGGAAAGTGTTAATGGAAATTGCACAATTAGGAAACCGGGCTCATTTTTGCTTGCCGGCAGGCTTGGCAGGCTGGCGTGAAGCGAAGTCTCCCTGAATGGCTTGCCACTGCGACAGGTCCCGAGACAACCCATTCTCAGCCACATATCTTTGAATGAGGGGAGAAGTGGGACTCCAACCAATTGTCAGCAGATGCATGAGATGCTGAGCGGGAGTGACAGGCTCTTTGCTTCTGCCCAACTCGGTTTCTTCTTTCTCAGCCATCTTGCTGCTCCTCCTGACTGTGCGTGGACTACTAAGGACGTGGGCGCAAGGCACGTAACAATGATTAAGCGCAGCTTTACGTTCAGCCCGGATCGGCTTTTGCCAGACTGGAACAACAATTATGCTGTATAAAGCGCCGAATGCGCTGCCCGGCAGTTGTTAGGAAATTCTTGATTTGACCCTCCAGGTTAGTATTTGATAGTATTCTTCTTCAATTGTGCCGGAATGAGCTTCATTGCCCGCTACTTGAAATACGTAAGGTAGCCGCAAAAAGTTCAATGGGCAGCAAAACTTTGCTGACGAATTTACTGATTAGTAAGCGAATCGGCATCGAGTCGGCATCGCCGCAGGGACAACCCAGCACGGACAAGTAGAGAGAGGATCGGAGACAAAAAGATGTTTGCCATAGTAGAAGCTTGCGGAAGGCAGTATCAGCTAGAAGCTGGTCGTTTCGTCGACGTCGATTTGACTGAAGGTGAAGCAGGAACTGCTTTCGTATTCGACAAAATCTTGATGATTGTCGACGGTGCCAACTCCACATTGGGCGCCCCTTTCATCGAAGGCGCCAAGGTAAGTGGAAAAATTCTTTCCCACCACAAGACTAAAAAAGTCATTGTTTATCACATGAAGCCAAAGAAAGGCACACGTAAGAAACAAGGACACAGACAGCATTACACACGCATTTTGATCGATACAATTGAATTGAAAGACAAAGTGCTCGCCAAGGCTGAAGAGCGTCAAGGCAAACCGGCGAAGGCTGCTGACAAAACAGCTGCAGAGCCGAAGAAAGCCAAAGCCGCCGAGAAGAAGCCAGCCGAGAAAAAAGCTGCGCCTAAAGCAAGCGAAAAGAAAAGCAAGAGCTAATCAAAAGTATGCGCGGAAAAGCGCATGAACAGGAGTGATAAGTCATGGCACATAAGAAGGGCGGCGGTTCTACTCGCAACGGACGCGATAGCCAACCCAAACGCCTCGGAGTTAAGAGATACGGCGGCGAGCACGTAATCGCAGGAAACATCATCGTTCGTCAACGCGGAACGAAGATTCACCCGGGCGTGAACGTAAGAATCGGCAGCGATGACACCCTGTATGCCATCGCATCAGGCGTCATCAAGTTCGAAATGCGTCGCGGCGCCAAGCTTGCGAACGTTTATCCAGTATAGTGTCGACCCAGTCGCGTCCAGCCAAGCAGCTTCTGCCTGCGCTTGAACGAATTGGGGGCGTTTTGTCATCAGAGTCGCAGTCGTCTTCGGCTGCGACTTTTTCCGGTGTTTGCTACGACTCGCGCAAAGTGCAACCAGGTGATGCTTTCGTCTGTATCGAAGGCGAGAAGTTCGACGGCAACAAGTTCATCAGCGACGCTATAAAGCTGGGTGCCGGCTGCATCGTTTCGCAGCGTGAGAACAAAGAGACCTTGCCGGTTCCATACGTCAAAGTGCCGGACGTGCGCGCTGCACTAGCCGATCTGGCGGCTTACTATCACGATGAACCGAGCAGCAAGATCCGCTTGATTGGCGTAACCGGCACAAACGGAAAGACAACAACGACGCATCTCATTGAAAACATTTTTCTGGAAGACCATCGCAAAATCGGCTTGATTGGCACGCTAGGAGCTCGCTGGTCAGAAGCGAATCAACCTTCACAATATCTCGACACCCATCACACAACCCCGCAGGCATCAGATCTGCAGGCGCTGCTGTCAGACATGGCCGGCCACAATGTTGCTCACGTCGCCATGGAAGTGTCGAGTCATGCGCTTGCGCTGGAAAGAGTTCGTGCCTGCGACTTCGCGGTGGCGTGCTTAACGAACATTACCCAGGACCACCTTGACTTCCACAAGACAATGGAAAACTACTGGCAGGCCAAACGAATTCTCTTCGAGATGCTCGTCAAAAGCCGCCAGCCAAACAAGACAGCCGTAATCAACGGAGACGACGAATTGGCTCCCGAGTTCGTCAAAGCAGTGAAAGACTCAGATGTGCGGGTCTGGACCTACGGTTGGGACAAGGGCGACATGTACGTCAAAAATGCATCCTTCGATTTTCGAGGCACAGACCTCACGCTTGAGACTCCGCACGGCGAGCTGGATTTGCGCCTCCACCTGAACGGACGGTTTAACGTCTACAACGTCATGGCCGCACTTCTGATTTGCCTGGCAGAAGGAGTGGATCTCGAAATTTGCAAAGACGCCCTGGAAGAGTTCACAGGTGTTTCGGGACGATTCGAAACCGTTACCACAGGCGGAAAGACGGAAGAACCACTCTGTCTCGTCGATTACGCACACACGCCAGACGGTCTTGAAAACGTTCTAAAAGCCGCACGTGCACTGGTTCCTGCTGATGGGAAATTGATCGTCGTGTTCGGTTGTGGCGGCGATCGTGACGCGACCAAGCGTCCACAAATGGGTGGAATAGCCGATCGGCTTGCAGACCTGGTAATAGTCACCTCGGATAATCCACGTTCAGAAGTACCAAAGTCGATTATCGACAATATTCTGGGTGGCATTAAGCGAACAACGAATCTGCACGTTGAGGAAGACCGCGCCAGAGCAATCGCTCTTGCAATTAAGGAAGCCACTAATCGAGATATTGTCGTCGTTGCGGGCAAAGGACACGAGACTTATCAGATACTGGCCGACAGAACAATCGATTTTGACGATAGAATCGAAGTAAGAAACGCTCTCTCAGATCGTCTGAAAGCTGCCCGATAAAGCGGGCATCCCCTGACGCTGTGGGTATAATTTAAACTGGCGCTGGCTGACTTGCTGCCTAAGTCGGGGAATCACGTGGGCATTAACTTTCACATTACATCTGTTCGGGAAGGCACGATTTTCAATGTGATGCAATTCCTCAGCCTTGAGAAAGTCACTGGCATTCTCACTATCTCGTTTGGCCGACAACTTCCTGAGAGCACAATCTATTTCGTCACCGGTAACGTAACCACCGCTGAGTTTGGCGCAATCGTCGGAGACGCAGTTCTGGACATGCTTTTATGTCAGGAATATGCGATGAAAGAAGTCAGTTTCGCGCCTGGCCGCATTTCACAACTAAACGAGCAAGCCATCATCGTTCGAGCGTCAAGTTTGTCCGGTGTCATGCTCAACGTCTCTAAAGATGTCGATAAATGCGAATCTCGTCCGTTCATCTACGGCATGCTGCCTATGCAAGCCAGCGACGGTCGCAAGGTCGACTCACTCCTGCACGTCCTCTACGACTTCCCTAAATGGAACGACTTCCTGCTGGCAGTTCCCCGTGGTGACAACGACAGAGGCGCGCCGTTACCCCAGTGCGTGCTTCTGCATCGAGCCCTTTCCCGCTCTGCCCTGACTTATCAAACTCCTCTGGTGAGCCTTAAGAGCCTGCGCTCACTACTTGACATAGTTCAACCTTTAAGCGAAAAGGAAAGCAATAACCTGCGCGGATACATGCGCAGCCTGTTGCCTCATCCAAAATCAACGCACATGTCAATCGAAAGATTTTATGCATTTGCCAGCGCTATTGAATCAATTGCCCAGCGCCGATCGTCTGAAGTAGGAGATAAGGCGAGACGGGCAATTCATTTGCTCATCCAAAACACTACGAAGATGAGCGAAACAGCAAATGTCTGATCAACACAAAAGCGATTTCTCAGACGATTGGACCCACGCGAAAATGGATATGCTAACCTGGCTCGGCAAGCGCCTCTTGCCTTCGGGTTATTGGGCTGGTCACCAGGAGAATAACGGAGAGCATCCGCGTCTTTACCTGACCTATGACGATGGTCCGCACCCAGAAACAACGCCTCAATTGATTGAGTTATTGGCGAAAGAAAACATTCCCGCTACCTTTTTCTTGATTGGTGAGCACGCAGAGAGACATCCAGAGCTGGTCAAACAATTGGCAGATGCCGGACACATCATCGCCAATCACACGCAGCATCATGAATTCATGCCGCTTTTGACGACCAATAGAATCGAGAAAGAAATTCAAAAAACTAATGACGTGATTTTGCAGGCAACAGGCGAAAGTCCTGTTTTATTCCGAGCACCATATGGGGTGCTCGACGCGCGTGTTGCAGATTGCTTGAAAGAACGAGGCATGAAGCCAGTGTACTGGAGCTGCGTCTCGGAAGATTGGCTGCCGCTTGGACACAGCAAGGTCGTTTCGCGAATCGCTCGTAAATTGCATGACGGAGCGCTGATTGTTCTGCATGAAAAATGGTTCCCACATCAAACACTGGAAGCGACGCGTGGCGTAATCGAATTCGCCAGGAGAGCCGGTTATACATTCGCGCCGGTTGGCACAAACCTCTCCAGCTGATAGGAAGTCCTGTCAAAGGCTTCAGGCGAATAAAAGTTCGACTCCGGTTCACTTTAGAACTTCCACGCGGTCAATTGATTGGCAACTCATTCGGGCGATTCACCCTGGCCATTTCCAGTTGGCAAGATGGTGTGCTTCGAGCGACTTGATATACTCGCATAAGTTCGAAGAACCTCGCGGGGAAACCCAAACAAACGATGCTAGATTTCAGACCACCACTGGATAGCCCACCGCTGATTGCGCTGGTGAACCTAACTTTGCCGTTGTACATGAAATTTGGTCTCTGTGACACCAAAGTGCAACTGGCACCTGGAGCATTAGAGAGATTCAAGTCATATAAAGGCAAGCGCGCCTTGATTTGTCCGAATCATTCAAACAGACATGATCCGCAAGTCATGTTCGAATTTTCTCGCCTGGCTGGTGAGACGTTCAACTATGTCGCGGCGCGCGAAGTCTTCGACTGGCAGAACGGCTTCAATGGTTGGTGGCTTCAGCACCTGGGTTGCTACTCAGTGGTGAGGGGAGCCGCAGATCGCGAATCCTTCAAGATGACAAAGAAAATTCTTACAGAAGGAAAGAACAAACTGGTGCTCTTTCCCGAGGGAGAAATTTCACGTCAAAATGACACTCTTATGCCGCTCGAATCAGGCGCGGCACAGCTAACGTTCTGGGCGGTAGAAGAACTAGCAAAACATGCTGCTGGTGCGGCTCTTGAGCCAGTCTATCTGATGCCGATCGCGATCAAGTATACGTATCCCAAGAACATTGAGAACGGACTGAAAATTACTCTCAGCGCACTCGAGGCCAATCTCGGAATCAAGACAGTCAGTGGCGCATCGGTGTACCAGAGGCTGCGTGCGATTTCAGAGAAATTGCTTCTCACCCTCGAAAAAGAATACGGAATGAAACCCCAGACTGGTGCCGATTTGAACGAGAGGGTATCGGCGCTGAGACAATCGATTTTGACAAACGTCGGTCATCAATTGCAAATCGAATTACCAACAAATGTTCGCCAACTGGAAATGGTGCGCATACTCCGCAATCACGTCGATGATTTCATTTATGCGCCGGAAAAGGACTTCTCGGAGTACGAGCGAAAAGTGCATGAAGAGCGGGCATCCACATTGCGAGGATTCTACAACGACCTGGATCGAGTTGTTAATTTCATAGCAATTTACGACGGCTATTTAAAAGACAACATGACTCAGGAACGATTCGCAGATATCTTAGATCGACTTGAACGCGAAATTCTGCGCACCCGAGAACCCTCATTCAGAGGCTCGCGAATTGTGCTTATGGATGTTGGTGTTCCGATTAATTTGTCGGAGCGCTACGCTGACTATAAATCAGCTAAGAAAGCCACCATCGGGAAAGTAACCGAAGAAATTTCCATCCAAATTTCAGAGATGCTCACCAGTCTCGATCAATATCGAAAACCGATTCACCTTTCCTGAACAGCTATCTGGAGTTTGAATGCACGGAATGAACCGCACCAAATATGTCATGGCTACAGCACTAGCAGCGCTGACGGTAACAACAGCATCAGAGCGAGCGGCACTAGCCGCACCAACGCAGGGGCAGCAAGCGGCTAAGGTTTCAGCTAAGCCGACAAATACTGGCACGATCGGGTCCAAAAGCGCTCCTAACAAAAGCGCCGGGGCCAAAGACGCCAATTCCAAAGACGCCAATTCCAAAGGCTCCAAAACCAAAGGCTCCGAAGCCAAAGACTCCACCAAAGCTGCTGTCGCAAGTATAAATCTAACTGGTACCTGGAACATAAAGGTACACGAAGGAAGCTCGCCGAAGACTCACATCATGGCGGTAAAAGTAACGCAGAAAGGTTCGTCTCTTAGCGCAAGCGGTGTCGATGAATACGGTGATGTCTTATTGACCGGCACGTTGACGGAGCACAATGGACTGACCTTCAAGCGCACTTACAAAGGCACGCAGGTCAATCCACCCGCCCAATATGACGGCACATTTACGCCTGCGACAGAACTGACGCCGGTTATAGCTAAGGGGAAATGGAGCGCACAGCCTTTTGCGGACAAAAATCAAAAGCCGAAAGCATCAGCAAATTCTGGCGACTGGGAAGCGCACATCTTTACCGGTCCTGCAATAAACAAGTAGAAGAAGCAGTAAAGCAGAACCTATGGTACGTTCATGAGTTGGCGCCAGTCCGGACCAGGAGCACCATAATTGGTGCCGGTATAATTGCCCGCGCCATCCATCCAATGATACTGGGGCCCATAATTGACCTTGTATTGTGTTCCTGTACCTGGATCTTCTACTGTTTGCTGACCGCGAATGTAGTCGGAAAAGTTATCTGCTGCGTGATCTTGTGCCGCCTGTCGCCCCCAGTAAGCGGCATGATTAGCGTCATTAGCGGCTTGCTGGCTCCAATATCGATTCATAATGGAGTTCGATACAGCCTGACTTTGCTGCGTGTATTGTCGCGAGACAGCACCAGCATTTGCAACGGATTGCCCTGACCAGACGGGGTCCATTTTGAAAGATTGAAGCATATGCAAAATCACACTCAAACCGCCATCCGCTCTGTCGGCGGGGCTCAGTTCGCCGGCAATTAGAGACACCCACCACATTCCGGTGCCGTAAGCGACAGTTGCTTTGGTTGAGACTAAGTAATATCCGACAGCGGGAATATCCTTGTACATTCCGGTAAACTTAATCGACGCAGCTTCCGACTTGGTGGCACCTACGGTGCCATTGACCGCAGCAGCAACATCGGGATGATCGTAAGCTTCTACAACTTGAATGTTCGAGAGATAATGCCCCAAGCTGTTGCGCACGTATTGCTCGACATATTTACGCGCAGGCACATACGAACGGACCTCACCGCCGCCATATTTAGCACCAACACCGAACCCCAACATAGTTCCTGTAGCAGTAGGCATGGAATATGGCGGAATCTTTCCATCACCAATAAACGCTACAATCAAGCCATCCGGAGATGTTGCTTTCACCCAGGGCCGAGCGTCAATTGAAGATGCGCGAGTCAATCCGCCTTCAACTTTCCAACCAATTGGCACTTCGCAAGTGAAGGAATGTTCGTCTGGATCTGCGAACGGCTGGTATCCAGCAAAGGGAGTAGGCGGAAGAGCTCCCATCATTTGGTTCGAACCGCTAAGCAATTCCTTTGAACCACTCCCTGGCAATTCCTTAGAACCACCGCCCAGCGAGTTGTTCAAACTGTTACCCGGCAATTGCTTACTGCCCTCTGAATTCGTCCCTGTGAACTTCAAACTATTCATCATTTCGGCAAAAAGATTCATAGATTCCGCCGCAACATTCCTGGGCATTTTTGCTATGCAAAACTTTCCTTGCGTGCCTTGACCGCTGCCACTAAAAACGAAAACAGCCGCAGCTTTAAACGTCTCATCAGAGTGCACCGAACGCAAAGTCGTTGGATTCAGAACCTCAGGATTCGACCACGATTCGGAAGGCGCAAACGCGTGCAGAAAAGCTGCAAAAATGCTCGATGCTTTGTCTGGCGGCAATGCAGAATCCATAGAGAATGGAAGAACCAAAAGCTGGCATCCTGATGTACTGTCATTAATGTCAATGCGCCCCGTCTTTGGATCGGAGCTGACGTGCCAACCCGCAGGATAATTAATTGAGAATGGTTCAGACGGCGATTGGTACGTTTGCCAGTTCGACGCAGTCGCGTCAGCAAATGCGGGAACTATCGGTGCCGCCAGACACCACACAATTAAACACAGGTATGCAAGCTTATCCAAAATGCGAGTTGCTCACTTGTAGCCGCGGTAATCGTCGTCTTTCCACCAGCAGACCGCCACTAAAATGATTGAAAATACCACAAATGCCAAAGCCAGCACAGTATATATCGCAGACCATTCCGGATCGGTCAGCGTAAAGAACAGGTGCGGGTCCATAAAAATATCTAAGACTGTGACAGGTTAGTAAATCCATCGACATGTATCATGCCGATGGACTAGCGGCAAACTATGCGGACTTCTTGTCTGAATTATCGTTGACAACGATAGGTGTAACGTCAGCAGCGGCTTTTGCTGATGGAGTCACGCCAACATCAGACCAGGCTTTCTCCAACTTCGGCACATCGTTCGGGCTAATGCGCTTAGCAGCTTCAATTGTCTGATAGGCGAATTGAGCAAACGATGGATCAGAGCCGGCATTTGCGCGAGCTTCGTACCAGATCTTCCCAGGTGCTTCCCAGGCGTTGCCACCAACTGCAGTAGCGAAGTCGGCGAATGCCTTGTTTGGAATACCCGAGTTGATATGCACGCCACCATTATCTCTACTGGTGCGAACAAAATCGCGCATATGTGCAGGTTGAGGATCTTTACCGAGTTGTGGATCGTCGTAGGCAGTTCCAGGATTCTTCATGTCGCGCAGAGCACGTCCATTAACACCTTCTTTCCAGATGCCATCGCCAACCAACCAGTTCGCTTTATCAGCGGTCTGTCCGAGGGCGCGTTGTTCAACCAGCGCACCAAACACGTCGGAATGACTTTCATTGAGAGCTCCGGGCTGACCACGATATGTCACGTTAGCTTCGAATTCTGTGACACCATGAGTCATTTCATGACCGGTGATCATACGTTGAATGAATGTCTTGAATGGACTCTGCGCACCTGGTCGTCCGTAGGTCATTTGTTGACCATCCCAGAAAGCGTTTTCGAAGTTATCTCCATAGTTAACGGTAGAAGAAAGTTTCATCCCCTTTCCATCAATCGAATCACGGCCATGAACTTCCTTATAATATTTCCGGACATCACCAGTGTAGTCATAAGCGTTGTCGACATCAGAATTTCCAGTTGGTCCCTGACCTTCTTTGCGGATCAGTTTTCCAGGATGAATCTCTTCACCGCCCGCATCATATACTTCACGAGCACCGCTTTCGTTAGTGCGAGCAGTGTTCCTCGAAGCGAATTGACCAGCTGCTCTCATGTCGTTAGCGCGCTTGATTGTAGCTAAATAGTCAGGATTTCCAGGATTATTCTTCGCCAGAGTTTCGAGCATGTATGGAGGAACGATTCCTTGAGCGTAAGGACCGGCATCAGGAGTGCCAACTCCAAGTCTTTCGAACATCGTATTGCGAACGCTCGCCATTCCAGATTGCATGCTGATATCAGCCTTGCCGTACATACTTGCTTTCCAGTTTGTGAATGGTGCAGCGGCTTCAGTAGCTAGCGCTCTACCCATCAGACCCGAGCCGATCTTCGCACCGATTCCGCCTTCCACCATCGCTACAGGCATTCCACCCAACGTGTTACCTAGATGGTCAGATGCGATGTGCATGTCGTTCATATTTTTTGCTGCGAGAGCCAGAGAATACGACTTCACCAGCGGTTCCCCGACGAAGTAGGCTCCCAACGCTGCCCCCGCTACCTTTCCGACCGGTCCAGCCTCAGGCAAAATCAGCCTTGCCGCGGCACCGATGGCGACACCCATACCGACGTTAGGCAAAATGTTGTGTGGATCGAGTGAATTAATGAAACCCTCAGGAATTTTGGAAATGCCTTCTTTGGTGACATCCCAGATTCTTTCTCCTGCACCAGAAGGTGCAGCAGTCATGGCATCGCGCTGCGCTTGTGACTGCACTTGCTGACTCAGGAGAGTCTGTTGTTCTACGTTATTAGGGACATTGTTTCCTTTGCCGATTTCCGATTCAGGTTTTCCCATTTTTACACCTTCTGAAATAATCCATGCCATAGCCGAGCTGCCCCTGGGAGGGAGCCTGGTTGCGTTCGTCAGCCGGAGCGTGTGCGATTCGCATCCCTCGTGGAGGCGGGGAGTGCTTGTTCGCTTGTTCTCTCAGATGAGAATGCTTGGAAGGAAAAGTTGACTGGAGAGGAACACAGAATAATTGCTAAAAACGTACAAGCCTAGTGGGGGAACTACGCAAATCACCTTAATTTCCAAGAGGAGGCAAGCCGGCGGTGCTTCGGGCTTGGGATCAGGGATAAGAAACGCGCCATAACTTTGTCACAGCAAACCGATAAGTTCTAATAGTCTCCTTTTACTAACCCGGATTTTAAAAACATGAGCGATAGAATATCGACTCGGGCGGATGATCGCGCCTGGCCGACGGAGCAATTCGACCGAAACCAGTCACTGGTCTCACTCTCCGACATGCAAATCTTTCAAGCACGCGCTATGAGGGGCGGTCCTGTTCGCACTGAACCTATCATCGATCAGTCGGGCGCAATCGATTTCGGCTCACCTGACGCACTTTATACAGCTGCGCCGCAAGAAATCAGAACCAATGGCGCCACGAGAATAAACGCACCGCAAGAACTCAGAATCAGCAGCACCGGGGAAATCGGAGCCAACAGCCCTGCGGAACTCGGAGCCAGCACTCCTGCTGACCGCCAAATCCAAGGCAGAACCCCGCCGCCTGAATCAATCAGGGAAACAGCTGCACCCATACCGGTTACAGATGAAGACCTAGCGGCTCGACGCACCGCATTGACTAACGAAATAAGCCGAATGCCGCGTCAAATGGCTCGAGACATAACGGAAAGCATGCGAGTGCTCGAAAATCGCACGCCTCCACTCTCAAACGAGCAAATAGCAGGAGTTTACGAGGCAACCCAACGACTTCTGCAAGACCGCAATCGAACCTCACCGCTGACACTCGCGCAACGGCAATTGTTAGCTACGGGGATTCTCGATAATGCCGCCAGACCCAGCGAGATTGACCAGGGCAGACACGAAACCTGCAACGTGACAGTACTGGAAGAACGACTCAATACACTCAATCCAGCACGGGCTGCAGCAATCGTCGCAGAAGTTGGATTGACAGGCAGCTTCACAAGCACACCGGGTTTCAGACCCACCTTAGATCGCACTTCGCTTCTACCCGATAGTGAAGCCAGAGTGCTGCCTTCAAACGGCGATGGTTTAAGAAACTATGCCAGTCAGATTTTTGATGTAGCAGTCCTGAACGACTTTTACCAGAGAGGCAATCCTAACGTCCGGTATGTGCAAAGAGACATGCGAGCTATGGCTAACCCAGACGCTATGGCGCCCACCGGGGAAGGAATTGTCATATCCGACAACGACCGTGTTTCACCCGCAGCAGCAAGAGCAGCACGCCGATTCATCGGTATGAATCTCCCAAGAATCAATCGAATGGGCGAAAGTCTGGGCTTGGGGGAGAACTACATCATCGGACATAGCCGTGCCGGAGACGCGCATGCAGCCGATGGTACTACAGTAGTAAGCAATGTGCGGGAGCTTGCTCAAGCACTGGAACGAGCTAGAGCAACAAACAACTTTCCAATTGTCCTGGGTGTCGAAGCTGACGGACCGATGTTCCGCAACCGCAATATGCGCGGCGCGCACGTCTTATCAGTAACGGGCTACAACCCAGAAACCCAGACTGTACAAATTTCAAATCAATGGGGTCGGCAGCAGGATCTACAAAACGTGCCGTTACAAGATTTGCACGATTCGATGTTTACCAACAAGCCACGCCGATAGCACTGCTCCTGGCCAACCGAACCAGCCAGAGAAGACTACAGACCTGATGCAGCGGCGCGAATACGCCCAAGAACGGCTTGGACCATGACCAGGCTGCGCAAGTTTAGACCAGGTCGCGAAAGGTTAAACCAGGCTGCGCAAGGTTAAACGCCCGGGTGACAATTAAGTCACAAATGCCGTCTATATTTAAAACATCCCGAACAACCCCATCCCCTTCGAGAACTGCCGCTAGCCGTTCGGACCCTCGCACGCGGCATTTGATTTTTAAAGGAATTACCAATGAACACTTCAGCTCAAGTTCACGATTTCTTCCGCAAAATGGCTGACGGACTTGTTCTCAACAATAAAGGGCACGAATCAACAATCGATTCTGGAAGAAATCAAAAGAACAATCGAAATGAGAAGTTGTCTAACGAACTAATTGGTTCGCACAGCGCATCACAAAGAGCACCTCAACGCTCAGACTACGGTGTCGGTCTCCCGCCTCTGACTCACAATTAGCTAGCCGATTTCTTTCTTGTACTCGCCGATTTCTTTTTCGCACCTGACTTTGTTGACGATGCCGATTTCTTTGCCGCTGATTTCCTTTTTGTACCAGTCGATTTCTTTGCGCGAGATTTTTTCGCGCTTGCATTCTTTTTACGACTCGCCGCTGCACGTTTTCCTACATCTTTGCGAGCAGCTTTCTTCTCGGACGCAGACTTAGTAGTTCCGCCGCCACCCTTTTTCTCACCACCACCAGTTTCTTTGTTGACGGTCGCCCAGGCGCGGCGCTCAGCTTCATCATCTCCGACGCCCTTATCTTCGTAGCTTTTTTCTATATGCTCAGCCATTCGTTTCTGTTTGTCTGTGTATTTGTCTTTACTTCCTCGAGGCATAATTTTCTCCCTGAGTTCCGACTATCGTCAGTCTCTAACTTGGATTGAGTTGACCAATATTGATGCTGTTAAGCAACGGCACCCGGGACGGGTGCGCTCCATGACACACGGCACCCGGGACGGGCGCGCTCCATGACACACGGCACCCGGGACGGGTGCGCTCCATGACACACGGCACCCGGGACGGGCGCGCTCCATGACACACGGCACCCGGGACGGGCGCGCTCCATGACACACTGCACCTTATCAATCTATATTTCCGAGTCGATTCAAAATTCCAATTCAAATTCAAATCAGAACTCGGCGTAGAAACAGGACACCGAATTCTGATTGAAAGTTCCAATAATTACCGTTCAGATCACCACAATCTGCAGCGCTTCTCAGGCGGCAGCATCATCGAATCTTTTCCATCGCAGGGGAAAGCCTTCTCAAATGCATCCATGTTCGCAAGCGTGCCGTTGACTCGGTATTCCGCGGTTGGATGTGGATTCGTTTTCGCAATCAGGCGCTCACGCTCCGGACGATAATTTGTCGCCCAGCATTGCGCAAAAGCAAGAAAGAATCTCTGCTCAGGTGTAAATCCATTTGCGTCTTTCTCGCGCGGTTTATCGCCCAAGATCTTCTCCAGCGTCTTGTAAGCGATAGTCATACCGCCAAGATCCGCTGCAGCTTCACCAGAAACGAGCTTTCCTTTTAGATGAGTATCGCCGGCAACGACATAGCCATCATACTGATTGCGAATCAGATCGACACGACTCTCGAATTGCTTCATATCCTCATCTGTCCACCAGTTATGGAGATTTCCTTTGGCGTCGAATTTGCTGCCTTGATCGTCGAAACCATGAGTCATTTCGTGGCCGATAACCATTCCCATGCCACCAAGATTAGTGGCATCGTCGGCTTTGACGTCAAAAACGGGCGGCTGCAAAATACCAGCAGGAAAGACAATCTCGTTCATTTCCGGACTGTAGTAGGCGTTCACCGTATGCGCGTTCATAAACCATTCGGTTCGGTCGATTGGTTTACCGATTTTACTCAACTGACGATTAAACTCAAACTCGTTCGCGCGGGTTACGTTACCCAGATAACTACCATCACGACTGATGTGTAACTTAGAATAATCACGCCATTTATCAGGGTAGCCAATTTTCTCAGCAAAAGCATCGATTTTGACGAGTGCATTTTTGCGAGTCTCAGGGCTCATCCACTCCAGGCTCGTCAAATCGTTCTTAAGCACATCACGCAATTGATTCACGAGTTCCAGTGCCTTCTTTTTAGACTCAGGAGGAAATGCTGTGCGGACATAAACTTCGCCCACCGCCTCACCGAGCGCACTGTTGGTCGCCTCGACGACGCGCTTCCAACGGGGCATGATCACCTTTTTGCCTTCTAAAAGATGCCCATGGAAATGGAAATCTTCATTTTCGAACTGAGATGACAGATATGGTGCAGCGTCATCTATCAAATGAAAAGTCAAATAATCTTTCCAATCCTGCAGCGGAACCTTTTCCAACTGACTATCCAGGACTTTGAAAAATTCAGGCTGCCCGACGGTAATGTACTGAATATTTGGATGACCAATTTCCGTTAAGTAGCGGGTCCAGGAGAAATGCGGTGTCAACTTATCGAATTCAGCAACGGTCATCTTGTGATAGATGTTCTCAGGCTTTCTCGTGTCTTCGTTTTTCATGCTGGCTTCAGCGAGTGTCATCTCTATAGCCATAACTTTCTTGGCTTTTTCGGCTGCAACAGTCTTACTGTCGCCCAACAACTCAAACAATTTCTCGATGTGCTCCACGTACTCGGCACGTTTCTTCTTAGAATCTTCGTCTGTACCCGTGTAGTAGTCGCGGTCAGGCAGTCCCAACCCGCCCTGCCAGGCTGAGCCTATATATTGAGAACTGTCTTTATAATCCTGATCGGCTGAAAACCTGAAGAGCTCGGCGCTGCCCAGGGGGTTTAGATGGGCGATCTCCGATTGCAGGTCAGCAAGATTCGCAATGGCATTTATCCGTTTAAACGCAGTTTTAAGCGGCTTAGCACCGTCAGCTTCGATTTTTTTGGTATCCATGCCGCTGTACCAAAAATCACCGATTTTCTTCTCGACGCTTCCAGGCTCGAGGTTGGTTTTGGCGGCGGCATCCTCAAGAATCTTATGGACGCGGTTCAGATTCTGCTCGTTAATAATGTTCAAAACGCCCCAGTTGGCATATTCGTCTGGGATCGGAGTATTTTTCAGCCAGGTGCCATTTGCGTATCGGAAAAAATCCTTGCAAGGAGCGACACTCTTATCCATGTTGGCGACATTTATCGTGGACGACTTTTCCGGAGCGGCGCAGACCGGAACCAATAAAGCTGAAATAACAGTCAAAGTGCCGGCAATTGCCGTGCGGCTGAGAAAATTCGATATCCGAAGCAAAATAGACCTACCTTGAAAAGATTGGGAGAGGCACATTTTAGCAGCCTGAAAACCCGTCTTGTGGGCTAAGTCATCTTTTCATTAGCAAAGAATCTATGCAGGAATAGCACCGAAAAAATAGAGACAAGGCAATTTAGATAGCGAGAAATCTCTGCGCGCGAAAAAAATGACGTGCGCTTTGGCCAAAGCCGCAAAGGGGTTAATACATCCGATTGATTTGGGCACCACCAGTGGTGCAGACAAGTGTAACACCACACAAACAATTAAAGACGACAGTGCAGCCGCAAGTTCGTGCAGCTGCCCTAATACGTCGTTCATCCAGCTTATATGCGCTGGTGTTATTTGATGAAATTCGTATTTTTTTATTCGCTTAGGATGGTCGCTAGGAATGCCTCCAAACGTATTGACCTAAACCGGAAGGATGCGAAACCTTCCATTACTTATATCTATCAAAAGATCTTCCGAAATGCTATCCCTCAAACGGTGCTTTTTGCAGGTTTAAGATTAAGCGTGCAAGTGCGTGTTATAGGACTGAAACCGCTGTGAAAGGGTGCTGCTACAATGCCCCGAATATCAGGGAACAAGAATCAATATAGATGGGGATAAAAGACAATATATGCGTCAGAAAAAGCTCGGCAACAGCGAACTCAACGTATCTGTTTTATGCTTCGGAGCCAATGTCTTCGGATGGACGGTAACTGACGAGAAACTATCTTTCAAACTTCTAGATCGCTGCCTGGAAGCCGGAATCAATTTCATCGATACCGCTGATATCTACTCGACCTGGGTGCCAGGAAACCAGGGCGGTGAATCAGAAACGTTGATTGGCAAATGGTTTAAAGAGCGAAAAAACCGCGACCAGGTCATTCTCGCAACCAAAGTCGGAATGGAAATGGCACCGGGTAAAAGCGGGCTGCGCAAAGACTACATCAGAAAGTCGATTGACGCCTCACTAATGCGACTAAAAACGGATTACGTCGATCTTTACCAGTCACACAAAGATGACGAAAGCACGCCCGTAGAAGAAACGCTCGGAGCCTATGCCGATCTCGTCAAAGCCGGGAAAGTACGCGTCATCGGTGCATCGAACTACACAAAGGAACGATTGAACGAATCACTGAGAGTAAGCGCCGACAAAAAATTTCCGCGTTACGAAAGTCTTCAGCCTCTGTATAACTTGTTGGAGCGCGAAGACTTCGAAATGAATCTCGCTCCGCTTTGTTTAAAAGAGAACATCGCAGTGATCAGCTATTTCTCGCTGGCAAGCGGATTCCTCACCGGGAAATACAAGAAATCAGAGGATATGTCAAAAAGCGACCGAGGTTCACGCGTCGAAAAATATATGAATGAACGAGGATTCAGAGTAGTCGATGCGCTCGAGAAAGTAGCGAAGACTGTCGACTCAACACCATCAGCGGTGGCACTCGCATGGCTGATGGCGCAGCCTTCCGTCACAGCACCGATAGTAAGTGCAACAAACGAAAAACAGTTGGAAGATTTGATCGCATCGACAATTATTGAGCTGGATAGGACATCACTTGCACTGCTCAACGAAGCTAGTGATTATGCCGGCGCAAAGGCCGGAGCATAGGCGCAGGCAACACGCAGTAAGGGCCGCTCAAACAGGAAACAAAAACGCGCCCGCCTTGTTCCGCCTAGGCGCGGACATAACACGCTCTGAAGCTGCTATCCCTTCAACGCATGAGGCGTTCCAAGATAAGGGAACTCCTGCAGCGTATCAGTGTGCGGCTTCAGACCATCAGGCGGAATTTCACCCTTCGATAAAAATGCCAGGCGGGCATTGATCACATCGTCTTTGAACGTGCGACCATTCGGATAAGCAGCTGGCTTGGATGGATCGAAGCAAAGCATATCAGGCAACAAACTCGTGTCCTCAATCGCCTTGATCGCTTCTTCTCGCGTGTAGTCACCCGTGTGACCCATCAAGTGCACGAAAAGCTCAAGCCATCGCTTGTAGTCATTGACCGGTTCACTGGCGTTGTACTCTTCTTTAGTTTCATCAGTGTTGAAAAAACTGCTAACGGAAGGGTGACCGGCGCGATCTACGTGCACAAGCTTACCGTTCTCACGAATGCTGCAGCGCCCCCAGATGCGTACCATCGGATTCGCTTGCAGTTCGCTCGTCGGCAATTCAACAGCCATCGAGCAAACATTGGCTTCTGTATTCGAGTCAACTCCAGTCCATGGGGATTTTCCGGGCTCATAATTCAGCGCGGTAAAGTTCTTTTCGCCTCTCTCTGTGTACAAATTTTTGATGCCGTCGTAGTCAAAGAAAAACGCATCACTTCGAGCGCCAGCAAAAAAGGTGTACTGTCCAGCTTTTACAATATTCGGCGTCTGTCCGAACGAAACCTCTGCATCGGAAACGACCTTCGTTCCGACAGCCTCAGCAGATCTCGACTCCTCACCTTTCGCGACAAAGACGCTGTACGTCTGCTTTCCACCTTCAGGCTTCGAAAAGACAAAGCTGAAGGCAATATCGTTGAGCAAATCGCCATTATTGTCCACAGCCAATCTGTAAATCGCATCAGGATGCAACGCATCAGCTTGCGGATTTGCATTGAGAATCAAAACCGTTCTAGATGAATCTTTGGGCGACTGAAAGGCATAGAGGTCACACAAATCGAGCCTCTGGTCACCAAGAGGAGGTCCAAGGCTCAGTCCAGTGAAATGGTTCGACATCTAGCTCTCCTTAACTGCGAATTCGGTTCTTCAAAATGAAGCTGACAGCCTACAACGCAAATACGATTATTTCAACCGGCAATAGTCTAAATCCGGTGCGCTCGAGAACCATTCAATCAAATCGACAAGGTCTAAGCCGATCCGATCGAGCGCCACCCAATCAAATCGAAAAGTCTAAGCCGGTACCGCTTTGAGCCTTTCAATCAAATCGGTCACCTCGGCAGTGGGCTCCGGATACCTGGCATGAAGCGCCATAATGAGAGCGCGTGGAATGGAAATCGCTGCGCCTGCGCTGAGTCTTTCGTGATACAAAGATTCATAATCATGCGGAACCCGCAGGGACCAGTTAGTATCGCTAATGGTGCCTGGCTCGTTATAAACATCTGTCATACCGAGCAAATCGGGAAAGAAGATCGAAACATTGCGAGCCGGACTGGCAAACAGATCTGCGAACATTGCCTCGCACAACCGATTTGGATTCCGAATCAACTCAGCAGCGAAATCGGCGCGTTTTTCAGCATCCGGCTCAAGACGCTCAGCCATGTATTTAGCTCTCGCCTCGATCTCACCCGATTTTTTCCAGTCATTGACGATACGCCAGGCTGGCTTCGTATCGTGATTACCAACCATTATCCAATCGGAAGGCTTTGCGTTCTCACTGCGATATCCGTCGTCGGTATTAGTCAAGCTAGCTTTCTGGGTGACTCTAAACCGTCCAAGCGAATGCCGCTCCATTACTCGTCGGAGAGGGTACGGACAGGTGCTCAAAACCTCGCAAACAACATCAGATGCGGGTGAACCCTGCCGGGACATTACATCGATAACCAGGTCAATCAACACAGCGAATCTTGCAACCTGTTCATCGCGTAACTCAACCACCCAGTTGTCAGCGTACCTGGGAGTGTCCTTGTCTGGATTCAGTTGCTCTTTCTGTGCGATGGCGAAATTCGCGAGATTAGTGTGCCCTTCTACGTCTGGCGATGCAAACAAACGCGCCCCGTTTTGCACCGCGTGTAGTGCGTTGGAATCAGTGCTGTTATAAACCCACGGGCAAACCAACCCGTGAGGATGATCCAACCTGATACCATCAAACTCTTTCAACATTTTCTGAATACGACTCTTAAACTGAGAGAGCGCTGGGCCAAGAGGCTCATCTCCATCGTTCGAGTTTGAACTTTTTCCATCGGCATAATATTTGCGAGGGTCCAGAACAGGGAATCCCCACGGCTGTCCATCAGGGTTAGTCCGACTTGGCGGAGCACCCATCAAGTAGCCGGGCAAGAAAAGGTGCCTGCAACTCCACGTATCGCACGATGAATAGCCAATCTGCAAATCGCCGTAGAAGCGCAAGCCGATGTCAGCCGCGAACTTCTGCAACGCCGCATGCTGAGTGTGAACGACAAACTGGCAGAAAAAATAGAAGCGAATTTCATCACCTTGCTGCTCACGTAAATCACTCAGACGAGCTTGACTGGCGGCTTCGTCGCCCGGCGCAGGATCGAACAGCCGCTGATCAAGGAGAGACCACCGTCGCCAATCATCTGTTCCGTACTCAATTGTCAACACTTCGAAAATAGCGTCGCGGAAAAGCCAATCCTCTCCCAGTGCGCGCTGCGCCTCTGTCCACTCATTGAAGGAATTCCAGAGATCCGGCACTTCGCGTTCACTGTTCATGAATTTTTTGAAGGCTTTTCGCAAAGCAGCTTGCTGTGCATGCCATGCATACTTGTAATCGAAAGCCCCCTTCTTCTGTGGACTTGAAGCTGGGCACGCCGCAACAATTTCAGTTACAGTGGCCATGTCCAGTAAGCCGCACCACTCTGGATTTTCAACAAGGGCTTTGAGAGATATCGACAATTCGCTCTTAGAAAAAAGTGTTCCATCGTAAGGTGATGGATTTCCTTGCGAAGTTTTTCCCTGCGGTCCAAACTGAATACCTGTAAATCCCAGGGACCGAATGAAGTGAATAAACCTGGTACCACCTTCTGTGTATGGTGAGCCTCTGCCGATCTCTTCCTCAGCAGCACTGGGAAAACTCTGGTCATGTATGGCAAGAACGAGCCGGTCAGTGCCCAAAAGCGATAGCGCTTCCCGCACTTCCAACTGCACAGGGCAGTATGTTCTGATTCCGGGTTTTTGTTTGCTCATTGGCGAAGCGGCAGAAGATTCTTTTATTGGCATTTGATTGTGTGGAGCATACTGCGCTCGGTCGCGAAATAACAGCAACGTATTGTACAGAGCGGAGTGATTTGGAGTCGGAACCTCATCCATTTCGTTGCAAGACTTATATTGGCTTACCTATTTCTCAGCAATCGCCTGCAACGCACCGCTATTGGTGCCAGCAAGAGGAAACCGAAGCATCGCTATCGTCGTCACTCCGACGACGAGATCACGAGCCAGCCTCTCAAAGCCCCGTGAGATGCGGCTAATGCGGCTCGCCAGACATTGAGTTTCGTTTAGTTTTGAAGAGAAAAGCGCGGCAAAAGCGGTAAACGGTGATATATTGATAAGTGGTCAACCGGTGCCAGATGTCGCAATTCCGGGCGCCAGTCAGATTTTTAAGTTTCATTAGTTTCAACTAACAGTCAACAAAGTAGAAAGAGGTAATGCAAAAACTAGCTCTTGTAGGTTTAGGTGCGTCAGGTCTCTTTGCGTTAAAGGAATTAGCAGGAGCCGACGTTGAAGTACACGTATTCGATGTTGGACCTGTCTACGAGAAGCGATATGCATGCCCGATCGACCAGGGTAAGTTGACCGTTTGCCCGCCCAAAGCGTGCAGCTACTGCGCACCGGGGCAATCGGCGGGCAGCTGGAACGATTTCAAAGTTATTCTCTCTGCCTCGCCTGTAATCGGCGGACGCCTTTATGACTTGATCGGGCAGCAAGAACTGCAAAAGCGGTTAGACACAATCCGCACGACAATTCTGGACCACGCTCCGTGCGAAATTCCCGTGGTCAGCCCCAATGGCGAAGATTTAGAGTGGATCAAGAAGAAAGCCACGATAGCAGGCATGGTCTATCACTACCAGGAGTTGCTGCACTGCGGCTCCGACAACGCGCCAGCCATCAATTCGAGCATTCTCGACGAAATCATCCAGAAGGGACCGAACATAATCTTCCACTGGGATACAAAGGTCGACTCAGTCTCACGCAAAGGCGAACAATTCGTCGTTCAGCACTCGCGGTACAGAAATCCCGGACAAGACGAGGGTTCAGAAGCTTACGATTACTGCATTCTTTCTGTCGGACGTGGCGGTGCCACCTGGCTAACACAGCAAGAGTTTTACAAACAGCTGGATATTCACCCGGGCCAGGTCGATATCGGCGTGCGCGTCGAAACGAGCTGCTATTTCACCGAAGAAGTCGACAAACGCTTCTACGAACCAAAACTCTATTATCGAAGCAAACACGCAAACGACGTCGTGCGTAACTTCTGTTCGAATCCAAAAGGCTTCGTCACTCCCGAGAATCACCGCGACTATGTGCTGGTCAATGGACACTCGAAAATGTACGAAAAATCGGAGAACAACAACTTCGCCGTACTCGTATCGAAAACATTCACGAGACCGTTCAAAGATCCGCAGCTTTACTCACAGACGATTGCTAAGATCGCCAACATGCTTGCCGGCGGCGGACCGCTGATTCAGCGGCTCGGCGACTTACGCGCAGGACGCAGAACCAAAAGCCTGACCAACAACTTGATCAAAGCGACGCTGGAGGCGGAATGCGGAGACATTTCGCTGGCATATCCACATCGCATTTTGGAGGGCATTGTCGAGTATCTCGATGCACTCAACAAAATCTGCCCCGGCGTTGCCGACGACTCCACATTGCTGTATGCGCCGGAATGCAAGAGCTATCCGGACTCCATCACTGTCAACAAAAACATGGAAACTACCATTCCGAACCTGTTCATCATCGGCGACTCGAGCAGCTGGACGCGCGGTGTAGGACAAGCAGCAAGTAGTGGACTTCTGGCCGGTGAAGGCGTGCGCAAAAAAGTGAAAGAAGCCGTCAAACCTGCGGCAGCGACAACCACTACCGCTGCGGTGACAGCAGTTAGATAAAACTGCAGCCAGAAAAAAGCGAGTGGAAACAGTCTTCGCAGCACGTCATCACAGCAATAGGCGAAACTTACTTAAAGTCGTCGAAAGGCTGCTCGATGATGAGCACAGGCACTTTTTCGCCCTTTTCGTCCACAAAATGACCGTTATGAACGATCTCTCCCGGTGCGGGAACGTAGTGCTCCGGTGACTTGTCGTTACTCGCTAATGCTTGTCTCTCAGATTGAGAACTACTTCTACCAAAAGCACCGTAAGCTTCAGCGTGGAAAGCAGAATGAGCTGCTGCTGCTGCTGCTGCGCCATGTGACTCGACGGCTGCGCTACTAATTCGCTCGGGACGGGCTTCGTGTATGCTCATCAGAAAACCTCAAAAATCGGATGCAGCCACTTCATTAGTTCTATGGCTGAGCCTCTAAAGTTTGGCGGAGTCACTATAAAATGAGCGTAAAATTGCCTGTAGCAACTTTGACTTAGATGTAGTCTTAATGTATATTGAAAATCTGCGTTGCAGAAAACGCACCAAAATTTCACCGGTAAAAGACCGGAACATCATACAGAGGAACGCCCACGATGATTGACAAAGCAAGTCGCTAAGCAGGTTTCAGGAAATAGTTCACTTCGATGCAAGTGAATGGTCTGGCTTGTGGCGGCGTTGTTTTGTAAACACGTGTGGGATCTCACACTAATTATTGCTCGTGCTTTCGCACTTAAAATTGCAATAGTCGGCTGCAAACCCGCAGAGCAACGTCTCAACAATAAGCCACGGGCGCCATCAGGATGCATAATCATCGTGACGCAAGCTTGTCTTGCCTCGTGAAGTTATGCACCGCAAATGGTGCCGCACAGATTCGCCTTCCTGAGCAAATTCTATTGTGAAGGGAAATTTTATGCTGCGAATATCAAACATAAGCAAACACTACGGGGAAACTCTGCTTTTCGAGCAAGTCAACCTGACCGTCAAAGAAGGCGAGAAGATAGGAGTTGTTGGAGCCAACGGCAGCGGCAAATCTACCCTGTTGAAGATACTAGCAGGGCTGATTGATGCGGATACCGGACACATCCATGTGCCTAAACCGCTTTCAACAACATACTTGCCGCAGCAATTCGACGATTTGCTCGACATCAGCGTTGGAAGCTATCTGGCGCACGACTGGTTCGACGCGCTTCACAAGCTTCAATCTCTAGAACGCGAGATGCAGAAAAGTCCCTCGAAGGCGAATGTGACAGAGTATCTGCTGAATAGTTACGCCACTGCATTCGCCGAATTTGAGGCTAACGGCGGATACGAATTGGAAAATCGACTCAACGAAATTATCGCGTCGCTGGGCATTGCGAACATCGACATTTATCGCAACTTTCAGACTTTGAGCGGCGGCGAACGGACAAAAGTAGCGCTGGGACGGCTTCTGTTGCAGTCTGCAGATCTAATGATGCTCGATGAACCAACGAACAATCTTGACCAAGCAGGTATGGAATGGCTCGAGAGAAATTTACAGCAATCAAAATCTGCCTGCATTATCGTGTCGCACGACCGAACATTCCTCGACCGCGTCACAACTCGAACTCTGGAAATCGATCGCACCAACTCTCGCATAACAAACTACTCAGGCAACTATAGCTGGTTCAGAGAGCGCAAGCGCCAGGAAGAAGACCGTCAATTGCGCCAGTTCAAAGAACAGCAAATCAAGATAAAAAAGCTAACTGCAGATATTCAAGCGGTGAAACACCAGGCGCTAACCACCGAACGAAGCACACAGAACGATTATCTACGCGGTCGTTCGAAGAAGGTTGCTGCTAAGGCAAAGGCACGTGAAACGCGGCTGACGAAAATACTGGATCTGGAAAAGATTGAAAGTCCGAGATTTGTGCAACGCCCGAAAATATCCTTGAGCGGCTGCAATCAGCATTCATCAAATTTGATCGAAGCACGGAATCTGACATACAAAAATGAAGAGACGATTCTTTCAGATCTAAATCTCTCTATCGTCGGTTCATCAAGAATTGCAGTCACTGGTGACAATGGCAGTGGCAAGTCAACTTTGCTGAAACTGCTTACGGGGGAATTAGCTCCTTCCGCTGGCACAGTAACCGGCAAAAATGGACTGAGGCTCGGTTACTTGCCACAGCATCATGAAATCAGCCAACTTGCAGACAACAAAACAGTAATCGAGCAATTTAAGGCTCTCATAGCGCTTCACGATGATCGTATGTCGGATTTTTCGTCAACTATGCGAACAAACTCAACTCATAGCCAATTCACCGCCGACGGTGACATTCGAACCCTGTTGCACAGATTTCAATTCGCCGGCAACGACGTCTTCAAGAAGACAGAAGTACTGAGCCGAGGGGAACGCACCAAGCTCGTCCTCGCTAGTTTTATGGCTTGCAACCTCGACTTGATTATCATGGATGAACCCACGAACCATCTCGATCTGGAGACCATAGACTGTTTAGAACAGGCAATGCAGGCTTATCATGGCGCAATGATAGTTGTAAGCCACGATAGATATTTTCTGGAAAAACTCTCACCGGACCGCATCTGGCATGTTCACAATAAAACAATCACAGAGAGGTGGATACTGGAGATCTAGTGGAGACTGGCATCGTCTCAGTTCGAATTATCTCGCCATGGCGGCGCATCATCTGCGTCTTCGTCGAATTCGTGATCCATCATCTTCTTCTGCAATGCGGCGTAGCGCGACATTAGCGCTGCAACATCGGGATGTTCAGTGCCCAATGATTCACTCATGCCCAAGCCCCATTTATAGAGCCGATCAGCTTCATCGAAATTCGCTTGCTCTTCATACAATTCGGCAAGATTTCGAAGTGCTTTCGCAACACTCGGATGCTCTTGCCCCAGGTTTTCTTGCGTAATCGTCAAAGCGCGCCAGTACAGTGGCTCAGCCTCCGCGCAATTGCCCTGATCCTGATAGACCTCGGCTAAATTGTTCAGAATTTCCGCAACGTGCATATGATTGGGACCCCAATCTTTGGTGCGGATTTCGAGCAAAGTTTTATAGAGCGGCTCTGCTTGATGATATTTGCACTGCAAATGAAAAAGAAGCGCCAGATTGCTCAAACTTTGAGCAGTACTGGGGTGCTCCAATCCAAGCGCCTTCTGCCGAATTTTCAGAGCACGCCAATGCACTCGCTCCGACTCTTCGAACTTACTCTTCATTCGATAAAGCTCAGCCTGGTAGTTCAAAACTGTCGCAACACTCGGGTGGTCAGAGCCCCAATTGTTTTCGGCGATTTTCAAGGCACGCTCGTAGAGCGGTTCTGCATGGTCGTACTTTCCAGAAGCATGATAGACGAGTGCCAGATTTGTCAGATCATCGCCGATACTCGGGTGCTCTTCGCCGAGAGCACGTTCGCGAATAGAAACTGATTTTTGAAAAAGTGGCTCTGCCTGTGCGTACTTTCCATGAGCTTTATAGAAGTCGGCAAGACTTTCGAGCGTGCTCGCCACTTTCAAGTCATCGGGATCAGCGGCAACCTCGTATATCGCAAGAGCCTTACGGAAGTAAGGTTCGACCTCGCCATAGCGCCCCTGGGCTCTGTAAACCATGGCAATTTTATTCAGACACTCAGCGGCCCCGAGTGACTGTTCTCCCTCATTTTTCTGACGCAGATCAAGTGCCGATTTGTAGACCTGTTCGGCTTCAGCGTGCCACCCTTGAGTCCAATAAAGATCTCCAAGGGAGAGCAAGATGTGCGCCTTCACATCGTCTGTGCTGCCGTCACCTCGTTCCTTTCCGACTGTCTCAGCTTCCACCAGAGCCTTCTGATAAAGTTTTTCGGCATCACTATATTGCGATAGTTCTGCCGCCTTAGATGCAGCCTTGATGTAAGAATCCCAGGTGATCGTGTCTTGTGTGCTTTCCATAGCTCGGAAGAATCCTTTGTCTGCCAACCCTCACTAATATGCCCACTACGATCTCGATAGTATAAGCATCTTCAGCAACAAAACTGTCAGCGAACGCCAACAAGCCTGTCAACGAACGCATGCTTCTTCACTTGCGCATCTGGAATTTAGAGCACCCGTCACTTATCACTAGAGAGATCCGGCAACGTCATTAGATAATCGGTAATTTGCTTTGATTCCAACGGCGAAAGTGTCAATCGCGGCATCTTCGAAGATACCTTGCCCGACTTGGTTGAAAGAGCTGCAGCATGTGCCTGGGCGTCGGTTACGTGCGCCTGAATGAATTCTCTGGAGTGACGACCGCCGACGCCATCTAATCGGGGGGCAAGCCATCCGCCGACATCCCCAACGGCATGACATGCGACACACCCTCGTTTGTTAAAAACTTTCTGTCCCTCAATGCTGCTTTCAGAGCTTTTCTCGGGCTTAAACTTTTGACCGGAAGGCGACGGGGGCGAAGCTGGAAGCCGCGGAACGTGCGGCTCGATAACAAACCCGTCAGGCGGCTCAGGAATCGTCTTCAAATAAGCGACAAGTGCCTTCACTGTCTCCAGCGAATAGCGCGAATGAGGCAACGGACTTATGTAATTCTTCCCACGCATATTTTTGTATTGTTCTATTGCAGCCGGAGAATTGGAAAGATGCGCAATCATGAAGTCCTCGCTCCGTCGAGCGCCGACCCCATCTAGCATCGGAGCCAGATCACCACCGACATTGTGGACGGAATGGCAGGACATGCAACCGACATTCTGAAAAAGCGCCTGGCCACGCTTGCTCTCTGCAGATGTCGCCGCAGGGACATAGCCGGACGTAGGAACCTTCACCAGGTGCGGAGACTTATCATCCAGTTTCGCGGGATCGCTGCCACTCTGCGCATTACACGGGTGCGAGACGACAATCGGAATAACGCAAATCGCAAAAATGAGGAGCGACCGGACATGTAGCGAAGCTATCGATATTTGCTTCAATGCTACTTTCCTCATGCACTTACTCTACAGTTATTGCCCAGTGACGCATCGACTTACACTATAAAGCCTCCGAACAACAGTTGCCAAACTGTTTGGCCGCAACTGGAGAAACCTGCTTAGACCAAATAGGGTTGTAAAATCAGAACATGAGGTCACTTCGCAGCCATGCAATTATCTGCCGACTCCACAATGCCTGCTGACAAAAATTCATTAACATCTTCACTGACGGCAAAGGAAAAATTTTTCCATGCCTTCAAGCTGTCAAAGTTCGACGTAGCCAAACTGCTTCTTTTGTATATTGTCCTGTCTCCGAGTATTGGAATGGTCGTTTATAAGCATTTGCTGTTTGTCCCATTCAGCAATGCTCCGGATATGAAGGCAATCTATGCCAAGATCGAGGCGAGCACAAAATCGAAGAAAATCGACGTCACCATTCCTAGTGGCACGCAAAAACTGAATGCCATGCTATGGAAAAAATCAGGCGCCACTAAAATCTTTATAGTGAATCACGGAAATGGCGGCGATATTGCAAATAGAGTGTTGCTGCTCGCTCCACTGTTGTATTCAAATGGTTCAGTCTTGCTCTATGACTACGAAGGTTATGGGAAAAGTACAGGCGAGCCCTCGGTGGAAGCAGTAAAACAGGACGGGCTGGCTGCATACGACTATGTGCACAATGTTCTTCACTATGAGCCAGAAAACATCGTTCTATACGGCGAATCTCTTGGATCTGGTGTGGCGACCTATATAGCCCAGAATCGGAAAGCAGCAGCAATTGTAATTCAGTCTGGGTTTTCTTCGTTGAGTGATGCAGCAAAAGACCGTTTGATTTGGCTTAAACTCTATCCGTCTTTCTGCTTCAATGGAGTCGAGATGGATAACGTAGCATACCTGCATGGACCGCATCCACCGTTACTGATTATGCATGGAGACGCTGATGTAGTGCTTCCCATCAAGCATGCCTACAAGTCATTTGCAGGCGCAAGCGAGCCAAAGAAGTTTGTCAAATTCGATGGTAGCGGGCACAACGATATCTGTCTATCGGCCGCATTCCAATCGTGCATTGCACAATTCATGAACTCACTGCCTAAGAACTAATTGTGGCTTTCCATGC
This sequence comes from Candidatus Melainabacteria bacterium, assembly GCA_003963305.1. Classification (NCBI taxonomy): domain Bacteria; kingdom Bacillati; phylum Candidatus Melainabacteria; species Candidatus Melainabacteria bacterium. The sequence continues at coordinate 16,597 of RXJR01000012.1, read as the reverse complement.
GGCTATTCCTTCTTCACACATATAACCAACGACAATCAGAGATGCCACAGGATCAGCCCAGAAAAACTTACAAATGGCACTGAGAAGCAGTCCCGCGGCCACTACGAGCGCCAAATATGCATCAACGCGATTCATGTCCGAAACATTGATGAATAGCTGATTTTGAAGTGAATGTCCAATTCGTCGCTTTTTTCGAGACAAAGTCAACATGACAAAATATGTCACACCCAGCCATAGAATGCCCAGATAATTGTCGTCGTAATGTTTTCCGATCATCAAACTCACAACTGTTTTGGATAGCATATACAACGTAGCGGCACCATATGCGAAGGCAATTACCTTCAAAGCAAGATGCTCTCGATATCTGTCAATTCCAGTGATCTGAGAGAGAATTACAGCGGAGGCGAAGAGATGAATGAGCGAGAGAATCTGCATCCCAAGCAAAGCTATAGAGGGGTGCAGACTTATTGCCCACGAGAATATTCCGAGCCCCAGCAAATTCCAGAGCATCGTCCAATATTCGAACTTATTGCCGAGTTTGATAAGACCAGTTTGTTCGGCAGACAGATGAGTATTCAACATACAGATATTGTAGCGCCGCTATCCAGCGCAATTGCCTGGTCTCTGAAACAGTGGCGAGCGCCAAAGAGAAAAGTTCCGACCTGGAGCCGGAACTTTTAGATCCTTTATTGAAACGCCACTGGCAGTCTTAATATCCAATAGAATCATCCAGCAAGAAATTGCTGCGGACAATTTTAATAGCCGTTCAACAATGCATTGTTGAAAGTGTTGCGGGGGTCAAATCTTGCTGTCATTCTGTCACCGGCGGCGCCGAAAATAGCGAAGGCACCATCTCTCGTATTTCCGAGAATGTCCCTGCCCATAGTGAACAAATCGGTCTTCCCTTCATAGTAATTGGCTACATCTCTGCCGGCGTTGAAGAGGAAGTTGCTTGCAGCCGAAAAACTGTTGTCGGCACCGGAACCGTAAGTTGCTTGAGTTGCTTGCTCGTTCATCATTACTGAGTCCTCTAGGTCTGTCTTCAAAGCGCTTTTCCATCGCGTGGTTAGGTCTATACGCCTCCACACAATTTTCGACAGAGCCCGACACATTTAATGTCGCGGTGAAAGAGACCACTCGAGAGGAACGGGAAGCATGAAACTGTTGGGCAGCGCAGGGGCACTATAGATTTGCTTAAGCGTGTTCAGGTCTTTAGGTTCAACGGTCAACGACTTTGCTGATGCCTTGCCCTTCACCGCTAGAGACAGTTCGGCGCTGGCCATAAGGTCGTCCTGACCGCTGCTATGCCCGAATATGCCAATCGCATGACCAAGTTCGTGAAGAAAGGCAACCTGCAATGCATGCTCCGGAACATCAGGCGGATAGAAAGTCGGTCGCAAGAGCCAGATTTCAACGTGAATACTGCCCTTTTTCGGCGTGGTCAGACGGGTGACACCGAGCACGCCAGGCAACAATTTGTTGACCCATGAAACTTCAACGTCACAATTCTCTGTACCTGTCACGGTTTGCAGGGGGATATAGCGATTCCACTCCGTAATGCCAAAGTGCAGATTTTTCTTCCATGAATCGGGCGATTCAGCCGGCAATTTCAGCGTTATAGGAAACGAAGTCCAACGTGCAACAGTGTCGCCATCGAACTTTTTTACAGCGGCGAAATAATCTCCTGCTTTTGCATCGAAGGGAATTGTGTCCACCACTGCCTGAACTTCAGGAGGATTGACGGCATTTTTCGGCTGATGCGCCGCCGAGTTCCTGGAGGGATGGGCACCCGAGCCCCGAACCGGAGCTGGAGGCTGATTCGCCGACGCTTTCGACGATTGAGGTAGAGGAATAGGCTCAAGCGGCGAAGTCACAGGAACGTGCGGCAGGGGCGCTCCCGTGGGCGGCGTACCCGTCGCCGGCTCGCTCAACGGTGGCTGGCCCTGCGGGGGCTTGCTCAGGGGCGGCTTGCTCTGTGACGGCTTGCCCTGCGGAGGCTTGCTCTGGGGCGGCTTGCTCTGGGGCGGCTGGCCCTGCGGAGGCTTGCTCTGGGGCGGCATGCCCAGGGGCGGCTTGCTCTGGGACGGCTGATTCTGGGGCGGCACAGCCGAGAGACCCTGACCAGGAGTCGGACCGGTCAGAGATTGAGCCACCGCCGCTAGCGGTTGTTGCTCGTCCTGTGCAGCCGGGAAGGGCACCTGCGATTGACTTCCGCGGTCACCAGAGGCATGGTCGGCATCAGCAGGGCCGACATCAGACAGAGTTGGCGCCGATGAAGGCACAGTGGAAGGTGGCATGCTCGATAGAGGCGTTCCAGACACAGGTAATGACGGACGTCCCGACGCCGGAAGACTCGATGAAGGAAGACCCGAGGCAGGCAGGCTGGATGAAGGCGTGCTCGCTCCCGGCGTATTCGTATGTCCGAACGCACCCGCCCCGCCTAATTTGGCTTCCAGTTTGGCGATACGATCTGACATCGAACCATCAGATTTTCCGCCCAGAACTTCCTTCTCAAGGTGGTCAACGCGATCTTCAACCTCGTGCTCAGGATAGGTCGATCCAAACGCGGTTTGCTCGAGCCGCATCACTCTGTCTTCGTCGCTGTTTGCAGGCGTCGGAACCGGAACATTCGTTGCCCAACCCTGACCACCCGGTGGCAAAGCAGGTGATCCAGGCGGTCGCGGCGGCACCGCCGGTAGTGCTCGGTTATTGTAGTCGGGAATCATGTTTTCACTGGGATACCCGGATGGCGATCGACTCACCGTGGGAGCTGTCGGCTGACTGTAAGAAGGCTGTCCCGCAGCGGGTTGACCTCCACCGACCGGTGGATATGCACCATTTGCAGGCGGATACGTTTGAGGCGGGTACGAACCGGCGGGTGGATACGTTGCTTGCGGATATCCGGATGGCGGATAGGCGCTTTGCTGAGCTGGGAATCCTGGCTGTGCAGGATATCCGGGCTGTGCAGGGTATCCGGGCTGTGCAGGGTATCCCTGTTGAGCCGGCGGATAAGCTGGAGGGGCATAGCCCTGTGGTGGATAACCAGTTTGCGGATAAGCCGGAGGGGCATAGCCCTGCGGTGGGTAAGCCGACTGACCGTAAGGCTGCTGATAGACAGGGGGATAACCTTGCGGCGGATACCCGGCTGGATATCCCTGTGGCGGATACGCGTAACCGGGCGGAGGATAATACCCTGGCGGATACTGATATCCAGCCGGAGGATAAGGGTATGGATAACCAGGCTGCACCGGATATGGTGCCTGAGGAACACCCGGAGGCTGACGATTTCCCGAGACAGGCGTTCCATTGACACGTCCGAGAGGGTTCGGGCTTGGTGGCGGCGCTGCTGCAGCAGGTGCTTTATCAGTCTTGGCTTGTGATGGATCGATAGCCTGCAGTGCAGGGGATCCGGCAGCCAAAGAGAGCAACGGGGTGCAATATGATGACAGCAAAAGCGACACCAGGCCCAATTTCATCAATTCATTAGCCATACTAATTAATCAGATTGGCAGTTAGTTCGCCGCCAACGCGCAAGCTAGATTGCAGTTCCAGAACGTTGTCGTAGAACACTCTTCTCATCACGTTTTCAGGCTTAGTAATAACTTCTCGCAGGATCTCGTAGATCTCGGGGTCTAGCTTTTTCAAATAGTCGCGACTGTCTTTGACAGAAAACGCAGCCACACACTCAGCCCAATATTCATGCTTGCTGGAGCGCGCATAACCGGAAATGAACAAACGTTCCGGCACCTGCTGTGGTGTCAGTAGTTCAGACATGCCTTCGTACTCAGGAGGGAGCGGATGCTTGCTATCACACAAACGAACACGCGCCTCATACAAATCACGAATCCGATTTTGGGTTGCTTGAGACAAGCAAAATTCGAGCTGGTGGCCAAATTCATGAGCGACAACGAGATTGATACGCACTTCGAGATATGGCTTAAACCTGGTGGAAACGACTGCCGATGAGCCAAACTTCGCAAAGAGCGTAATTTCCTTTTCGAATTCTTCCCGGTCAAGAGTGACGTAACCTGTGCGCACCCCCGTCACCCCGGCAGCACCATGTTTCACATTGCCCAGCATGCAATTGCCTTCACTTTTTCGCACCACCTGCAGCACACCGGACGCAGCCCAGATATTCATACTTTCGCATACATACTTTTTCTGCGCTGTTTTCAGCTTATCGAAATCAGCAAAATAACGAATGATTTCGTTGTCGCTGTAAGACTTGTCTTTGCGATATAGTGGTCGCACAAATTCATGCTTGAACGGCTCACCATCACTTTTGTGTCCTTCGAAAATCGTGGTCAGCTGACTGTTTTCATCCAACTTAACGCGCGCCACTTTGTTGACTGTGTCGCGAATATAAATGGTGCCGTCGTCATCCATTTCACCGACAAGACGGTGATCAGGAGTGCCGATACGCCCGTTGGTGACGTTGAGGGTGACACCGTTGTATGTCAACTTGCCGGTCGGTCCGTTATTCGCGGTCGGGAGTTCAAGAGCGATTCCGTTTGCGTCGATGCCCCGAAAAACGCAGCCATGAATCTCTTCAATTGGTTTGGTAATTTTCGCTTGATTCAAATAGCCGTCTTCAAACAAGTAGCCGACCGGGTTTCCATCCATGTAAACCTGCCCGTAGTCGACCACCAACATGTGTCCGTGCAATTCTAAGAACCCACTCGGTCCATGTACTTTATGCGGTTCCACAGAGCTCACAGCTGTCATATCCACTCGAGAAAGGATAAATCCGATTAACGGTCCGATGCGTTATCCGTGTATGAATCAGTAAGCCGATTGTAGCAAGAACGGCTGCTCAACACCCAACCCGATTTGCGGACTTTTCAGACGAAGCCCGGGGCGCTCATGACAACAGCAAAACCGGTCAACCATTAAATTCTCCCGAACCGCGTCATCACCTTGCACCTTAAAACCTCTGATAAGACTGGGTAAAGTCTTGGGAAAAGTTATTCCTGGCGTGGTATAGCCAACTTGTCAGGCGTTACCATTAGGCAATCGTTTCAGTAGTCGACATCCAGTGAAGTCTTCTGACAATCGCTCATCTTCAGGCGGGCCGGTCACCTCCGGCCAAATTTTGCTCGCCACCGCGATCGGCGTCTGCCTGGGACTGGTCGGCAACAGGTATGTGCAGAGCATGTACCCCGCACCAGTCAGGACAGTCGTTCAGCAGCGCAGCACAGTCCAGCAGATCGAACAGGTCGGCAAGGATATTCAATCGACGGCTCAGCATCTTTCGGTCATTCCAACCCTGTCAAAGCGCATGAACGTTCTGCTCATGGGAGTCGACTCCAATGGGCGCGGAACTCAACGTTTCACCGGAACACGCTCTGACACGATGATTCTGGTCAGCCTCGATCCTGAAAGCCAGAAGGTCGGCATGATCTCCATTCCGAGAGATAGCCGGCTGAAGCTAGCTGGCGATCACGGGGTCGACAAAATTAACGCCGCACACGCGCTGGGTGGACCCAAGTTATCAGTCGAAACTGTAGAAGAGAACTTCAACATACCAATCGACCATTACATGGTCATTGATGTACAGGGTCTGAAGAAAGTATTTGAGGTGCTTGGGCCGATAGAAGTGGTCGTCGAGCGCCCCATGCATTACAACGACTGGGCCGGCGGGCTGCATGTTGCTCTCGAGCCAGGCGTCCACAGGCTAACCCCGGTCCAGGCCGAAGAATACGTGCGATTTCGGCATGACCCTAGAGGAGACATAGGTCGAACCGAGCGGCAGCAATGGTTCTTGCGGGCTCTTGCCAACAAATTTAAGGAACCGTCGGTGCTCTTGAAACTGCCCGAGCTCTTCAAGCTAGCGAACCAATATGTTGTGACGGATTTGTCTGCAGAAGAGATGGCAAAAATCGCCTCATTCGGCAAAGATATCAAACCGAATCAAATCGCTTCAGCGACGCTGCCCGGACACGCGACCTGCATTCACGGCGGCAGCTACTGGCTGCCCGATTATGAAGGTTCAGCAGTCGTATTGAACCGGTTGGCGGGCAATCCGATGACGCCTGACTCAGATACTGCCGCCGCGCCGTCCGTTCCGTCGAACAGCGCTTATGCTGCCACCATGCCTGATGCCTCAACAAATGCGGAACCGACGACAGTTACGATCAAATACCCTAGAGGCTTCGAAAAAACAGCCCGGGCTTACGAAAAGCAACTTGGTCTTGCCGGTTACAAAATAAAATACGTCTTACGGGCTGATGTAGGCGACTGCCAACACGAGCAAATCGTGCAGAACAGCTACAAGGCGGACGATCTGTTGACCAAGAAATTGTTAGAGTCATCGCCCGGGCTCGCGTCATTTCCGGTTGTTGTGAATTTAGACGAGCACGCCGCGTCAGATTTTGTTATTGTTCTCACGGCAAACACAGCTAAACCGGTTACGCCCACGTCTCTTGAAAAGCGTACCGAATTGACTGCAGTCAGCCAGTAAGACCGCCGTCATAGAGAACCTCCGGTGCATAACACCCACATATTTCGTCAGATTGTCACACTGATTGCGTCCATGCTGCTTGTTCACGGCTGCGCAGAAATCAAACCTCAAAAACAAACTGTCAAAGCCGATGTTCGAATAAAAGTGGAAGATCCGGTTGTGCGCCGAATCACCGCCATAACCGATCGATTCGATCTGGAAGCATCGGGGAAATTCAAAGGCGGTTCTTTCATGGTGCGCGACAAAACCATGAAATTCGCCCCTGATACCACTTTTACTCTCAAACTGACACTGCCCATTGATGATCCCAACATAATCAGCACCAAAGGTGCTACTGGTGAACTAACCACATCTCAACCTATTTCTGTAAATGGAATTCCTGCGCCTGAAAAATTGATTCTCAAGAAAGGCACCGTCACCGGTGACGTCGACATCGTTCGCACGATCGGCATATTTATCTTCAATGTTCTGGAACATCAAGATGTAGCGGCGGAAGGAGGCGGAGACTGGAAGAAAGCGTTTGCAGAATTGACAATCAATAAGTCATCGTTGGAGATGCGCCCCAACTCAACTATGGAGCTCGGCAAGCAACACGTTCACATCGGCAAAAACTCACGACTGACATTTAAAGACCTGATTGTCGACTCTGATTTCAACTACACCGGTCAGTGCATCGTTGACGTAAATTTTGCCGATCAAAACACCTACAGAGGCACCAAAATCGACCTGGATTTTAACGGCGGGTCGATGCTCATAAACTTCAACGCCAAACGTCAAAACGGCGTTGTGACGCTAACGGCGCCAGGTCAGCAAAAACCAATTCGCCTTACCGACTGCATCTATCGTTTCGGACGAGAAAAGAAATCAAACGCACACGCTGAAGTGGTGCTGTTAAACGAAAAGCGCTTCGTTTGGCAGAAAACGGAAGGTACAGACAAGCCGGCCATCCACTTTTCGTCAGACATGGTCTTGCAAAAGACAATCTTGCACATTCTCAATACGAAGTTGAACTTACTTGCCAATTTCCCGAGCTCTGTGCCCGCCAAGCTCGACATAGACAGGAAGGAGGAGGGGTTGATGGAAACTAATTTCAACACTCCAAATCTTGTTCCGGCTGCTAACGCAGATATCACGATGCACCGCCAGACTGAGGACGTCAACGTCAAACTCGCAGATGCACTGGTGGGTCCAATATCAATTACGAAGTTCGGTGACTTGCAGCTTTCACTAGCTAACGGCAATGCCAAACTGAGGCAGATAAGCTGGGGAAGTGACGATCACGGATTCACTCTCGACACATCTGGCGGCTCAACACTTTCCATCACCAAGGGCATGTCGATGGACCTTGTGAAGGATCAGGAAGGAATCACTTGCACTCTGCCAATGACGCTTAAACTAGGGCAGGCGAAACTCTCCAGCAACGCAATGAAACTCGGTCTGTCGAATTTAACTGGCAACATGATTTTGAAAATAGACAAAGGTGTCGATCTCGACGGCAAAATAAATTTCTCTGTTGCCAACTCGAATCTTTTTGGGTCAAACAAAACTGACGTGACCGTCAATGGGCTCAGTGTCGAATCTAAGAACGGCAGTTCCAGAGCTCAACTCAGAAATTGCAGCGTGGTTATTCCGACAGCAGCGCTCAAAGATCAAATCGAAGAACACCTGCCAGACGACAAGGTCTTTCCGGTCAATAAAACAATGCTTGCCGAACGGAAATGGCGATACAGGAACGCCGTTGTCAGTGACATCACCTTGCATGATCCAAGACTCGATAAAATCGAGATGACTTCACCGGGTGTAGCGAAATTCACAGCCAGCGGTGATGCCGACGCCAAAGGCACAATCGAAAAAGGCGGAATTCTCTCAGTCATAAAGGGTCCAGCCAAATGGGAGAAACGCCCATGGTCAGCTTCTGCGCGTCTAGTAGGCACGGGAGTAGTGAATTACAAAATTCTCGCCAACAATTCGTTGAGCAACAGCGAGTTAGACTACAGCGCTTCGGTAGATCTGCCACTGCCTGATGATATTGATCTCGATTGGTCGCAGGTCAATGATGGACTGCTGGAGAAGGCCGAACGAAATGCGGTCGTGAAAAGCATTCAAAAAATCAAACCACTGCACCTCGAATTTAATGACAAGAAAGTCAAACTATTTCCAAATGGAAAGAAGAATTTCGATGCGCTGAAATTGAAGAATCTGACGACACGCCCCGTGACGGCGGGGTTACAACTCAACTTCAACGCAGACGCTACATTCTGAGCGGGGACTCCATCGGGACTCCATCGGGACTACATCAGGACTACAACAGGACTACAACGAGTCCCTACAGTCTGAGCGGGACTAGATCGCGACTTCAACGCTGCGCCACATCATGAGCCGGTCACTGCGTTCCTTAAGGGGGAACACCGAAGTCATGTTCGCTCAACAATTCTGTTGGAGCACGAAGTGAAAAGCCCCCGAATAATCGAGGGCTTTTCAGTGATTTTTAGATGCACTCGGGACGAGTGCGTTCCATGCGTTCCAGGAATTAGATCATCTCTTCGATCAATTCATCGAAGACTTTCTTGTCCAAACCGAGAGACTGCTTGGTGAGCGGTCCATTCTTGAAGGCCGGTTCGCTGTCTTCGTAAATTGGTTGCTCGCTCTTGTAGAAGACGCCCAGAGGAATTCTGTCGCCCCACTCGAACGCTTTTGCAAGCGACTTGTGGAAATCGCCGGTTTCCCAATTCTCGTCTTCCAGCTTATACACGCGCTCTTTGAAGAACGGATAAGTGTTGACCTTGTTGTATGTTACGCAGGGGCTGAACACGTCGATTAACGAGAAGCCTCTGTGCGCCATACCGGCTTGAATCAATTCAGCCAACTGCTTCGCTTCACCAGAGAATCCACGAGCAACGAATGTTGCGCCTGAAGTAATGGCTAGAGCGAGCGGGTTCAACGGTGATTCAAAGTTGCCGTTCGGTGTCGACTTGGTCTTCATGCCGATACCGGTTGTCGGTGAGGTCTGACCAGTGGTCAAGCCGTAGATCTGGTTATCCATCACAACGTAAGTAACGTCGAGGTTTCTGCGCATCGCGTGAATCAAGTGACCGACGCCGATACCGTATCCGTCTCCGTCACCACCAGTGATGACTACCTTCAAATCGGTGTTCGCCAGGTGAGCACCAGTTGCTACAGGCACAGAGCGACCGTGCAAGCTGTGTACGCCGTAAGCGTGAATGAAACCGGGCAAGTTCGACGAGCAACCAATACCAGAGACAATCAACAGATTCTCTGGCTTGATGCCGAGTCGGCCAGCCGCTGTTTGCACTGAACGCAAGACGCCGAAGTCGCCGCAACCTGGACACCAGTCTGGATCGACTGGTCCTTTGTATGTATCTAATGGGAGTTCAATAACAGTTGCCATCTTTTATCCTCTTAAAATTTTGCGATTGCAACGACTAGTCATGCTTTTCGAACGAATACGTCGCGCCGGTCATTGTGCCGATTCTGATCGTTCCACCTTTATTACCGGTGGCGCGCTCAGAGAGCTCAACGTTGTAAACCGGTTCACCGTGACCATTGGCTGATTCACGAGTGACGCTGGTCGGACGGAGCTTTTCAGCATAGTGAGTGCGCAAGTAGTGATAAGCGATTTCTTTCGCTTCCAGCTCGCTCAACTCGAGGTTAATCTGTTTCTTGGCGATATATTCTTTGACACCATTGACGATCATGTGTGGCTCCATTGGCTCACCATCATATTTGTTTATGTGGTGATCCATGCTGATGCCGGTCTCGCCCTTGATGTACTTGGACATCATGCTGGTGAAGTTGACTTCAACAGAAATCTTCTTCTTCGCATTGCTGAGAATCTCACTAACTTCTTTGGCGTGGAACGGAACGATCCACTTGATGCACAGGTAGTTAGTTTTAATTCCCTGAGCAGTGAGAAGCTCAGCGGCTTCTCTGACGGCACCGTATGTGGAGCCCCAGCAAACCAGCGTGACATCAGCGTCTTTTTCGCCACCGAGTTGCGGTGCTGGAATTTCCTTGAGCAGGTTTTCCATCTTACGCATACGCTTCTGCATGATCATGCGGCGTACAGGTGGTGAAGTGAACATGTCTGAAATCAGGATGCTTTCTTCGTCGTGATCGTCTGATGCGTTGACGAACACGGTGTTCGGGGTACCAGGCAATGCACGTGGTGAGATGCCCGATTGAGTGAACTTGAAGCGCTTGAACTTGCCGTTCTCTTCAGGATTCCACTCTTTGACGATTTCGCCGCGGTCGATCTTAGGATCATGCGTGAACTTGTCTGGGTCGACGGTTTCGGGGTGTTCCGACAAGAGCAAGTCAGACATGATGATGACTGGCAGCTGATATTTGTCGGCGTAGTTGAATACGTCGATTGTTGTCTGATAGGCGTCGGCGACATCGTATGGATGAACGATGATACGAGGGAACTCGCCCTGCGAAGCGCCCAGGCACTGATACAAGTCTGCTTGCTCAGTCTTAGTCGGAAGACCGGTTGACGGTCCGCCACGCTGCACTTCAACGCAAACGACCGGCACTTCCATGATGCCGGCCATTCCGATTGCTTCTGTCATCAATGCAAAGCCACCACCTGCAGTTGCGCACATGGAACGAGCGCCAGCGATACCGGCTCCGATTGCCATGTTGATTACTGCGATTTCGTCTTCGCCCTGCTTGATGCAAACACCGGTTTGCTTGGCATGGTTGACCATCCAGTGAAGAATGGTTGACGCTGGTGTCATCGGATATGCAGAGTAGAATTTGCATCCTGCTACTGTCGCACCGAAAGCAATTGCTTCGTTGCCTGTGATGAACGGACGACGTCTCTTCGAGAACTTCCACTCAGAGGTGAATGTTTTGGCGTTCTTCTTGGCGTATTCGTATCCAACCTTCAACAAGCTGACGTTGAGGTCGATAACCTTCTGACCTTTGTGGCTGAAAGTATCGGACATAACGCCTGATGCTTCTTCAAGACCGAGATTAGCGAGATAGAGAATCGCGCCGACAGCAACCGTGTTTTGCATGATTGGCTGCAATGCGCCGTGTTCTTTCTCGACTTCGGCGGTGATTTCCTTCATCGGCAGTGGCAAAACTTGCACGCCTTTGTTAACCAGCGAAGGATCGCACTTGAACTTGTCCGAATTGAAAACGAGCACTCCACCTTCTTCAATTTCTGGAGCGTGACGCTCGATTGAATCTTGATTGAGAGCAATCACAGCGTTCAAATGATCGCCGTGTGAATAGACCTTGTCTGAACCAATGCGAACTCGCAGCCAGATGTGTCCGCCGCGAATGATTGATTGATAACTGTTGTATGCATACACATGAAGACCGAGTCTGCCGCATGTTTTTGCAAGGGTGTCGCCGGACTTGTCCAGACCGTCTCCGGCAGCTCCTGCGATTCCGATTGTGACTTCCTGCATTTGATCTCCTCACCAAATTTATGTCAGGACTTTCTTTTAGCGTGTCTACTCGTTGCCGAATAAATGAATTGCAGTTAAGTCGAATCCGTGAATTCGCTGACTACAACTGATCCAGCCGCCTGCTACAGCGGCGTCGCTATGGGCGTGCAAATCTGAACTCCCAGCGTAATAAGATAGCATACGGATGGCAAGTGAATCTCTTGACGTAACGCCAGATTGAGAGCTAGTGAGACTCGGCCGGAGCTGAATTTGGAGCAGTTGCCGGCTCGGTCACATGCTCAACCGCGTGCTGTGCGCCGTGTTCCGCGCCTGCTTCTCCCTCGGCAACAACAGCGGGTTTTAAGCTACACCAGTAAACAATTAATCCAATAAGAGCGGCGCCGACTAGCAGTGCCAACATTGACAGAACCGAGTCGTAGGCGCTGTTCTCTGGTATGGCGTCGGCCGGCACAGCATGGTCATCATGACCGTGCCCGTGGCTGTCGCCGTGCCCATGACTGTCTCCGTGACCGTGGCTGTCGTCATGTCCATGGCTGTCACCCTGCGCCTGAGCGTCGCCGTGTGAGTGCGTGTGCTCGTCGGTTTTGGCTTCCGCCTTATCGTCGTGTTTAGGTTCGTCAGACATATCGGATCAATCCTCAACAATTACGGTTTTATAAAATATGCAGCCACAGTCAATATCGCCACCCATCCAAAGATGACGAGCGCGTAAGACTGACCGCGTCCAGTCTGCGAATATTTCAAAAACTGACCGAGAGCGGCTGTCACCAGGCTGGTGCCGTTGACTATGTTGTCGACGATCATCATGTCGATGAAATTCCACACTGCCTTATACATGTTAAGAACGGCTTGATAGAAGGCTGTGTAGACTTCGTCGAAGTACCACTTGTTGAACGAGAAGCGATAAGCTCCGCCAACCAACGGTGACTTGCTGTTTGCAATGGAGGTATTCCAATTCAGCTTACCTTCTCTGTACATGACGAATGCAACGAACCATCCTGCTGTAGCAAAGGCAATTGAAACAAGCATAATCAGCCCGTTGATACCTTCAAAGTGCGGATGCAAGTAATACACGAAGCTGCCGAACGGATTGGCAAAGACGCCGCCTTCTTCCCCACTCCAGTTGATGCTGGCGAAGGAATTCAAGTTAGCGCCGAGGAATCCGGAAAGCATTGATGGCAAGGACAGAGCAATCAATGGATAAACCATCGCTGGTCCCGAATTGTGCGGTTTGACGTCGCCGCCGCGATATGAGCCCGAGAAGGTCATGAAATAAGCGCGGAACATGTAGAACGAGGTCAAGCCAGCGGTGAGAATCATCATGCCGCCGATGAAGTGGTTGAAGTTCCACGCCGATGCGATGATTTCGTCTTTTGAGAAAAAGCCGCTGAATGGCGGGAATCCTGAGATAGCGATACAACCAATGAGGAAGCACATGGCAGTGCCCTTCATATCTTTCTTCAGTCCGCCCATGTTGCGCATATCTTGCTCACCGTGCAGTCCGTGGATGACGGCGCCGCTGCATAAGAAGAGCATGGCTTTGAAGAAGGCGTGGTTGAACAAGTGGAACAATCCGCCGGTGAACGCACCAGCGCCCAGCCCGACGAACATGTATCCAAGCTGAGATACCGTTGACCAGGCCAGAGTTCGCTTGATATCGAACTGGCTCATGGCAATGGTGGCGGCCATAAATGAGGTGAGACAGCCTGTGGCTGCAACTACAAAGAGTGCGGGTTGTCCGTGAACCTCAGGTGGTGCCACCCAGATCGGGTAAGCGCGCGCGACCAAATAGACACCGGCAGCAACCATGGTGGCAGCGTGGATCAGTGCGGAAATCGGCGTAGGACCTTCCATAGCATCAGGAAGCCAGGTATGCAGCGGGAATTGAGCAGACTTGGCCATCGGTCCCATGAACATCAAACACGCCATTACAAACAGACCGTTGACGCCCCAGTAGGTAACGGCACCGATGTCGTATGCACGTCTGATCACCGCAGCCAGGTCAGGACCACCGCCGGCGCCGTAGAAAGAGAGTAGTGGTGTCGAACCCCATAGGTTGGTTGGTTGACCTTGCTGATAACCGGAAGTAATGGCAAGCAACATCAAAATTCCAAGAAGGAATCCGAAATCGCCAACGCGATTAATGACAAAAGCCTTGACGCAGGCAGCGGCTGCCGAATCCTTGTACCACCAGAAACCGATCAGCAAGTAACTGCAAACACCTACAAGCTCCCAGAAGAAGAACATCTGGAAGAGATTGGTAGAAATTACCAACCCGAGCATCGAACCGGTGAACAAAGATAGATAGGAATAGAAGCGAGAGTAGCCAGGATCTTCACGCATATATCCATGCGTATATATCTGCACCAGCAAGCTCACGCATGTCACGACAATCAGCATCATCGCCGCGAGGTTGTCAACCAGAACACCAACATGGAGATTGAGCGATGCAGAAACGAAATACGGCATGTCAAGGACGACACCACCCGTAACACCTGGTTGGTTTAACGCATAAAAAATGAGCAGCGAATGCGCGAAACCGTATATGACTGCACCCAGCGAAAGGCACATTGACAACGGCTTTGAGCGCCTCGCGAAGAGGATGATTGTCAGCCCGACGAGGAACGGCGCCAGGACAATCCAACCGGCGTTACTAAGGAAAGACCGCAGAACTTCTTGCGAAAACAAACCTGGTACTCCAAATTCAAAGTGGTAAGTCGACTCACACTACTTAAACGTTACACAATATACATGCGCGAAGACGCTAGATAAAGGAAGGTTGCACCGGTGTGAAAAGATTCTTCGATTCAATAATTCTTCAATATGGTTATCAACAGAAAAGACGTGCGCCAGCGCCTAAATTAGCGGCCAAAGCTGAGTTGGAGCTGTCGGCTTTCAAACTTCATCAAACTATTTAGTGTAGAGAGGCTGCGCCGGCCCCGATATACTTGATGCCGGTTAGCACTGACGTTGCCAGGATCATGACACAAGCACCAAACTTACTAAACATCTTGCTCTTCCTGCCGCTAGCAGGCGCATTCATCATCATGTTGTCGAGCGAAACAGCTGCCAAAACAGTGGCGCGAATCACGTCGATAGTGATGTGTATCGCTGCCGGCATGATGGCTTTCCAGTTCAATCCGAACCAGGTAGCGCTGCAATTCGAGTCGAAAGCGCACTGGATTTCAACACCGTTCCCACTTGAGTACTACGTCGGTGTGGACGGCATGAGCCTCTGTCTGTGTGTATTGACCGCTGTTGTGACCCTGCTCTCCGTCTACGCGAGCGCCAAGCTCGGCGAGACACGCTCGAAGTTGTACTACAGCTTCCTGATGCTGCTCGCCTTCTCGCTGATGGGAGTTTTCTGTTCACTCAACCTGCTGCAATTCTTCATCTTCTACGAATTCGAACTGGTGCCCATGTACTTCTTGATCGCCATCTGGGGCGGTCCAAGACGCAGTTACGCAGCCATGAAGTTTCTCTTGTACACCTTCTTTGGTGGCGTTCTCATGCTGGCTGCGCTGTTGTATCTCTACTTCCAGCTAGCTGCAGAAGGTCCAGGAAGCGCCACGTTCAACATCATCGAGTTGACTCGTCTGGCTCCGACTTTGGCACCGCACGTGCAAGTAATCGCGTTCCTCGGATTCTTCCTGGCATTCATCATCAAGCTGCCATCTTTCCCATTCCACACATGGTTGCCTGATGCGCACGTCGAAGCACCAACTCCGATATCAATGATTCTGGCTGGACTGCTTCTCAAGATGGGCGGATACGGTCTGATCCGCATCTGCATGGGATTCTTCCCGCTCGTACTGATCAAATATGGCTGGATGGTCATGGCACTCGGCGCGTTCAACATCGTCTGGGGCGCAATGGCATGTCTCGTACAGCAGGATATGAAGCGCATCATCGCTTTCTCTAGCGTCAGCCATATGGGCTTCTGCCTGCTCGGCATCGGCTGCCTCTCTGCCGCCGGTATCAATGGAGCGATCTTCCAGATGCTCAGCCACGGTATCGTCTCGGCTGCACTCTTCTTCCTCGTCGGTGTCGTTTACGAACGAACACACACTCGACTGCTTCCAGAAATTGGTGGCGGTCTGGCCAAGCAGATGCCGATGGTGTTCTACTTCTGGATGTTCTGCGCGATGGCTAACCTTGGCTTGCCAGGCTTGTCAGGATTCGTTGGCGAAGTAGCTGTGTTCTACGGTTCTTACACTTCGTGGATTGCGCAAGCAAGTCCCGAAGCAGAAGTTACAAGGCTGTGGATCTGGCTTGCAGCAACTGGTGTAATCCTCACTGCCGGCTATATGCTCTGGCTATTGAAGAGACTCTTCTATGGTCCGGAACAGCCGAAGTGGGCTGGTCATCTCAGCGATGCTACACGTCTGGAACAAGCTCTGGCGTGGTCAATGTGCGCAATGATTCTGATACTGGGAATCTGCCCGAACATTCTGATCAAAGAGTATGGACCGGTTGCCGACCGTATTGCTTATTCGATTCAACAGCGCATGAACCTTGGAATGCTGGAAAATCAACACGTTCAATAAGGCGTATCAACTCTAGGGCTTCGGCTCAACGTTTTGTTGTGGTTGCGCATCGTGTTGTGGTTGAGCATCGTGCAGTGGTTGAGCATCGTGCAGTGGTTGAGCATCGTGCAGTGGTTGAGCATCGTGCAGTGGTTGAGCATCGTGCAGTGGTT
>RXJR01000011.1:17151-227905 GCA_003963305.1 Candidatus Melainabacteria bacterium | reverse complement strand
TTGTTGTTGTTGTTGTTGTTGTTGTTGTTGTTGTTCGTCATTGATGCCGCCATTCCGGGCTTGAGCCAGACAGCCTGCTGTGCTGGTTTCGTTGGCACTGTCCATGATTGCGGCACTGCCTTTTGGGGACCGGGTATCGGCGCATAGAGAGGACTGACAGGAGGCAGTCCTGGTCCAGATCGCGTTGTGGTCGTTTTTACTTTTTCCGCTGAAGCGCCTGACTTGGCGAGCACTTCTGCATTGTCGTCTTGCAGCCAATCCGGCAAATTTCCTCTTACAATTCTGGCGCCGTTTTTTATTACAGGTGCAGTTTCTGCAATCGGGTGCAATTCGTGATCAGCGGCTGCCGGTACTGTGGCGCCCAAGAAAGGAATGTGCGGGAGGTCGGCCTTTAGCTGTGCTCGAATGAATTTGCTCAGTTCGTTCAATCGAACATCAGGGTGGCGCTCCAGCGCAGCAAATGCAGGTGAGTGAATTGGGTCAAGGAAGTCAGACTGGCGAAAGAGCAAACAGTCATCGCCGCCGCCCAGTTGATGCATCAACCTTGAATCGATTTGCAGGGCTCTAATGGAAGCATAAATAATCCAGGCAGAAAAATTGTCCAGATAGGGTCCGAAATGGTGTGCTGCTCTAGCCGGATGCTGGTAGTTTCGATGTCCTAATTCCCCGGCGCTGTAGCCTTCCATTGACGGTACAAACATTCCGTCGTAATCAACCAGACGTAGTTCGTCCCGGCACACTAAAATGTTGCCGTGTTGAAGGTCACCATGAGCGATACCAGCACGCTGCAGGTCTTGCATCATCCTGACAAATTTTTCGAGCAGCACCCCCAGTCTCACCGGATCTCCGAGGTGCTGAACAATGTAATCGTCCAGTTGGTCGCCTTCCAACCAGTCCATTTTCAGGGCTGGAAGCCAGTCTCCGTGTATTTTTATGCCTTGTTTGAGAAAGTCGAAGGTGACAGTGTAAGGAAGATCGTCGTGCTGAACGAAGTCAGAAATTAGAGCGTAACGCTCTTGTTGATCGTGGATGTTACTCAAAAACAGACGCAGAGCAAAATCTTTGTGCCGGCAATGCATTCTGTAAACGGAGGCGAATGAGCCAGTTATTGAACGTGGCAGATCAAGCGCATTTGTGTATGGAAGACCTTCTCGCAACTCGGGATCTTGCAGGCTGAGTTTTGGAACCTGAACAGCTTCGTTGTAATCTTGCGGTGTCGGCCACCAGACTAGTTTGGTTTCTGTTTTGGTTCGGTACATTCAATTGCACCCGAGTAACCACGTTCACTACATACCCAGAACAGGGTGAGTGCTTCTATCTGTCTGATTATGGGAATCTTAAGCTTGCAGCGAGAGTTAAATTGCATCGGCAGTGGAACAAATCATTTGTGGGCGCCCGTCTGAGGACGGGGCAATATTAGGCGGGAACGACAAATGTCTGAAATTTCTAAATCTGTCAAAGAACTGATCTGGCTTGCGACTTATTATGAGCGCAATGAGATGCCCGAAAACGCGCGCTTGATACGCGAGTCGCTAGAGTGCACGCGGCACTCCGCCGATGAATGGGCTCCGATCAGATATATCGAGCAGGCGGTCGAGAGACTGTCGGACGAGCGAAAGACAGCCTGAGGGTACAGCCTGCATTCCGGCGTTAAAAGCTCTCAGAGAGCAACGCAGACCCATTGTGCAGCCACCTTAACGGTCATATCTGTGGGCGAGTTTCCACCGCCCAACGATTTAAGCCCGCTACGTTCGGTTGTACTGTTATGCAGTTGTTTTTTTCTTCAGCTAGAACCGCAAACTTGCTAAGTTGCGGTTGTTTTTGGTTTCCTACGCGGCTTTGCTCTTCATCATCTTGAACGCTTCGTAAAGCGCACAGAGACCGACAAGAGCGTAGACTGCGCGTGTCATGGTGCTTCCATCGCCCAGCAGAGAAGTAACTACATTGTAGTTAAATGCGCCTACTAAGCCCCAGTTGATACCTCCAATAACGAGGAGGACGATTGCGAGTAGCTCCAGATTTTTCATGTCGTATCACCTTGAAGCATCAAACCCGGTTAACCCATAAATCCTTTCTATGAGCTGATTTGCATGCTTACGTACCAGTTTAGTACTGTCGGCGGTAGGAAGTCAAGAGGAACGGCGATTGAAAGCCTGAATATTTCCTGGTTTTGGCTCAACAGTAAATTTCCTGCTTGCTAAAAGGCAGACAGGCAGCTGTTTTTGAACGAGCAGGATCAATGCCACCATATATGGCTGCATTTCCACAAATTTGCTTTGCCGATCTATTTTGTGTTCGTTTGTCGTTGCATGGCGGCTGCGCCTTTTGGCACGGCGCTATCCGACTCGATGCGCACATAGAATAATCTGCCAATCTTGGGACCGCACATAGCACAGCTGTTTCCGGATATATACTTCGGTTTCCGATGCTTCGAAAAGAGTCTATTGCAACCTCTGCAGGTCGCCTGCCATGGACCTGGAGGCATGACGGCAGCTGCGCTTTTACGGCGCGGTGTGACGCCCAGTTTCTCGGCCATCTCCATCCAGACTGCGTTGTGTCCCTGGTCTGAGCCGACAAGGGCGTGGGCAATTTCATGCAGCAGAGTTTCTCGAACTACAGCTGGTGAGTTGTGTTCGATGAAGTATATCGAGAGCTCGATCCGCTTGTATTGGGAAAAACACAACCCCAGTGTGCGTTTTCTCGTGTTGGTTTGATAAGTCCAATCTTTGAGCTTATGTTCCTTAAGAAGCTGCCAGGCTAGCTTCTCCGCGTCTTTTACGAGCATTCATGGTCTCCATAACGCCAATTTCGATGCCAAAACGGCCCCGCTATCTTACAAAGATTTGTCGATTCAGTAACTCCTGAAACCCAGCAGAATGAGGAAGCTTAATGGCAAATCCCTTAAATATCTGGAATCTTTTTTGCGGTCGAACTGCGGAACTTCTGGCGAAGCGGTGCAGTCTTCAGCCAGGTGTGAAAAGGAATCTACGATGACACATGGATTAAGCGATAACTCCCAAAATGAGGTCGGCGCAGACCTTATAGATGCTTTTAAGGCGCCCTTCTCGGAGCCTGAGAAGCAACCGGCGAACCCTCAAACAGGTCTGATACTGTTCAGCTTCGGGCGCAATGGTGGTTTTTCCCGCCCTGTCGACAATTCGCACGAGAGAAGTTCAGTCGCCTGACCGTCGCAAGCAGGCAAGGAGCTGTACTGTAGTGCTATTATCCATACCTCGTACATGTATCGAGGTGTGTGATGGAATGGCGCAGGCATTGGAATCCCCTCTTCTTTTCCTTGTGGCTTACCTTGACTCCCGCTGTTCTCGCTGAGACCGGCAGTAATGGTTCGGCGCCTACATCGCAGTCGAAGGCACTTGTGAAAGCAACCGCGCCGACGTCCTCAAATTCCGCCGCCACATCCGCAAAGTCCGCCGCCACATCCGCAAAATCCACCGCAGCGACGTCCGCGAAGGTCCCCGCTGCAGTGCCCGTGCAGTGGCGCGATTGGTCGGGCGACATTTTTCAACAAGCCCAGGCTCAGCACAAGTTCGTTCTTCTCGATCTGGAAGCGATCTGGTGTCACTGGTGTCACGTAATGGATGAGAAGACCTACAGCCAACCTGAAGTACGGGCTCTATTGAACGATAAATTTTTAACAGTCAAAGTAGATCAAGATTCGCGTCCTGATTTATCTAATCGGTACGGCGACTATGGCTGGCCTGCTACCGTCGTCTTCAATCCAACGGGAAAAGAAGTGGAGATTCGCCAGGGTTTTATTCCGCCCAAAGAAATGGTGGCGATGCTTAAGGATGTTGTGAAGCATCCAAATGTGCAGAAAACAAAGATCGATAAACCCACTACCTTTTCAAAAGAAGGCGCGTTGACCCCTGCTCTGCGCAAGGAGCTGGAAAAGGCTCATGCCGACGGCTATGACACAGAAGAAGGTGCATGGGGTTTTCAGCAGAAGTTTTTAGATTGGGACAGCGTTGAATATGCCATTGCCAGAGCTATTGAAGGTGATAAGGTGGAAGCGCATCGGGCCAGAGAAACGCTCAATCAACAGCAGAAATTGATAGATCCGATTTGGGGTGGAGTCTACCAGTATTCAACAAACGGTGACTGGAATCATGCTCACTTCGAAAAAATCATGCAGATGCAGGCGGAAAACATGCGCGTCTACGCGCTTGGATACATGCTCTGGCGCGATCCCGCCTATTTGAAAGCTGCCCAAAATATTCATCGCTATTTAGAGGGCTTTCTCACCAGTCCGGAAGGTGCATTCTATACAAGTCAGGATGCCGATCTGGTTAAGGGAAAACACAGCGGTGAGTATTTCTCTCTTAACGATGCAGAGCGGCGTAAGCTAGGTATACCTTCGATCGACAAACATATTTATGCTCGCGAAAATGGCTGGGCAATCGCTGGTTTGTGTGATTTATACATGGCCACAGGCGACAAGAAATATCTCGAGCAAGCCCGTACGGCAGCTGAATGGGTGATTGCTCACCGTGGCACCAATGATGGTGGCTACAGACATGACGAGAAAGACATCGCTGGTCCGTATCTGGGTGACTCGGTTTCTATGGGTCGGGCATGTTTGATGCTATATACGGCTACAGCCGATCGTTCCTGGCTTAAGCGAGCGGAACAAACGGCTGATTACATCAGCAAACATTTCAATTATTCTCCCAAACCGGATGTGCGCGCAGGCTTTGTTACCTCTGCCGGTGCAAGTGGAGTTCAATCGGTGCCATTGCTGGATGAAAATGTAATGGTGGCTCGTTTCGCCAATCTTCTCTATCAGTACACAGGGAAAGCATCGTATAAGGCACTCTGTGCGCAAGCGATGCGATATCTGGCTGCGCCTGAGGTGGCTCGCACTCGCCATGTTCTGGTTGCCGGTATTCTTCTAGCCAATAAGGAGCAGGCCGGCGAGCCTGCGCATCTCGTTGTTGTCGGTAGCAAAGGAGATGAGACTGCTGCAGATCTCCATAAAATCTGCTTGCAGTATCCAACTGATTACAAGCGGATAGAATGGTTAGACCGGGCTGAGGGCGCGCCGCCTCGTACGGATGTCGAGTATCCCAAACTGACCAAACCAGCCACTTTCGTCTGTGCCGGAGAAACCTGCTCTGCTCCGCTGTATGATGTAGGCGCTGTGCAACAACGGATTAAAACGTTGACGGTAAAGAAATGAAATCACGTTTATTAGGCGCTGTCTGCTTGCTTGTTCTTTCGGACCCATCTGCTTATGCTGCGTTCGACAATCAGCATAAACTCTGGACTCACGAACTCAAGCAATATGTCGACGGCGATTTGATTCACTATGCGCGGTGGCAGAAGAAGCGCGGCAACCTGGAGAAATATCTGAAGGAATTAGCTGCGATTACTCCCGAAGAATATGACGATATGACGCACGACCAGCGGAAAGCTTTGTGGATGAATGCGTACAACGCTTTCACCGTAAAGCTGGTCCTGGACAATTACCCGATTGCCGGAAAAAATCCTTACTATCCGACCGACAGTTTCAGGCAAGTTCCCGGCGCCTGGGAGAAGTATCAAGTTACGGTGGCCGGAAAATCATACACGCTTGATGCTATTGAGCACGATATTCTGCGTGCGTTTCGCTACCCTGAAATTCACTTCGCTGTTGTGCCGGCAGCGAAAGGCTGCGCCGCTCCCAGGAAACGCGCATTCGTCTCCACGACCTGGGAAACGGACATCGCTCAGTGCAAGGAAAAATTTCTCTGCGACAAGAACAACGTAGCAATTGATCCAAAGCAAAAGACGATAACGGTTTCTCAGATTTTTAAGTGGTTTCCTCTCGACTTTGCCAAGGCATCCGGCATATCGACCCGCGTGCCGCCCCCGACTGATGATCAAATCGTTCTTGCTTACCTGGCAAAAAATTTGCCGGCAAGAGTCAAAGACGACATTCCTGATACAGATAAATTGGCTGACTATAAGGTGATTTATAAGCCCAACGACTGGTCGTTGAACGATGCTGACGCCGTGAAGAGACCGGAGATCGCAAAGAAAGAAAAGACGACTCCCTAGACTCCTCAGTAAAGACAAGGACTACCAGGGAGTTCTCTTTGGGCAGGCATGCCCTGATTCTATTTGCCTTTCGAGAGCGGATGAGGATTTGCTTTCAATGCCGCGGCGATGAAATTTGCAGCAATCGCCTGTCTCAGGCTGATGCCGATCTTTGGAGCCGGGTCTGGAAGTGAATTGTTGAAGGCGAGGTCGGTGTTGTTGTCGAAGTGCCCGACCAGATGCAATACCCGGCCTTTCTCATATCTGAAGGTACAGGCAAGAATTCCCGTATTGTCGATGCGCACACCGCCATTTCTGCTCAGTGCAAAAGCTCGGTTTGGATCCTGATACTCAAGTCGCTTGCTTTTGACCAGTACTGTAACGGCGTTTGGTTTAATGACTCTGACCATCTGGCACTTGTTGTCCAATTTCCAGTAGGACCGTGGCACCGTATTCAGTAGCAAATCACCATTGTCGGTTGCATCAGGGTTGTTGTTCGTCAAGGCATCTACCAGTTCGGAAGTAGAGTTGGCGCTGTTCCAGTCTACGAAGCCTGGAATCGCTCTGGCCAGGCAATTGTCCAGTGACCAGTCTGTTGTTATCAGATAGCCGCCGTTGGCTACGAACTCGCGAATTATTCCCAGTGTTGCTTGTGGAATTTCCCCTGCGCAATCTACGATTAATACGTTCGTATTGGCCAGAGATGTTTTAGCTAACGCACCCGGACTGATTTTTGTGAAATTCAGCCCGAAATTGTGCAGGGCGTGACCTGAATCATCCCACTGACCCTTAACTTCGATAATTGAGTCTTTGCTCATGGGAACCAGGTCTGGATGGGTCTGACTCAACCAGCCGCTGTACAGTTTGGGTGTCACGGTTACTGTTTGAGGAGGTCCGGCAGGCGGTGGCGGCTCGTTGTAAGGGTTGGCCAGTATGCCCTGCCGCTCCCTGACTTTAGTACTTGATACGCCGCCTTCCAACTCATGCGGGGTCTGCGGGCGATGACCATCGGTGACCCCGATCATCGGCACATCTGGGGAGGGTCGGTTTTCTTCACCAGGCAGTCTTTTCGGTGCTGCTGGTCTCTGGGGTAATTGGAAGCCCGATACCGGATCTTCGACCCAGTCCGAGGCTCCTACGCTTGTGCCAGCCAACGTAAAAGCCAACGAAATCATTGTAAAACGGATGATTAGACGGAGCGAGCGCAGAGCAGTGACCTCTCAGGGCAAACAATTTGATTCTAAAGCAAATCGTCCTGTAAATGCTCAAAAACATAGAATGCGGACCACCCTTACGATGTTCCGCACTCCACTCCCCAAAAATTCAGACTGCACCATATCTGGTGCTCGTGCTTGCTGTATGAAAGGATAATGTATTGCGCGATGAGTTTAAATGTTTGACTGTGCACAGACATTTGCGCAATTGCACAGTTTAGAAGGCTAATTCAATTGCTTTTTTTGCTTGACAAGGGTCCGGGCGAGCGTATAATCCTTACTGCACCCCTGATGACAAACGTATCAACTTCACTTCCCCGAAGTTGCACCCATCCGTTTACTAAGCAAAAATGCTCGTCTGCTTGCGCAGGTTAGAGCACTACGAGTCAATCCAATGCATCAATCTAGGACCGCATTTGAGGGAATGCGGAAGATTCGTCATCGTCACTTAACTGAGCTGTGCTGCGGTGAAGCCGCGACAGCCAGATCACTCATCTGATTTCCCACGGTATCTCTGGTAAACACAATATGCCTATACAAACACCGACACCTGTTCTCAAGTCTCAATCTTATATCGCATCCGCGCCATCTCAGAGTGGTACTGACCTGGAGTCTATCAAGCTTTTATTAGCTGCATTTTTTCTGGCCGTTCTCGCGTGCTTGATAGCAGTTGGTATTTCAAATGCTATCTGTATTCATTTTTCACCAACAAGTGAATTGAATCAGGCTGTTGCAAAATAGGCTGGTCACCGGCCGCGGTGCCCTCTGTTTGCCTGTCAAATTTGCTGTGGTGTATGGTGGGAACAGCCGCTACTCTTCGCAAGCCGCCTTATAGATTTCGTAGATCTCGTCGATTCTTTCATTCAAACGTTTTATGCGTTCTTCGTTTCCTGGTCGCGTTTGAAGAAATTCAACGAGTGCCATCAGCGCAAGGCCCGCTTCGCCACTTTGCAGTCCATATTTTGTTTCTGCTGCCAGCAGCTCTTGCTCCAGACCTTGTAGTCGATCTTGCGCAATGGGCACAGCAATATTTGTGTCTGAATCATTTCGCAATTGAAAAATCTCCGAGCACCAGATGTAATTTATGGTGGTTCCTGAATTTATTCTATCAAGCGTTGGCGATACGCTCGTCATCCTAAAGAGCTAACCAACCTGGTATCCAGAAAGTGGTTTAGCCACCTGTAGGTAGTCTTGAAGAGTGATTTCCGAAAGTCTAAATAAGTCGCGATCGTCAGAACGTGATCGGATCTGCCACTGTATTCGGTGCCGTTCTTGTGGTCAGTTTGCTACTTGTGCTGAGTGCTGCAGATCCTGAAAAGGCAAGTTTTAAGAGCATTTCGCGCTCGGGCATCAAGACAGACTGGAATATATTAAGCCTGGCTCATGATTTGACTCGGACCTCTTAAGATGCGACCGCAGGGGCGTCGCTATTCCTCCTTCCGAATGGTTTTATTCAGCCCGGAAAGCAACCGGCCGATAGAAGTTTAACTAATGCTAATACTTTGGGTTGAGAGCGAGGTTGAACAGAGTTCAATGCTGCCGAAATCTTTTTCGAAAAATTAGTTTGGAAATATTTTGGTAATACTCTTTGCCAATAATGCAAAGTGGAGTCAAGTTACCAACTTTCGCAACCTGTCTTTTGCCCCCCTTATTTGGCAGAAGGAGTACTCATGCGCACCCAGATTTTTTGTTCGGTTTTCGCCGTTTTTGCATTCGTCAGTGCTGTACCTGCCTGTCATGCGCAGGCAGTGGCGGCTCCGGAGCGTCAGACTTACGCGCCCGCACCGCGCACACCGCTGCGTCCTGGGGTCCGGTACACGACCGGCTCTTACGTCGTGTCGGGACCGGGTTGGGAAAAGCAACTTACTAGCGGCAATCCCAACTTAGGACATTGGAATTGGATTCCCGTCATCGGTTACACACAGTCGACCGGTACTACCTCCAGGCAGGCTGTTCATGCTCCTGTACCAGAGCACAGATCTGTCTACGTGAAGCCGAATCATATAGCGCTACCTGTGGTGGAGCATGGCACGTCTAAGCAGACAACCTATGCAGAACCTGTTGCACCTGTGCATTTGAGCAAGCAGACAGGCAGCGAAGATGAGGCTGGATATACGACTCACACTCATGCCGTGCTCAGTTACGCCGATGACTATCGTCGACCTGACGGAAGTTCTGGTTTTCATTCGACAAGCACTGTTCACGGCGTTCTGGCACACAAAGGTGTCGGAGCGATGTTGAGTCAGTCGATGCGTTATTGAGGGGCGCACTATGACTCTCGATTTGCCGAATGCGGCCCGCATGAACTGTCACAACGAGCGATCTGAAGCTGTTCAGCGCGAACAGCCTGTTGCCGGTGATCCGCGCGGCGACTTGTCTCGCCATGTTCAGAGACTTTTTGACGAACGTGGAAATGCTTGTCGACCCTGTGACAGCGCCAATCGTTTTTTGCCTGACTACCAAGGTGCTGGTGAGACGAATTCGGCTCGGGCGCAGGCTCGGGATCAGGGTCCTGAAAGAAGTGGTGGCGCGCAGGACCAACTGCAACAGCATCGTACGCGGCTTCTGCTTGATGGTTCTGCCTCTCCGGAACAACGCCTGGCAGCTGTTCGCGAACTTTCCAATGCCGGAATCAATAATTTGACGATATGCGGTAATGACGGTCAATCGTACAACCTGCGATTGGAGACAGAGCAAGCCGGTTCTCGCCAACTCATTCATTTGTTCGTAACTGGTGCTGATGGAAAAGAGCAAACTGTTCTGCGTGGTGTTGCCGGTCAGAATGGTCAGTTCGAGCGGGAAAAGGACAGATGTGGAAATCCAGTTGGATGGTACGGAACTGGCGCCGCGAAATTGCAAAGCGTGGTCACTGCCGATGCTCCTGATACTCAGCGACGCACTTTGCGCGGAGCACATCGGGAAGACCTGGAGCGACCGGATCCGTACCGGGGGCCCGATCGTTATGAACGACCGGATCCGTACCGGGGTCCCGATCGTTATGAACGACCGGATCCGTACCGGGGTCCCGATCGTTATGAACGACCGGATCCGTACCGGGGTCCCGATCGTTATGAACAACCGGATCCGTACCGGGGCCCGGATCGTTGTGAACGTCCGGATCCGTACCGGGGCCCGGATCGTTATGAACGACCGGATCCGTACCGGGGCCCGGATCGTTATGAACGGCCGGATCCGTACCGGGGGCCGGATCGTTATGATCGACCGAATCCGTATCAGCGTGGTCCGTACGATAGACCGAATCCGTACGAGCGACCGCCTTATCAGCGTCCATATGACGGTCCACCAGACCGGCAGTTTGCGCCTCCTGCTGATGGCTTAGACAATCCGAGATTGCGTCCTGGTCCCTTTGACGGTCCACCCCAGCAAGGCGGCGGTCAGTGGATGGAGCGTGCTGCACAAGATGCTCGTGGTCAAGCTCGCCAGTTGGTACAAACAACTGCGGGAGTCTATGTACGTGCGGGTATGGCTGTTGACGCTGATGGCTCTCCGCGCGCACGTCAAATCGATCCTAGTGGTCAGGTTAATACGAGCATGCGCTACGCCGACAACAGGTCAGTCAATGCCGAAGTGGTTCCGTATATGGTGCTGCCGGGAGGCTCCTACCAGCGTTTTGGCGTTCAACTTGGAGACATGGCTCTAGTGCGAAATAAGGACAACGGCAGAATGGCCATTGCTGTTTTTGCCGATGTGGGACCTCGCAACAAAATCGGTGAAGGTTCTATCGAACTGGCGCGCGAGCTGGGACTGAATCCTTCTCCGACGCGCGGTGGCACAAACAAAAACAGTATCGAGTATCTGGTTTTGCCCAATACTCATGGAGCCCGACCTCGCAACGAACAGGAATTGATGGCTAGAATTGCCGAACAGCGTCGGAGATTTGGAATCGGCTGAGAGTCGCCTTTCAGCTACCGACAGTTTACGAAAAATTCGGAACTAAACTGCTCGAGCTGCGTCCCAGGGGTTGTAGTTTCCTGACTCAGCCGCTGCAGTTAAGGAAGTCGAAGGTGAAGGAGGAGTACACTACACCTCCTGGATATAGATGGCGTCGGAAACTCGCTCGAGTTTCCATGAGGCGCTATCACGTGAGGTACATGAAATGGCGAACGCTACAAAGGCAGCTCCTAAACTCTACAAATCAAGAATCGATTTGCCGGAGTCAACTCGCAAAGAAGTAAGCGAACTTTTGAACGAAACACTGGCTGCGACGCTTGACGTCTGGTCACAAGTAAAACAAGCACATTGGAACGTTAAGGGCAAAGATTTCTATCAATTGCACCTTCTGTTCGATCAGATCGCTGGTGAGCTTTACGAATATGTAGACCTCGTTGCCGAGCGAATTACAGCTATCGGCAGCACTGCCCATGGCACCGTACGCATGGCTGCTCACAGCACACCATTGCCTGAATACCCACTGGATGCTGTTAACGGTAAAGAGCACTTGACCGCAGTTGCTGAACGCCTCGCTGCTTATGGCAAGCATGTGCGGGCAGGCATCGATAAAACAGAAGATCTCGACAAAGACACAGCAGACCTGTACACAGAAATCTCGCGCACCACAGATTTGCGTCTATGGTTTATTGAAGCGCACTTGCAAGCTGATTCCTAAGCTCGCTTGCGTAACTGTTCAGCCTGTGCCGGCGGTGTTTCATTGACACTCCGGCGCAGTGACGCGAGTGCCTGTAGGCTTGGCCAGATGACTTCTTTCATCTCGTCAACTTCGTAGGTGCCTATTTCGTGTCTCTCATAACGTGCGCAAATGTCTTCCCAGAGCTCGAAGAGCTTTTTGGGATCGCACAAGTCGCGCGCGCGTTTTTGAAACTCTAATAAGTCAAAAGATTCGATGGCGCTACCCTCCTGCGGTTTCTACTAGAAGGATGTATACAATTCCATCTTATGTCAAGTTAGCTTTTATGTCGATAACCGTGGGTGGTGCCTCCATCGGTTATATGGCAGGGGTGGCACCGCATATAGTGTGCTGAAACCCGCCACCGGCCCGTAGAACCCCAGCGGGCTCAGTTTTCACTGAGCCCGCCCCTTCGTAGAAAAACCGTGTCTTCCACTGACTATTTAATTGTGTGGAGAAGACTTAATCGTCGCTGCCGTCCAAAATCATTACTTGTGGTTGGTTGGCGGTGCGAATCGTCAATAGAGTGCGGAGGTGTGTGAGGGTGTTCGAGATGAACTTGTTGTAGGATTCAACGAAATCCACTTCCTTCGGTTGTGGTTTAACAATGCACTGCAGCTCTTTCAGGCTGATGCGTTGGAAATCACTCTGCGAAGTGTGCTTGCTCATTTAATACGCCCTCAAATTCAACGCCGTTCTCTATGGTTAGAGAATAGAAGAATTTTGTGGCAAAGTTGTGGAAAGCAAAAAAGCTTCAAAAATTTCTATGAAAGCCCGTCCAGCTTATATCCTACGCCATGAACGGTTGACAACATGGACGGCTGACCCTGCTGGTCGATTTTTTTCCGCAACCTTTTTATATATGTTCGGATAGTCTCGGGCGATGATTCAGAATCGGACGACCAGACCCGGTCAAGCAGTGCCTCAGCGCTGAAAACCTGGTTCGGATGGCGCATTAAAAATTCGAGCAGGGCGAACTCTTTGGGCAAAAGGTTGATCTCTTTGCCGCTGCGGCTGACTTTAAAGGTGGTTGGTTCGAGCGACAGCTCACCGACCTGCAGAACCGAACCGGTCAGGGCCACAGGGCGCCGTAAAAGTGCACGTATGCGGGCTGACAGCTCTTTCATCTCGAACGGCTTGGTTAAATAGTCGTCGGCGCCGGCATCTAAGCCCGCCTCTTTTTCGTCGACGTGCTTCTTTGCCGTGAGGAGAAGAATCGGTGTGGTTCCGCCGCCATCCCGGAATCTCTTGCAAACGTCCAGACCGCTGATTCCAGGCAACATCCAGTCCAGGATGACAATGTCGTACTTGTAGAATTTCAGCCGATCGAGTGCATCCTCGCCGGTTTCTACAACTTCGACCACGTGATGTTCGTTTTTGAGCCACTCTCCAATCAGCATGGAGAAGTCGGGTTCATCTTCGACAACTAGAATCTTGGGCATGGGGGAGAGGAGTTCCGGATCTGGATTCCAATTTTACTTCAATGATACCCACTCAGCCGTTTTCAGTAGCCTAATTTCCCGGCAAGATTCTTGGCTGAACGCATTACCGCATCTGAGTTGATGTAGCGGAATTCGGCGAATCGCCCACATCGATGTAGCCCGATCGAGTCGAGATAGTCGTTGACGATGCGCAGATTCTGGCTGCGTGCCAGATCGTAGACGACGTAGGCGTGTTTGACTCGCCTTATATCCGTGGTCAGCACATCTGAGCGACTGGCGATAAAGCCCTCCTGCTTCAAACCCTGAATGACTGAATCGATTATCTCGTCATCGCTTTTAACCCAGATCGAGTCGCCTTCATTGGCTGTGATTTCGGCTACTACCGGTGAGGCGCCAGCTTCGTTTCGCTGCCCGAAGAAGTTGTAGAAGCAAACACGATGGAATACCAGATGCTCCTGTGGAAAGTAAACTCCGAATTGCTCTCTGTTCTGGGGATTTCGTACACCCAGCATGACGACCAGAAGCGAGTTGTGTTTAAGCGCTCGTGCTGCTGTAGCCACTTCTTCAGGCACATCTTGCAGTACTGAAATTAGATAGGGAAGTGGAATTGTGGAAATTACCTGGTCGTATTCATGGGCGCTGGAGTGGTCGCTGACCAGCCACTTAGCGCCGTGCTTTCGCACTTTTTGAACGTTGAAGCCTCTTGTTATTTTTCCGCGCAATGAATTTTCAATTGCGAGCGGCAGGGCCTGAAAGCCACCGCTGGACGGATAGAAGAAATTGAGCTGTTGCAGATTGCCTTCAGTCGGTATACCGATTGCCGATTTCATAACGTCTTCGGGTGGCGGTTTGGGAATCCTTTCCACCCAGTCGCATGCCATTGACCGTGGTGCCATCTTCCAGATCTTCCGATTGTAGGGAATCAAGTATCGTTCCGCGATACCCCGCCCAAACTGGTTGAACATCCAGTCTTCAAAGTTGCGTTGGGGGCGCTGCGGATTGTTCAGAAACGACCACAGGCAGTCGAAAAGGTCGTCTTTTTCCAGTGCCGCCAGGTCATTCTCAAAGGGATACTTAACCAGCCGCTGCTTGTACCATACGGCATTCTTTCGAACGTGGGCGTCGACGTTACCGCGGAGCAGGTCGAGCTCGAGGTTGAGTATTTCTTTGTCGGAAGAGAAGACGACGTGCCCTCCCAGGTCATATGTCAGCCCGTCTTTGTGGAAACTGCGACAGAGCCCGCCCAGCACTGGCGCTTTTTCGAGGATTTCGCAGTCTTCACCGATAAAGTGGGCGAGGCTCAAACCAGCGATGCCGCCGCCGATTATGCCGATTGGTCTGGATTCCGAAGTCATTTATCTTTCTTAAAAGCCCATGATATGGGTGTTTGGGGCGCGGATGGGAGATTCCCCATTGTTTGGGGTAAGAATTAATCGTACCCTTGTCGCACGATCAGATGATAGATCAGGCGACAGGCGTTTCAGCGAATAAGGTTCGTCATATGACTGAAGCTAATGAGCTTCGCAATCCGACCAAGCCGGAGCCACCGGCGGAGCAGCACAAGGGTATCACCGATATTCTTGGCGATGCCGTTCATTCGGCTCTTTATACGGCTGTTCAGGAACCAGTCAGTGGCGTTACTCAAATTGTTGATGAATTCGCCGGTACGAAGTTTTTGCCCAAGGTGCAATTCTTAGACGCGCCAGTGCAGGCCAAATTTGGCACTGCCGACTGGCACGCTCAGCAGGTGGGCAGCGCTGTCGGTATGCTTCTACCTTTCATGGTGGTTGGCAAAGGCGTGCGAGGCGTGCTTGGCACTTCGGCTGAAGAAGCGAGCTTGATGTCTCGCAAGGCTGCTTTTGGTATGAGCATGAAGGAAGCCGGTTTGACTGGTTTTGCTTATGACGCGCTGCTTAAACCGAGTGATACGAATCACACTGGCGGTGTGGGCGGATTTTTGCTCGATCGCGGCACGCAGGGCGCCATCGGTGCCGGTACATTCATGACATTGACCGGCAGTAGTATCGGACTGCGCAGTCTGGGCGGAGCTGCTGTCGAAAAATCGGCATTTTTGCCTCTGCTTAAAAATCCCATTGTTAATGGAGTTCTTTCGGGCGTTCCGGCTGGTTTATTCACTGCTGAAGCCCATTCGTTGGCGAAGACAGGTCATCTGGCGTCGGGCGAAGAAGTTGGTCAATCTGTATATGGAATGTCCTTGATTGGCGGTGGCTTCGGCGCTGTTCATTCATTTACTGCACCGCGTGAGAATGGAGCACCTTCGCGTTATGACGCTACCAAGTCCGCCATACAAGATGGGCTGAGCAGCGTGCCGGGGCGTCTTGATGCGGTGAAGACGGTTATTCAAGAAGGCTTGACGTTGCCTGAACCGACATCAAAGCTTGGTTTGAGCTTGCGCGGCGGTGACGGCGAAAATTCAGTTTCGCCACCGCCAAAATCTGGTGAGGGCGTTGACCCGGCTAAAGTTGACCCGCCTGCAACACCTGATGCAACCCCCGAGATTGCTAATCCAATAGGAGAGACCGTTCCGCCTGCAACGGATCTTTCATCTGGTGAACTCTCCGCTGGGCTTGAGGCGCTGGCTGCTAAGTGGGGCGCCAGGCTGGAACCCGAGGGGGGGAAAGGTAAAGGTAAGGGAAGCAAAGGCAAGGGAAGCAAAGTCGTTGAGCCAACCGAGGGTGAAGCAGTTGAGCCACCTGTAGAAACCGGTGCGGCTCCAACCATCGATATGCTGCCCAAAGGTGATAAACCACCGGTAATAGTTAACGCTGACTTGCGCGATGCCACTGCAGACAGTGCATTGCCACCTGAACGCAGAACTGAAAGTTCAGACGCCAGTGCAGCAGCCGGCAAACGCAAAATCACTATTCCGGAAGTTGAAACTGCTCGTCATGCTGATTTGATTGAAGGCGCCAAGCAACTCAATAGTGTTCTTAAGCTTGAAGATGCTTCCAAAGCGGCTGAAGATCGAGCCATCATGGCTGAGACTAGAGCTCGCGATCCGCTTGCCTCGACCACGCTCACAGATGCGGCTAAGCAAGCGCGCGAAGAAGCTGTTCAAGCGAAAAAGGACTATGAGGAACAACGTCAGAAATTTACTGAGTATGTTGAAACGAATGGTCAGGGACTGCAGAAGCATCTCGAATCTGTTGCAGTGCAACTCAAGTATCCAGAAAAGGCGCTTGAGCTGGTTAAGCATGACTTCGCTGTCAAGGAAGGGCGTGATCTGTTAACCACTGCCGCCGCGGATGGTGCCACATATGAGCAGCAGGCTGCATTCGACCAGTTCGTGCGTGAACGAGGACAGAGCGTTCGTCCTGAGTTAGATCGCATTGCCGAAGAGCAGAAGAATTCAGATATCGCGCGAGCCCTCGTCGACCGAGCCTTTGAGCCTCGCCAGATCAATGTTCAAGTTGAGGACGTTGGTCAGCAAGCTGCGATGAATGTCGGCGCTCGCATCTTAACCGCAGATGGTGGCATAGATGCGGCTGCGTTAAAGAAATTTGCTGATGATTATGGTCCTGCGATGGAAAAGCATATGCTTACCGCCGCAGATCAACTTGGTTTCGGCGTAGACGCAAAAATCAAAATCGGCGAGGCTTATCACGGTGAAGCTTTCCGACAGGGCGTCGAGTTGTTGCAGCGTACGCCGCTTGATGTGGATGCATTCAAGCAATTTGCGGAGAACGATGGCAAGGCGCTTGAAAAGCAAATGTGGCAAACTGCCATCGATCTTGGACTTGATTCGACCACACAGCTTCAGGTATTTGAAGCTTACCGGGGCGTTCAATCATGGGTGCCAATCGATGATGCAAACGGCGATCCTATTTATCGGCAAAAGGTTGACAGTGCCGGCAAATTAGAATTTGATGCCGAGGGCAAGCCGGTTTATGAAACAACGAAAGACGGGCAGCCGGTTCGCGAAACAGTAGCTGTTGATCCTGCAAAGGAAGAACAGTTCCGCAAAGTGGTTCAGATCCTGGAAATCGTCAGCAAGGACCCAAATTCTCCGCCTGCTTATATGGAAGTCGTGCGGCAAGCACTCAAGAGCCCCGACAGTGAAGGGCTGAGCGAAGCGCTGGATTGGTATGCGACCAGAAGCGGCAATGAGCGCTTGCAGGCTTTACTTCGTGAAGGGAATTTTCCGATTGAAAATTGGGAAGTAAGCGGTAAACCTGCCACTATTCCAATGGCTGATTTGTTCCCTGCCACACCTGAAGGTAATGCCGCTAAGGCTCGTGTGCAGGATTTCAGCGATATTTTGGAGTCACTGAAGACAGCCTCGCCCGAGGAACTGGCTGAGAAGCGCTATGACGTGATGGATTGGCTGAGACGAAATCCTGAACTGCATGACGCTGCGCGTCGGATAGGAGAAAACACTAATAGCAGCCGTGTTGCTGGAGTTCTCGATACGTACTTCGGCACTGAAAATCTGAAGTCGTTTATCGCAGCGAAAGATAAGTATGAGAAGGTCGCTGCGGAAATAACCCCAGAAATGGTGGCACGCATGCAGCAGCCGGGCGCGGATCTGTTCTGGGAACTGGCTCCAAAGCCGCCTGAAACGCCACGCATGTGGGGTGGCAATGAGAATATCAGCGAAAGCAAGCATGCTCTGAGAACACGCCAACTTGAAGATGGCAGTGTTGTAGCGGAATTCAATCCCGATAGAAACCCTGACCGCGTGGCTAAAGTCACTGATGAACCGAGTGGTCAAAGAACCGTTGAGTATGCTGATGGTTCGAGATTCATTCAACGACCCGATGGTATTGATATAGATCAGATGCCTGACGGCAGCTGGAAAGCGAGCTTCCCGAACGGCAATTATTTGATCGAATATGCTCAGTCTGCCAAGACCGATATCGACAAAATTATCTATGAGAACGGCAAAGCGACTACACTTTATCGCGATGGCAAAATCGAACATGCCGGCGTTGAAAATCAAACCGCCTGGAAGAATATTGATGGAACAGTGGCTGAGCCAAAACCAGCCGAAGTCGCCGACAAGCCAGACGGTCCGCTGGGACCGAATGTTCGCAGTCGAGCAGAGTTGGCAGACCTCGTTTCGAAGCTGGGCAGCAGCGATTATTCAGAAGCGCGCACCGCTGCAATTAATTTGAAAAACAGCTTCGGTCAGATGACTGACACTCAGTTTGTTCAGTGGTTGAACTTCGCGCTTGGAACACACCCTGATACCTTTAGCGGCTCTGGACGGCAGTTGCCCAACATTGCTGATCTCCACTTGCTCCAGGGTGGTCAGGTTCTTCTTGAGAATAATGTTCAGCGCATGCTTCGCGGTGGTGACACGCTGGCTGAGCAACAGTCTCCCGAGGGGCAGGCTCGCGCGTTTGAAGGACGTAACATAATTCGTCAGTTCCTCGATGCACCAGAGGGACGTCCTAACACGCTTCAGTATCCGGCATGGCTTGTGAAAGAGAACATGCTGCCACCGGAGAGCTGGCCTCAAAACGTTCGCAAAGATGTGCGCGCCCGCTTCACACCGGACAAATTGCCACCGGAGATCGCTGATTATCTTGCCAACAACCCCGAGAAAGTCCCTAAGCCGAAGGTGGAGATTGGTGCGGACGGACAACCAAAGCCTGCCAGAACGCCGCGCGAATTCAGTCTGCCTTCCGATACGCTGCCGTCGCGTCTACGTACGATGTCAGATGTTTTGCAGTTCGCTCCTAAGGACATTCAAGCCAAGCTGCTTAGCCTTGGTGCTGATGACGCTCGGGCTGTGAATGACATCATGCAGGTGGTCAAGCCGCCTAAAGAAATGCGCGACAGACAGCCTGCCGAATTCACCGAATTGCTGCAATTGACTGTTCCGCAAGCGCGCGATATTTACACAGTCAAGTTGTTGATTCAAGCGATTCGCGATGCCAACTGGGCGCAGCAGAAAAATCCAGATGCCTATGCTGCTAATCACGACATCGCTACGAAGGCTGCTTTGCAGCTTATGCCTGATTCACCTGCAGCTCAAGCACGCGTGCTTGCACTTGTGGACGGACTCTCTTCTGGAGAAATAAAAGTTCCGTTTTTACCGAAGGGCGAGTCACTACCGGAGGTCCCTAAACCGACGGTAGGAGGTCACAACGGCAAGATCGAGCGGGAAGCAGGCTTGCGACCAGGCGAAGAGGCACCGATGGATGATCCAAGCGGAGAAGTCTATCCGATGGATGAGGCTCCGGTTGATGAATATCCTGATCCCTTGAATGATGGAGCTGGAGGAGCCAATCTTCCGCCATCCGAATTTTCCTTAGACGATTGGACTGGCACCAGGGAACCTGATCCGGCGCTTGACGGCTTTGAACATGGTGCTAATGACGCTTTGGATACTGGTTTGGTCGATCCTACTGATGAGCACGGACTCTAGTTCTGCATCCTTCGAGATATCTTGCTTGCATCTTTCCGCTTCCGAGCGGAAGTGGATCGGCTAATATAGACGGCGAAGATTGTGAATTCTCAGTTTCAGAAAGGTTGAGTAGCTATGTCGCTGCAAGTTATCAAGGATGCTATTGCGAACAAGAAGATGACTTGTCCGCAATGCAAAAAGCCGATTCAGAAGTACGATAAGTACGCTGAGACTATCGACGCGGTGCGTGATGGACTCGGCTACACCGACATAGATTCACGCGGATCACGTGTTACTCTGACGTGCGGCAACGCTGGCTGCGACTGGACTGAGCGCACAGAGTACTGGACCCAATACATCGAAGATTAGGAACACATGGAGCGCCCGCGTCCCGCGGGCACCGACGACCTGATGGAACGCCCGCGTCCCGGGCACCGAAGTTCCTTATGGAGCGCCCGCGTCCCGCGGGCACCGAAGCACGCGAGCTGCGTGCGTTCCATGATTGAGTGCACCAAGGCACGCGAGATGCGTGCGGTCCATGGTTTGTCAGTATTTGAAGTCGATCATTAGTTGCACGTACTCTGACTCCTCACGCTCACAGTCGAGATTTGAGAGAGCAAGACCAAGCAGTCTCACATGTCTTTGTTCTATTTCAGTCGAGTCCAAAAGTTCGAGCGCCAGTTTCATTATCTCATCAACAGTCTGTATAGACGCAGTCATGGTGCGGCTGCGCGTTACCTGTTGATAGTCGCCATATTTGACTTTCAACGTCAATGTTCGGCCGCTTGTTTCGCTGTTGTCGATTCTTCGCTTCAATGTTTCGGCGATTTCTTGAAGCGCTTCGATTACCGATTGCCGCTCCACCAGGTCTTCTGCATAGCTCTCCTCTGCACCCAATGATTTGCGAATCCTATTTGGAATAACCGGTCGATCGTCGCATCCTCTGACTATATTGAAATAGAAACTGCCTACTTTGCCGAAGCGATTGATCAAATCCGGCTCGCTCCAACGCTTCAGGTCTGCTCCAGTAAAGACCCCCGCGTTGTGCATCTTTTCTGCGGTGACATGACCGATGCCGTAAAATTTTTCGATTGCTAGTTTTTCTACAAATGATTCTGCCTGATCGGGTGGAATCAGAAAGAGACCGTTTGGTTTATTGACTGCTGATGCCGTTTTTGCGAGGAATTTGTTTATTGACACTCCTGCAGATGCAGTCAATTGCGTTTCTTCGAATATGTTCTTCTTTATCTCTTTAGCGATCAGTGTCGCTGATGGAACTCCGACTTTGTTTTCAGTTACGTCCAGGTAGGCTTCATCAAGAGAGAGCGGCTCGACCAGATCTGTAAAGCGATGAAAGATCTCTCTGATTTTGTCTGAGATCTCTTTGTAGACGTCGAAGCGTGGGCGAACGAAGATTAGATGCGGACATTTTTGCAGAGCGGTGCGCGCGGGCATGG
The DNA here is from genome assembly GCA_003963305.1 of Candidatus Melainabacteria bacterium. Lineage (NCBI taxonomy): Bacteria > Bacillati > Candidatus Melainabacteria > Candidatus Melainabacteria bacterium. The sequence continues at coordinate 206,738 of RXJR01000011.1, read as the reverse complement.
CTGAGTGAATGCCATATTCGCGTGCTTCATAGCTTGCTGCTGCTACCACGCCTCTTTGATCTGGCGTGCCTCCGACTACTACCGGCTTGCCCCGATATTTGGGCTGATCACGCTGCTCGACCGAGGCGAAAAATGCATCCATGTCGACATGAATGATTTTGCGAATCATCTGAGGCTGAGATGTCACGCACGACTCCGACTTGGGCTTGCTTAAGTACAGCAGCGGGCTGGACTACCTAGGACAACTTAGCAAATTTTTCCGCGAAGGCGTCGTATGAAAATTGGTCGAAAAGCACAAATCTTATGTCACTAAGCGTAGTATCAGTTTGGCAAAATTCATGCACTGTGTCTAGTGCTATTTCGGCGGCTTCCTCTAGCGGATATCCATATGCACCGGTACCGATAGATGGAATGGCAATACTCTTGAGTTCGTAAGTGTTGGCGAGCTCAAGAGAACTTCGGTATGCATTACGCAAAATCTTCGGCTCGTCTACGCGGCCGTCTCGGTACTTGGGTCCGACTGTGTGGATGACATATTGACATTTCAGTTTGCCACCACCAGTGATGACGGCATGACCTGGTTGGCAGCCGCCTTCCATTCGTCGAATCTGGTCGCATTCTTCCATGATCGCAGGTCCACCAGCTCGGTGAATAGCGCCGTCTACTCCGCCGCCGCCGCGCAAGCCTGAATTGGCCGCGTTGACGATAGCATCGGCTTCCTGCCGCGTGATGTCGCCGCGAATCAGCGTCACTGTCGTTCGCTGGAATTGTTTAGTAAGGTCTGGCATCGCTGCTCAAACTAAGCTTGCAGCACTTTGCCAAAACGATCGTAGTTGAAGGTCTTGACTGTGCCATCAGGATCAGTCACTTCTTTGCGGGATGCGAACATCGCTTTGCGACCGCCTTCGTCGTTATAAGCGAAGCGCGTCACTGTGCTTTTGCCGTCGGTTCCGATATCTTCTTGCAGAGTCGGTCTGGCGTACTTGTCTGTCACCACGGCGCTCATTGAACCATCTTTGCTGCTCAAAGTGCAGGTCGTGAAGTCATCGGCCGTGTATCGGTGCCTGAAAACGCTGCCGCCATCACTGTGTTTGATCGAAAGGTCGTAGGAAGCGTTGGCAAACTTGTCGCCTGTTTCTCTTTGAATTGCTTGAAACTCTCCAAATGAGAGAGAAGGAGTGCGTTTTGCTGCTTGTGTCTCGTCTGGTCGCGCCGCTTCAACCGTTTTAGCAGCCTTTATAGTCGAAAATTCTGGTGGGTTGAAGGAGAGTGTTTCGACCGGTTTGCCGCCATCTGTCTTCACCGCTGCATCATGCAGTCCTTGTTGATCGGCGTGGCTGTACGCGGCGGGCTCGCTCTGTGAGCGACCGAATATGCCGGCGTAACTTTTGAGAACTCCGGCGCTGTTCACTTCAGATGAACCGGAGCCGTAAGTATTTCCACCCAGGTCGAGCGTCGTAGGCGTCAGTGGTGGTGCTTTGACTTTTAGAGCCAGATTTTGCTCGCGACTTTGTGAAAGCGGCGGCTCACCAGAAATGTCATTCAGATTAAGATTGCTTACGACATCAGATTGACGCTGACCCGCATCAAATGCTGCTCTCGATGTCATTACGCTGTGAAACGGATTAACGCTCATTGCCACCCATGCGTTCGGCTACCAAATGCATTTTGCATTCGTTTTTCCATCATTGCAATAGTTTGTCTCAGGGCATTTACCCCGGGCACTAGAAATCTGGAGGCATGCTGAAGTCATGCGCGAATAATATTCTAATTGTGCTGACCCTAATGTCAAGCAGATTTTATCAAGACTGCGCCATGATTTCGCGGGCAAGCACAACTCGCTGCTGGGAGAATTTTGCTTTGTCTCGTGCTTTACGGGCGGCAATTAGAACTTTATCTAATTCCTGACAGTCTTCAGGAACTGTAGCTACCCCGAATGCCAGTGCCAGACTGCGTGAGTCCATATCTGACGATAGAGGTGCTTCGCGTAAAACGTCAGCAATTCTATTTGCCAGTGCGCTTGCGGCGGTGGAGTTGGTGTTGGGCAGAAGCATCGCGTAGTCGAATGTTTCGTAATGTCCGAGCATATCGACTTGTCTCTTAACGAGAGAAATTCTTTGCATTGCTCGGCGCACTGCCAACATTTGTAACGCTTCTACAAGTCCATCCGGCCCGCCTTTTCGCTGGCCAATAGAGAAGACCAAAAGTGAGAAGGGCAGGTTGAAGTATTCGTATCGTAGATACTCCTGGTCCAACAAGTAAATGAAGGCAGGATAGCTGAGGATTCCTGTTTCAGGTCGCAGCAGGTTTTTCAGTACGCCCTGAACAGCTGCTTCGTCAACGCCGAGAGCCTTCAATGTAGCCAATCGGTTTTGTTGTGGCGCCTGGTCAGTGATTTGCACCAGTCCGCAGCTGACAAGATTGAAGAGAATTGGCACCCAGTCAACTTTGCTCATCGGCCGATTGCGCAACAGATCGAACAGTGTATTGCGGTTGTCTATCAATTCATAGAAATCGAGCTGTTGCTCAAGACCGATGGGAGCGCCTTTGGCGACGCGCGCTGCAAATTCTTCTTCAGAAATCATGGCGTTCTTTTTCACCAGGCATGATTCCAGTTTCAGACCAGCAGTTTCCAGGTATTTGTTCTGGTCGAGCAGAGCAACGCCTTCCATCAGCATCGAATCCAGTCGTTTGTTGATGGTTCGCTCGTTGGTTCGCTCATCCGGCCAGAAGCGAAACTCTCCGTTTGCCCATGTGATCAATTCAATCAGGGCGTTGTCACCTTTCAAATCTTTGAGCACACCATGCAGGGGAATGCCGTCTTGAAAGTAAATCTCTGAATTCTCTGTGCGACTGCGTACATCAAGTCGGCCTGTCATTTTGGCGAGATTGATTGATTGCAGCAAGTTCGGTACCTGGAGATTTTTCAGATCTCCTTCCAGAGTAGCTTTAGCACCGGGTCGGGGTGGGTCGAAAGTGATGCCGCTACCGCTGCTCACTTGTGTAGGGGTCTGTCCCATGCCGCCGGTTGTTCCGCTCATTTGCGACTCGCCGGCTTTCCCCATAAGTGCGCTGGAGGGAATTACATCTTCCAGTTGGTCGCCGCCTGAACTGGTCATGATCAAGTTGGCAATCAGACTCAAGTCGCGGCTGGCGTAATTCCAGATTGCTGATTGACCGGCATTAGTGACCTGGAACAATGACCAGTTCGGGTCTTCTTCTCGATTGTCATATTTGACCGAGAGAATGTATTCCTGTTTGCGGTCACTGGCCGAATAAGGCAGTTCCACCCAACGACCAAGGATCTTGTTTGCCTCTTGCATCAAAAATTGGATGTCGCCATAGCTCGGCATCGCCGATTGCTTTGGAAGACGTACGTTTCTTGGAGATTGAGATGATTTGCCGGTATTAAACATGTTTTGCTGTCTTCCGATTCTGCCAGTCGCCCATTAAATTGGGCTAATACACTCTTCCACGCCAGAGCAATTCTCTACCGCATTTATCGGCAGCTCCATAGAGAAAAAAACGGGGGCTTGTTTGCCCCCGTTTTCTGATGTTCTCTACGGATAGAGTCCGCGAAGTTTTTTCGCTTCTGCCAATTTTGACACGCCGATTCTCAGCGCTGCCATTCTCGGGCGTAAGCCTGATTTTGTGCTGAGCTCGAGAACCTGGTCACAAGCTCTGCCCATGATTTGTTCGAGGCGGCTGTTGACTTCGTCTTCGGTCCAGAACAAGTGCATCAACCCCTGTACCCACTCGAAATAGCTGACGGTTACGCCGCCGGCATTGGCGAGAATGTCGGGTATAACGGGAATGCCTTTCTGGTGCAGAGCAAGGTCGGCTTCAGGGCTGGTTGGACCGTTGGCGCCTTCAACGACAATCTTGCAGCGCAGGCGGTCGACATTGGCTTTGGTGATTTGATTTCCCAGAGCCGCAGGCACCAGCACATCGCACTCGAGTTCGAGCATATCGGTGTTGCTGATTGTCTTGCTGCCTGTGAATCCTTCCACCTTGCCCATCTCTGTGACATAGGCGAGCAGTCGCGGAATGTCCAATCCATCAGGATTATAGATGCCACCATGCACATCGGAGACGGCGATGACTTTGTAACCTGATGCATGGAGCAGTTTGGCGGTTATAGCGCCGACATTACCGAAGCCCTGCACTACTACTGAAGGGGTTTTGGCTTTGATGCCGAAGTGGTCAACGGCGCGACGCACGCAGAAAGCGACTCCGCGGCCGGTTGCCTCATGGCGTCCGAAGGAACCGCCGATTGAAACTGGTTTCCCGGTCACCACGCTGGGCACCGTGTGACCGACGTTGATGCTGTATGTATCCATGATCCAAGCCATCGTCTGCTCGTTCGTGTACATATCAGGTGCTGGAATGTCTTTGTCTGGTCCGAGCAGATTGATGATTTCGGAAGTGTACCGGCGGGTCAGTCTTTCTAACTCACCTTGCGACAGTTTCCATGGCTCGACGCGGATGCCACCTTTGGCGCCACCATAAGGCAGCCCCATCAGCGCACACTTCCATGTCATCAACATGGCCAGGCAGGAAACTTCGCCCAAATTGACCTCAGGATGATATCTGAGACCGCCTTTGGCTGGTCCTAGAGTGACGTCATGGTGAACTCTGTAACCCGTAAACGACTTAACTGTTCCGTCGTCCATGCGGACCGGCACGGTAACAATCAGCGCTCTTTTCGGATAACGCAGTCTTTCATGCAACTCTGGGTCTAGACCCATTTCTAAAGCGATCTCGTCCAACTGACGTTGCGCCATCAGGAAGTGCTCTGTTTCACACTCCATGGTCGGTTTTTCAACCGACTTTACAGCCATCATCGTTCCTCCTTGGGCCTCTAGGGCCAGTACAAAACTTAACTGTTGGTGTAATGGTAACCGAGTCATCCTCTGTATATCTTGGGTAGATACACTGCAATCGCGGTAAATTTTTTCTTACAACAAAAACGCTGTTTAGAACTGCTGAAAGGCGCGTCGTTTAGCTACTTTTTCGACTTCCGAGGACGTTCCTCATTAAGCAGATCCTCTAGACGCAAGAGAAGCGGAAACTGGTCTGGATGAATGATCTTTTTTGCGTCTTCCATGACCACGAATTCAGCGCGATCTACTTCCCATGAGGTGCAACTGGGAGCTGCGTCTTTCGGCGATGGTCCGGCAAAACAATGCACTCGCTTGCGGCTCTTGGTGTATTCGACGTAGCCAAGTGTTTCCAGGTCACCAGGCGTGACACCAGTTTCTTCTTCAGTTTCGCGGCGAGCGGCATCTTCCAGATCTTCACCCTCATCAGGCAGTCCTTTCGGAATGCTCCAGGGAGACTTTTTGTTGTAGTTGCCGGAGGGATGAACGAGCAGGACTTCAAGATTTTTCTTCTTGAATCGATAAAGAAGTGTGCCTGCTGTCTGTTTCACTGAGGGGTCCGCTGTGCTTCTGGCTATAGAGTACTGATCCTAACTTGGCGGCGCTTTAATTACACCTCTTGCGGGTGATTAGTTTTTGCGGAAAAACTTTGAAGCACAATTTGGATATATGCAATGCATTAAACTTAGCTGGAATTTGAAGCGATGCTTTTCAAAAACAGCGCGTAAGTTGCTGAGCTAAATGGGCAAGTAGAAAAGACAGCAATCGAACCATTCAAGGGTAGCGAAAGCATGCGGTGCTTAGACTAGGAATCAATGAAACTCACAGCTGACACGATCTTGAACGTGTTCATTATCTTCATTCCCGTGCCCATTATCGGGGCTCATATGGGCATGCCGCCGACCATCATATTTGTCACGGCCTGTCTGGGAATTATTCCGCTTGCCGGTCTTATGGGTAAGGCCACTGAGTATTTGAGTGACAGAGTTGGCACCGGTCTGGGCGGGCTTTTAAATGCCACCTTTGGCAACGCCTGCGAACTTATTATTGCCTTTGCCGGTTTGCGACACGGTCTTGTTGATGTAGTGAAGGCATCGATCACCGGATCGATTATCGGAAACATTTTGCTCGTGCTGGGCGGTAGCATCTTGGCAGGCGGGCTGAAGTACAACAATCAAACCTTCAATCGCACCGCAGCCACTACGTCTGCGACGTTGCTCGCTCTTGGCGCAATCAGTCTTGTTGTTCCGGCGGTTTTTCACTTCGCCGCGCATATCGATCCAGGCGATGAAGTAAATCTCGCCATGGCCATCTCTTTGATTTTGTTCACGACATACATATTGAGTCTTGTTTTCAGTTTGAAGACTCATGCCAGTCTTTACACTGCTTCCGCCAATCTGGACGCCATGGATGAGGGCGAAAATCCCTGGAGCGTCAATAAATCGATCGTGGTACTGCTGGTTGCTACAGTGTTGGTGGCAGTCTTGAGCGAATACCTGGTGCACGCTGTTGAGGAAGCGGCTCACTCACTTCACATCTCACGACTTTTTGTTGGAATTATTCTTGTCGCCATTGTGGGCAACGCCGCCGAACACAGTACAGCTGTGATTATGGCTCTTAAAAATAAGATGGATCTGTCCATCAACATTGCTCTTGGTTCGGGCGCACAGATAGCTCTTTTCGTTGCGCCAGTGATCGTTTTTCTCAGTGTATTGATTGGGCAGCCTATGGATTTGCGCTTTAGCGAATTCGAAGTGCTGTCGGTTGTAATCTCGGTGATTATTTTGTCCTTCGTTGCGACAGACGGTGAGTGCAATTGGTTGGAAGGCGTTCAACTTTTAGCCGTATACTGCATTCTTGCTGTGGCATTCTTTTACGCTTGACGAGGTGACGATTTGCCTGAGTTGCCTGAGGTCGAGACTGTTTGTCGCGGGTTGCAACTGCAATTGCCCGGCTCCTTTGTGTCAGAAGTGGACGTGCTTCGCGACGACTCGATTGGCTATCCTGAAGTTGAAGAATTTATCGATCAGCTTGCCGGGCACCGCTTCGAAAGTGTGACCAGGCGCGGCAAATATATTCTCATCAACCTTGACCGAGGCGCCGGTCTGGCCTGTCATCTGCGCATGTCCGGTCGGCTCATGGTGGTCAAAGATTTGCAGCAGCCGAGTCGTTTCTTGCGCGTACGCATGGGTTTGAAAGACGGCAGAGAACTTCGTTTTGAAGATATGCGAGTGTTTGGAAGGCTCTGGTATGTTCCGCCTGGAAAAACGTTCGTTGATGTTATTCCTACACTCGGTGAGTTGGGCGTAGAGCCGCTTGATCAGATGTCGGGGGAGATTCTAGCCAGTCTCTTTGACGGTAAGAAACAACCGGTCAAGACTGCCTTGTTAGATCAGCGTTTAATTGCCGGTATCGGCAACATTTATGCAGACGAGTCGCTCTATCAGGCTGGTATCAACCCGCTCAGACCTGCAGGAACAGTGAAGCGCGCTGAGCTGGACAAACTCGCCAATGAAATTCAAAAAGTGCTTAAGCGAGCCATTAAGCATCGCGGTTCTACGCTCTCAGATTATCGAGACAGCGAAGGCGTGAACGGAAATTATCAAAACAAAGCCGGTGTTTACGGGCGCGAGGGGCTGCCTTGCCGGGTCTGTAAGAGTGAGATTGAAAGAGTGAAAATTGCCGGTCGTTCGTCGCACTTCTGTCTGGTTTGCCAGCCGATCAAAGCTGTCAGAAAGTCCAGAAAGTAAAAGGAGCCTTACTAATTCTCCACCCCTTACTCCGATGTAATTAATTCAGTGACAATGACCCCTCACCAGTTGGCACTCGACCCGCATCTATTCAATTACCTTCAAGTAAGGCCGATCGAAAGATAAGCACGCCAGGAATGGCTTCCACTGCTGGATTCAGACACTAAACTCGAAGTTGACCGGATATGGCAAAGCCTGTGAGGTCCACAGGCTTATACTTTCAGGCTTTGGTCCATCGTATAGATGGCTCGTGTATAGATGGCTCTTGCTTAGCGACTACGCAATTTCGACAGCAGTCTCAAGACTTCCAGATAGAGCCAAACCATTGTCAGCATCAAACCGAAAGCACCATACCACTCCATGTATTTTGGAGCACCGTTTTCAACATTTGCTTCAATGAAGTTGAAGTCGATAAAGAGGTTCAATGCGGCGATAGTTACAACGAACAAGCTGAATCCGATGCTCAGCCAACCTGAATCCCACATCATCGGAGCGTGCATGCCGAACATCGACATTACCATTGCCACCAGGTAATAGAGAGCGATGCCGAAAGTCGCCATGACGACGGCTTGCATGAAGTTCTGAGACGGTCTCACCAGTTTGGTTGAAAAGGCAAGCAAGAATGCACCCAGAACTGCGAAGCTGAGTGCGATGCCCTGAATAGCCACTCCCGGATATTGATACTCATACATCGCTGAGATGCCACCCAGTGCAAGACCTTCGAGTATGGCGTAGATTGGTGCCGTAATTGGTGCCGCTTTCTGATTGAAGATTGTGATCATGGCGGTGATAAAGCCGCCGATACCGCCAATCAAGATGAACGGCATGAGGGCCGAAGTGGAAGCGTTGCTCGTGAAGAACATGTGCCATGGATAAGCCGCGCTTGCGACCAGCAGTGCGCCGAGAACGCCACCTTTGATTGCCGTGCCGTTCAGCGTCATCACTGCTCCGCTTGAATCAGGCTCCGCACTCGTCCAGGTTTTTTCCCTGAATGCTGGATTGCTGGTTTTCATATTTTTTCTTACTCCTTGGTCATTCGCCCAGTGAATGCCTACTATTCCAATGTACCCCTTTTTTAGACGGAAAGAATAGTCGTTTGTTCACGGCAAAAGCTTATCCAGCGCTGCTTTACGGTCTAAAATGACCAACTTTTATCTTTATATTAGTTTCGGAGTTGGTCATTCTCGATTGCTGTCGAGCTGAACTCACTGCGCCTTCCACGCTTTCATGAACTGGAAGGCTGGTTTTGGCTTGCCTGAATTTTCGCTGACAGCCAGGGAGCAAAACCAGGCGAACTGTCTGTTTACAACTTTGAAAATAGCGACTGAGAGCGGGCGTGGATCGTTCAACGAAATGAAGTTGATTGCCTCTATTTTTCGCTTTTGTGAAAGAGCATAGTCGGCACAGGCGGCTATCTTTTGATAGTACCGGCATTGGGCATCGGGGCTGCTTTTGAATGTCACGTTGATCCCTTTTGGCGCTGTCAGGTCGAACGATTCACTAACCCAACTCGTTTCGGTTAGAAAGAGTGGTTTCCTGGAGAAGCTGGCCATGCGGCTTAGAAAATCGAGCGGAATTTGCTCAGGGCTTAAATAGAAAAATGGATAGGTAGAAACCGGCAGCAGGTCACTTCTCTCGTCGAAGTCAGTAACGCACTTTTGAAAGTAGAGATCGTCCTCGGCATCGATTCGATCGCGGTTGTTGTGGTCACCATATGTGATACTGACTCCAACTTGAGTAGCAGGACTGTATCTTTTTACAAGCGCTACAGCCTCGGGGTATATCTTTCGAAAAGCCTCATAATCAGCCGGATTCTTGTCTTTGTAGAGATTGGCTTCTACAAGCAGGATGAAGTATTCTGGTTTGCATCTGACCGCAATCTCCTGGACCAGCGCCAGATAGTCCGCCTTGACTTTCGGATCTGCAAATAGACCGAATTTCTTGTTGGCTAAAATCAGGTGAGCGCGGGGATCGTCGTACGAGAGAAGATCCAGTGCCGCATAAATCTTCAAGCCTTTAGAGCGAGCCAGCGGAACTTCTTCAAAGCTGATGGAGCGCTTATTGAGCCATTCATCCCACGATCTTTGTGTGTAAGATATTTCAGCGATTTCTTTGATGCGGTCGTAAGACTTGTCGACAGGCTCTGTTCTTTCGGTGCATTGCAATTGTATGCCCAGCCCGTAGGTTCGCTTTTGTGATTTCGTTTGTAATTTGTCCTTGTTTGTCTGCGTTGTGGGCTTTTCTCCAGGGGCTGAAACTGGCTTGCCCTGTACATTTGTTGCTGACGCCGCCACTACAAGAGCGCCAGCCAGAAGTGATGCGATGAATTTTGTTGAAAGCCATTTTGCGTCAACATAGGAATCAGTTTTTGCCTGGAAACAACTCAAACTGTTCTCCTGCAAAGCATCAGACAAGCGCCAGAAGTGACATCGCTTCGAAATATCCCTGTTCAATCAATCGCACTGAGCGTAGAGGATCGATTCCCAGGATTCCCGTATTTACTTTGCCGCTTGGTTGGAAAACTTTGATAACGAGCGGTTCTATTTCTGCTTCTGCATTGTCGAACTGTCCTGAATGCACGAGTTTGTTGTATTCATGCACCAGTCTGATACCGTCGCGAGCCGACGCATAAAGAAGAATATCGGCGCAGCGAGCCAGCACTTGCACCATGTTGCTCGGGCAGACCCCGTCATTTTCCGCCTCGACAAGGACGATGTGTATCTCCTTCGCCCCCATGTTGATCGCGGTTTGAATGGGCGTGTTACGCACCAGACCGCCATCAATCCAAAATCCCTCTCCAAAGAGAGTGCGAGCCGGGAACAGAATCGGCAATGCTGAAGATGCCATCAGTATATCGATCAATTCTTTGTGCGAATTGATATCATCGCTTGTCACCATCCGCGTCTCAAGCGTGCACAAATCAGTTGTGAGAAAGCCTACCCTGGTCGGGCTATTTTTGAATTGATCCAGGTTCATTTCGCGGTAAAGCAATTCTTCTAGCGGGTTTGTGTCAAACAACCCCCAGCGACTGCCTCGTATGATGCTTCTGATTTGCTCGATGTTTGGAAATCGAAAGATGTCTGTTGCTTTGAGAGAGGTCCACAATTCCTCCATGCGGTCGATTTTTCCCTGCACGTAGAAAGCAGCGTTGATGCCACCAATGCTAGTGCCAAAGGCTAGATCGTATTCTATCCCCTGCTCGCGCAACGCCTTGAGCACGCCAACTTCGTAGGCGCCGCGTGCTCCGCCGCCAGACAATACAAGCGCACGCTTGGGGCGCTCTATTTCCTTAAGCGTTTCGTTGATCCCAGACAATCAGTGACCCTGGTAATGAGTGTGCTCTCCTTACCTACTCTAACTTAGAAAGTAGGTTTGGAAAGGTGCAATTCGGCTCGACCGGAAAGTGCAATATGAATTGATGCGGTTCGCCGGTTTGGTGTTAAGTTATCGGTTCTTCGGACGGGACTGTTGCCATATCCAGCATGCCGCGGCCGTAGCGCAGATAGCCAGGATGGCGCAGAAGAAGTGCAGCACGGTGGCAAACGCCAGTGATTGATTCTCGTCCAGCCCGCATGTGAATTGCATGGCCTGGCTGACCAGGTAGTGAAAGCTGCCAACATTGCCCGGGGTTGGAATCAGCACACCAAATGAGCCGATTGTGAAAACGACCAGGCATTGCATAGCCGAAACGCGAGACTCTAGACCAAGCGCAAAGACCATGCAGTAGTAGTTGACCCAATAGAAAAACCAGATAAGCACCGTCATGATGGCAATGGCTGGATAGGCTGCCGGATCTGTCAATGACTTAGTGCCGACACTGAATTGAGTGGCAAGATTTTCAAATGTCTGAGCCAGTTTAGGCGAAAGCCGCTGCTTAATCGCAGGTAAATTGGCGAACCAGCGGATCATCTGCGAAGCAAGGGGCAGTGACAACAGACCCGCTATGCTGCAAATCGTAATGGCAATACCGCCTGGAATAAGGAGGGGCGCTTTGTCCAGAATTTGTTTCGGCAGCTGGGTCAGAGTCATGCCCAAAAGGCAGCCCAGCATGGCAATATCGAGCAATCGGTCGATGAACATTGTGGGCAAGACGCCCATCCATGGCAGGTTCTCGCTCTTGCTGATGGAGATCAGTCTGGCTACTTCGCCGCCACGCGGAATGACAATGTTGATTGCATATCCATAAATGACGGCACAAAATGAGTTGAAAAGGCTGATTTTTTTATCGGTCAGAGGTTTCAGCAGAAAAATCCAGCGCCATGCCCTGAGCAGGTGGCTGATAACTGCTGTGGCGAAAACCCAGAATAGAAATTCTGGCTTGGCTTGTTTGGCAAGCTCCCAGATTTTTCCAAAGTTTGCATCTTTAAATGACAACCACAGGAATAGAGCCGCAATAGCCAGCGCCATTAACTGTTTTGCTATATTTGAGCCGCGTGACGGCGGTGCTTTTTGCTCTTCGGCGCCATTCATAATCTTGTTCATGTTACATGGACTGATGAAATCGACTACTAAATCGAGCACATGTTGGGAACAATTAGAAAGGAAATGCGATATGACTTTCCTCTTTCCGGGAATGGCAAGAAATTGGAGGGCGATCTTAGCCGATCCGCGCTTGGCAACAATTACTATTTACAACTTCCTGGTATAAACGGGTTTTCGAGCAAATCAAAATGGAATCAACTGGTACGGCACAGATGGAACTGGAAAAAACAAAGGTCCTGCTGATTGAAGAGAACACTCGGGAAGCCAGCTCGCTTCGAGAGGTGCTTCGCGAAGCGGCAGGGGCCAACTTCGCAATGGAATTCACCGACCGCCTCAGCAAAGGCTTGACGAGGTTAGGGGAAGGTGGTGTCGACTTAGTATTACTGTCGTTATCGACTGAGAACGGATTAGACGCGTTTTTGCGTGTGAAGGAGCAGGCGGGCCGAGTGCCTGTGCTGGTTCTCAGTAACTCGGAGGAAGAAAAAGTCGCGGTCGAAGCGGTTCGCAATGGAGCTCACGATTACCTGATGAAGCAGGGAATCGACCATCGCGCCTTGCTTCAATCGATGCGCCATGCAGTTGAGCTGAAGAAAACTGAAGAGGCTTTGAAGGATGCGACCTTCAGGCTCGAAGCGGCTACCAGTCGATTGGAAACCCTGGCCAATATCGATGCGCTGACAGAGGTATTAAATCGCATCGGGTTGGAGAGAGCACTGCAAAGCGAATTCAATCGTGCTCAACGCCAGGGCTGGAACCTGGTTGCGGTAATGCTCGATTGCGACGATTTTGATCGCATCAATGCGTCGCTTGGTCACGCAGTCGGTGATGTTGTTCTCAAGGAGATCTCTGGTCGGCTGCGTGAAACGGTGCGACCTACCGATCATATTGCCCGCATTGGCGGCGATGAATTTTTGTTGCTCCTGCCTGACACCAGGCTGGCTGAAGGCATGTTGGTTGCCGAGAAGATTCGTCTGTCTGTGGCTGAAAGTCCACTGCGCCTGGCCTCCGAGACGATTCGCGTGACTGCCAGTTTAGGAGTGCTCGCGCTTCCGTATGAGTTCTGTTCGATTGAAGAAGTGTTGTCCCTGGCACGACTGGCTATTCGCGAAAGCAAATTGCTTGGAAAAAATCGCGTCTCGTCAGGCGAAAAGCACAAGAACAACGTCGAGAATGCTGATAAAGAGGCGCTTGCCGAGCTAACCGAAAAGCTGCGTAAGGGCGATTGCTTCAGAGCCGTCTCTATGCCGCTGTATCGCTTGAAAGATCAGTCGATTTTCGGACATGAGATCCTCAGCCGCGGTCCTGCTGGCGCTTTCGAGATGCCTGACGACCTCTTCCGGGTCAGTTGTGAATATAATTTGCTTACCATTGTTGATTTGCGATGTCTGAAAACGTGTCTGAATGCCAGTCTTGATCCCAAATTTGATCAAAATACTCGCTTCCACGTCAATTTATTCCCTTCGACGATCATCGACACGCCAATAGACAGGCTGTTGACCTTGTTTCCGCCGAATCGAAAACCGGGCAATTTCTGCATTGAAATCAGCGAACAACAGTTTATAGGCGACCCTGCATATTTGAGAGATCACGTTGCCGCCTTGAAGGAAAACGGAATTTTGGTGGCTATCGATGACGTTGGGTTCGGGCGTTCTTCGCTTGAAAGTTTGATCATTCTCGAGCCGGACATCGTCAAGATTGACCGTAAGTATGTGTCGGGAATAGCAGATGAACCAGCGAAGGCTCGGTTGTTGCGCCGACTTGTGAAAGTTGTGAACGCACTGGGTGCTGAGCTCATTGCCGAAGGCATCGAAAGAAAAGACGAACTGGATCTGCTTTTGGAGATCGGCATAGAATTCGGACAGGGTTGGTATTGGGGCAAGCCCGCATAAACCATCGCTCTCGCTGCGCTTTCAGATAAAAAATTCACTCGCTCGCTGTCTGGCGCAGGGCATACAATGTCGGCATGTCCGGGCAAAGCAAATTGTTGCAGCATGAAAAATTGGATGAGCGGCTCCTCGATCAACTGAAAGAGGTAGCGATCGCTTTTGTGCGGCAGCGCCTGGTTGAAAATTGCAAAAGCGAAATTTGCAATTGTGCTGAAATTCTTCCCGACTTGTTTGTTGACGCCGTCAAGTTTTTGCCCGGTTATTTGCAGTCAGCCAAGATCACAGTGTCTACGGATGAGTTGTGCACGTTGCTTGGCTGCGCTTATGAGCATCTCTTGCTCTATACGGTGAAAGGCGGGAAATCAGGACAGTGCTCCGTAGTAGCTATTGAAAAGAGTAAAAAACAGCTCGGCAATTTCTACACGCCGTTAAATCTGGCTTCCTTAACAGTGGAAGATGCACTGAAAGAACTGGTTTTCACTCCATCAGGCCAACTCTTGAGCCCTGAGAGAATTCTAGCGCTGAAAATTGTCGACCCTTCTATGGGCTGTGGAATCTTTCTGAGCGCAGCGCTTTCTTATCTATCGGAGCGTCTCTTCGAGAGTCGTTCTTTTGCAGGTGATGCCACATCTACTCTTGTTGAATGTCGCCGAGATGTTGCCGTCAATTGTCTATATGGAGTCGACCTCGACTTTGCGGCGGTGCGTGTTGCTCGACATTTACTTGCTTTGCAGTGTGGTATCACGCCGCATGAGGAGATTGAGATTGCGCTTGAGCAGAAGTTGAAATGCGGCAATTCGCTTGTAGGAATCTTGCCCGGTTCACGTCTCGTTGAAGAACTGCAGAAGAGCAAAGATTTTGGACAGGCTGAGAGTGATTCTCTCTGTAATGATCTGTTGGGAAGCGCAGATGGTGATATCAATCCCTTTAAGTACTTCCACTGGCCGCTGCAATTTCCTGCTCTTTTTAGTTCAAGTGATTCGGGATTTGATGCTGTTCTGGGCAATCCGCCCTGGGAGATAATCAAGCCGAATTCGCGTGAGTTCTTTCAGCAAAAACATGAACGGTTCTGGACGCTCGGTAAGCAGGAAGCTTTGCGAAAACAAGATGAACTGCGGGCTGAGGCTGATGTAGATGATGAATGGATGCGATATCGGAACAACTATAAGCTGTTCAGTCAGTGGATTCTAAACAGCGGTTGCTTCAGAATGCAAGGTACATCTGATATCAACGCCTACAAATTATTTGTTGAATTGTCGTTGATGATTGTCAGGTCGGGCGGAGTCGTGTCTTTGATTGTTCCGTCCAGTTTGTACTCTGATAAAGGATCATCCGAGCTCAGGCAAGCTCTTTTGAGAGACCATGAGTGGCGCTATTTACGGGCTTTTCAAAATTCAGAAGGAATTTTCGAAATCCATCGCTCTTTTAAATTTTGCTTGCTTCATGTTCGAAAAAGCGGCGAAACAAAAGAGTTGACTGCCAGTTTTGACCTTCGCAGTATCGAACATGCTAAAGAGTGTCAACCGATCAAATTGACGCTGGCACAGTTGAAATTGATCAGTCCCAATTGGCTGTCTGTACCGGAAGTTGACAGTGTGCGCGACTTGCAGTTGGTCGAAAAACTTGCGAATAACAATATTCGGTTCGAGGAATTTGCGACGACTTTCGATCTGAA
The DNA here is from genome assembly GCA_003963305.1 of Candidatus Melainabacteria bacterium. NCBI lineage: Bacteria > Bacillati > Candidatus Melainabacteria > Candidatus Melainabacteria bacterium. The sequence goes on along the minus strand of RXJR01000011.1, from coordinate 191,065 downwards.
ATTTCGCCGTGAGTTTGATATGACAAACGATTCGAGCAAATTTATTTTGCGTGACGATGCCGAGCATCGCGGCTATAAGGCTGATGTTCGGGGCAGGTGGCTTTTGGGTCACTGGAAAGGATCCGGGACTGATAGTGTACCCGTTGCCCGTGCCGGTGATAGTTGTGAATGGTTTGCCTCTGCATGTGGTGGCTTTGTAATTGCTGAGGAAGATATTGTTGAGATCGCTTTGCCTCTTTATGAGGGACGGATGATCGGGCAGTTCGATGTGTCGCAAAAGGGCTGGGTCCGGGGAAAGGGACGACAGGCACTCTGGTTGCCGGTTCCGGATGGAAGAGTTTTGCCTCAGTATCTGGTATCGGTCAAGGAGTTGGCTGCGAAGGGATTGGCTGCGAATGGACTGGCGACGAGTGGACTGTCCGGCAGGGAGCCTGGTGCCGATTCTGGCAGCCGGCTTGTCGCTGAATCTGGTACCGATATTGGTGCTCTCAAACTCGGATTTCTCGGTGTGGGTTCTGCGACGAACATGCGTTCAATGATCGCTGCTTGCCTGGGACAGTACCCATGCGGCAACTCCGTACCCACTTTCCACTGTTCGGACCCGAAGGTTGTTTTAGCTCTGTCAGCTTGTTTAAACAGTTTTGTTTTCGATTATTTGTTGCGTTTGCGACTGGTTGGAAATAATCTCAATTACTTCATTTTGCAGGAGTGTTTTCTGCCTCGACCGGAACTGCTTTTTTCAGATGTCGCGATCTTAGAAATTGCGGCGCGCCTGAATTGGAATGAAAGGCACTTTGCCCCGGCGCTCAAAGCATTTATGTCTCCGGCTGAGAATAGTTCAAAACTTGAGGAGACCGAACGACTTCGGCTCCGTTGTGCGCTTGATGCCTTGATCGCCGATATATACGGGCTGGACGTCGACGATCTGGAGTATATTTTGCGGGGCTGTGATAGTGTGCAGCCGGGCAGAAGGGCGAAACGCGGCGGGACTTCGGAGCTAAAAGCGAGCCCGCGCGGGTTCTGGAGAGTCGACAAAGAAAAGCCTCCTGAGGCAAGGCAGACTGTACTGACATTGGATGCCTTTAGAACCTTGAAAACAGGCGGGCGAAGCGAACTTCTCGGCAATGAAGATGGCCTGCCTGGTTGGCGTTTGACGAGGGCTGTTTCCACTCATATTTAATCTGTGGTTTTGAACTTTTTGGTCGGATTCGACGTTTATAGATGTATGAGTACGAAATCCACAGCCGCTTTTTCCTTGCTGTCGCTTCTCTTTTGCGCCGTTTTTTTAGCATTCAAATGCGACAGCTTTTTAATTCAGCCTGTTAATGCACAGACTCCGATGCCTGCACCGTCTTTTCGCCGGGCAAACTCTGCTCCCTCTCCGGTCTCCGCTCCCTCTCCGGTCTCCGCTCCGTCTCCGGTCTCGGACCCTGCTCAGCCGACAGACAATAGTCCGGGAAAAGGTAAGCTGCTGTATGGTCAGGCTGGGTTTTCTAAGGTGTTAACGGGCGCTGAACAAGACAACTCATCCGCTCAGGCAGGCGTTCAATCTGGGTCAATCGACCTTAAACTGAGGCTGCCGCGGCCTGATACTGCGTTGCAATCGAAAACGCCCTTCCAGATGAATGCTGAGCGCCTGTCAGACTTCGTTGAGCAAAATCAGGAGCAGATGTTTGCGGCTAAGGTTTCTGAAACTGCTCGCGTGCTCTCTCGGTATGATGTGGAGTTGATCGTTGATGCGTCAATGTCTATGCGCCGACCCGATTGCCCCGGATTGATGTCTCGATGGGGCTGGTGCGGTGCTCAGTCTGTTGACCTGGCCCGCCAATTGGCTCCCTTTGCAGGGCAGGGAATAACGCTCACCTCTTTCAATCGCAATTTTGTTGTGTATGAGCATCAGAGTCCACAGCAGATTACAACCTTATTCGCGCGCACGCCGCTTGCTCTTAACACCAGGCTTGCTGAACCCCTGGCTGACAGACTTAACGACTATTTGATGAACAGTCGCAGTGATGGCGCTAAACCGCGCTTGATCGCCGTGATCACTGACGGAGTGCCCCATCCTCGGGAGCAGGTGCAGATGGTCAAAGATGTTTTGATTCATGCGAGCAACATGATTCAGGACCCACGTGAGCTGACTGTTGTTTTCTTTCAGATTGGTGGACGAGATTTCATGGGTCAACAATTTCTAGCCGAGATCGACAATAATCTGGTGGCTAATGGGGCCCATTTTGATATAGTGCAGACTGTATCTTTCGAGCATCTTCGAAAGGTTGGTTTGGCGCAAGGTTTGGCGGATGCAATCAAAACTTTCGATTATAGGGCACGCTATTAACGAATTTTGCTCAAAGCTTTCGTCCGTTTACTATCGTGATCCTCGAAATCAATGAATAACTTCTGGTTGGTTTTACGCAAAGAATTGACCTGTTGCGCCCGTGACCCGGATGTATTGATCTATGCGTTCTTGCTGCCGCTAGTGCTTTATCCATTGTCGGCTGTTTTTGTGAATGAAGCATCGCTCTGGTACGCCAGCATGCAAGAGAAAAACAGAGATGTCGTGTATGTCAAAGGTGTCTCACCGCTTTCAGCCGCAATAGCCGAAGGACTGCGGCTGAAGAAGCACTTTACTGTCATTGAAGACAATGCTTCATCTGCCGGTTCTTTGCCAGGCAGTTCGGCGGTTGATGAGCGTTCGCGCGATGCAAGTTTGGTTGCGACAGACTCTCCAAAATTAGCTGAACTGAAACGGAACGCCATTGCAGTAGTACAAGTCGATGCCGCTACGAATGAGATTTCGATTCAAGCTCACGAGACGTCGAGTCATCTAGGGACGGTTGCCGAGATGATTGAAACGGAAATCCGCGAAGCTCGATTCAAAGGATTAAAGGCAAAGCTGCAGGAGAAGGGACTTTCGACCGATATTCTCAATGTGTTCACTGTCGAACGTAAGGGTTTAAAGAAGCCTAAAACGGCAGGACCGACAGATGGCGAAGTCAAGGAATTGCTGGATAAGTTGGTGGCATTGCTTGTCACCTTCACGATTTTAATGATGACAGTAATTGGTGGACCAGCAAGCGTTTGTATGATGGCGGAAGAGCATGAGAAGAAAACATTTCTTACAACGCTTCTGCTGCCTATCGATCGACTGGTTGTAATTGTCGCGAAATTTGTCACCGTGGCTGCCATCTGTATCGGCGGGGCAGCATTCAATCTGTTTTGTCTGGGTCTGTTTGTTCTCTTTTTGTTTGGCAGTATGCTCGGTCATTCATTTAGTCTGACTCAGGTGGTAAGCGATTTTCAGCATCTGACAATCACTACCGGCAGTTATTACCTGACAATGGGTGCGATCATGGTTCATCGAATTAGACAGATGATACAGATCCCGACCCTTCCGGAAGTACTGTTGATGGTGGCATTTTTCTGCAGTACCGGTGCATTGCTATCGGCTATCTACTTGTGCGTCGCCGGCTACGGGAAGACTATAAAATCTGCACAAATGCTGGTCAGCCTGCCCATGATCTTTCTGATGGCACTGCCCACGATTGCGATGATCCCAGGTATTCAATTCAACATAAAAACAGCACTGATTCCGATTGCCAATCTCTTGATCATGCGGAAATTTGACAATCCGGCGATACTCCCCGCTGCGATTGCAATTCTCGAACCATGGCTAATTGTAGTTCTAATTCTCTTTTTTGTACGTCGTAACTTTGAAACTCAGGTTGAGGGTGGAAGAAAAAAGAAGGGCGAAACGGTGAAAACAGCATGACTGTAGAAGTGAGCCATCTGACGAAGCATTTTTACGATCCAAAGCGCGGCGACTTCGCAGCCGTTGATGACATCAGCTTCTCCTGTGATCACGGAGAAATTCTTGGTCTTTTAGGTCCAAACGGCGCTGGTAAAACTACAACGATGCGGATGATCGGCACAATTCTGACACCAGATTCCGGCACAGTGAAAGTAGAGGGTTTTGATGCCGCGGAAGCACCAACAGAGGTGCGTCGTTGTCTCGGTTTTCTTTCTGCTGAGTCGGGACTGTATGAACGTCTGACCCCGAGAGAGATACTGGTTTACTTTGCCCAGCTCAGTAAATATCCCGCGCAAGCTGTTAATAGCCGGGTTGACCAGGTGATCAAAATGCTTCACATCGAATCGTTTGCAGATACACGCTGCGAGAAGCTCTCAACCGGCATGAAACAAAAGGTCTCGATCGCAAGAGCCGTAGTTCACGATCCGCCAGTTGTGGTTCTGGATGAACCTACAAGTGGACTGGATGTGCTGGCCATTCAATCGATGCATCAGTTTATTCAAGGCTGTAAAGAAAGTGGAAAATGTGTTCTGCTGTCGACGCACATTATGAGTGAAGCTGAAAAGTTATGTGACCGCATCGCCATTGTTTATAAGGGCAAGATTTTTGCACTCGGGCGTCTCGATGAGCTCCGTGAGAAAACCGGCAAGCATTATTTGGAAGACATATTTCTCGCAATAGTTCAGGACGCCGGCAGTGAATTCGTCTGAAATTTTTACAGTCTTCCGCAAGGAGTTTAAGGAAACAGTCAGAGACTGGCGTACTTTGTGCGTCGGCATTCTGGTGCCGTTGATTCTTTATCCCGTCAGCCTCGTTGTTGCGTCGAAAATCATGGTTGAAAGACGCGCTAAGAATGACGCCGGTGTGGCACGTGTGATTGTTACGGGACCAGGTGCTGCCTGGGTCAAGGAGCAGTTTGCTAGAGACAAGCAGATAAGACTGTTGGACGAAGCATCCGATTCCACGGAAATGCTTAAGAGCGGCAAAACAGAAGTGGTTGTGAATGTGCCGTGTGATATTACGACGCCTTATGTCAAAGCCAGTGCAACACCTGCGATCACAGTTCAGGTTGATGAACTGAAAGATAGCAATGGTGCGTTTCTTCGCGTTTGCAATTTGCTTAGAGAAATGCGTTTGCAGATCTCTGAAAAGAGAATGACGGATGCAGGCATTGAAACACCCTGGTTGAAACGGTTGCACTTCAATTCCGTCAACGTCGAAGATCCGTCCAGGCGAACTGGCGCCTGGTTGAGCTTGACCCTGCCTTTGACGCTTGTGCTTTTGATTTTGACAGGAACGTTATTTCCCGCCATCGATTTGATCACCGGCGAGCGAGAGCGTGGCACGCTGCCTGTGCTGCTGGTGTCTGCAATTCGGCGTGAGAGTATCGTTTACGGAAAACTTCTCGTCGTTTTTTCAATCGGACTCGTCACAGTTGTCTTGCTGCTAACGAGTCTGATTCTCATGCTCAGTACGAGCTTGAGCAAAATTGAAGATGGCTCGGGCGCTTTTGTTCTCTCTCTTTCTCCAACAAATATATTTTTGACTGTTCCACTTGCTTTTCCGCTTATTTTGCTCTTCGGTTCAATTGGTGTGTGGATTTCAGCTTATGCTCGTAACTTTCAGCAAGGGCAGGGTTACAGCATTCCGTACCTGATGGCGGCAATGTTTTTGTCGGCAGTGTCGCTGTTTCCTGTAAAGCACCTGCCGGCTGCCATTTATATTGTGCCGGTTTCGAATGTCTGTGTTTGTATGACCGAAATTTTGCGTGGTGAAATCAATTGGACTGCCGTTCTCGTTACTTTTGTCAGCTCGAGTTGCTACGGACTGTATGTGAGCCGCATTGCAATTGATCTTTTGAGCAAGGAGGAAACTCTTTTCAAAATTCAGGTCTCGCCCGCACGCCGGAAAGATTACGACCGAATTGTAGCCATTTTGTATGCCTGTACTTTTATCGCCATGTTCTATATCGGTCAGATCGCACAGGTTCTAGACAAAGTTTACGGCATGATAATGACTCAACTGTTTGTTATTTGTCTGCCGTCGTTTGCGCTGGTAGCCTGGCTCAGGTTGCCGTTCAAAGAGGTATTCAGTTTTAACAAGCCGCGTTGGCGAGATCTCTTGGGCGCTCCGCTAATGGCACCAGGAACGGTGCTTCTCACGGAAGTACTGGTGAATCTGCAAAGTAGCGTTTTACCGATGTCGGAAACCTTTGCTAAAGCTTTGACTGACATGATGAGTACCAGAGATCAGCCCATGTGGATGATTCTTTTTGCCATGGCTGTGATGCCTGGTATTTGTGAAGAAGTGCTCTTTCGTGGGGCGATCTTTGGTTTGCTGAGACGCAGGTTCAATACCGTTGGATGTTGCATTCTGGTCGGAGTTTTGTTCGGATTTTTTCATTTGAGTGGCTATCGGCTTTTGCCGACCACTTTTCTTGGAATCATTCTGACACTAATGGTCTTTCGCGGCGGCTCGATATTTCCTTCTATGCTCTTCCACGCTTCGCACAATGCTCTTGCAATCATCGCCACATCGGTTCCGGAATCAAGATGGAACACCCCGGCAACACTTGGAGCGGCTGTAGTCAGCGCAATTGTCGGTAGTTATCTGGTCTTCGGGCCCGGTGCAGGGAACAAAACTGAGACGGCTGTCAAATCCTAAATCTGATCAATCCTGACCTGACGAATCCTGCGATCTGACGAATCCTGCGATCTGACGAATCCTGCGATCTGACGAATCCTGCGATCTGACGAATCCTGCGATCTGACGAATTCTGAGTATCCAAACAGTCTTAACCAGCTGACTTGCGTTTGCGTTTCTTGGCTGCCACTTGTGTTTCCATGGCAGATGGTGCCTTATCGGTGTTGATCAGGATTTTCTCCAGGTCATTTTTGTGATCTAGAATATCGGCCCAGAGATCGCCTTTTTCTTTCAAGCGCTCTGGTACAGTGCGCATCGTAAAGTCGTGCGGGTATACGTGGCCTAATTCACTCCATTCGATTGGTGTCGAAATAGTCGCTTCCGGGGCAATTCGTGGCGAGTAAATTGACCCCAGTGTTTTGCTGCGCGCATTCATGTTGTGATCGAAGAAAACTTTGCCTGTGCGTTTGACAATCGCCCAATCCATCGTCACATCTTCAGGGTGCTGTTTCATTACCTGTTTGCCGATAATCTCGGCGAGCATCCGCACTGTTGGATAGTCAATAGTTCTTACAATTGGCACATAGATGTGGAGCCCGGTTCGGCCCGAGGTTTTGATGAAGGCAGCGATTTTAAGGCTGTCGAGCAGCTCCTTCACCCAGAGAGCAACCTGACATGCTTGCTTAAAGCCTTTTTCGTGCAGCTCGGGCTCTTCTCCCTTCTTTTCCTTGCCACTGTAGGTGTATGGGTCGAGATCGATGACCATGTAATCCGGGTAGTTCATCAGAGATGCTTCCAGGGTCTCTGCATCGCCCGTATACTTTCGTGGAAGTGTCGAGCCTTCGGGCTGTGGATTGTTGCGTGTGTGCGATGTATGCAGTTCTAAATCTGCAATCTGCGCCAGCCACAGCAGGGTCGACAGATTGTTGCAGACGAGAAAATCTTGATCTACTCCCGCGTGTTCTGTGAAGTGTCTGACTGTTTCTACAAATGGTGGCAGCTTGTGCTCCCAATGCTTCTGATAGAACTTACCCTGACCGATGCCGTTGGGGAACCGCACCATTGTAATGAGCCGGTCGCGCAGATGTGGTAGCAAATATGGTGCTACTCTGGTCAGATATTTAGCATAATCGCGTTTCGTTACGGCTTCCATATCCGGAGTCGCCGGCCAGAAAACCTTGTTCAGATTGGAGAAGGCAATCTTGTTTCCTTCCACTTCCAGCTCGAGTTTTTCCCCGTCCGTGTCTAGCTGCTCTAGAATTTCCGCGGTCATGGAATCCTCCTCGCTGTTCTCCAGTTGCTTCGCATGCTTTGATTGCTTCTTGCTGTAGCCTGCCCCGGTTGCAGTTTTAGAAGTGGAGCGCTCGTTCTTCTCGTCAATTTGATCATTCTTGATGGTGCCTTTTGTCGACTTGACTGCCTTCAAATCGCTAATCTGTACCATCGGTGTTGATTTGACTTCGTCTTGCTCAATGTCCTCTCTGAGGCGCAGGAATACTGGAGCGCGGAGGATTTTATCTTGAGTCCATTCGGCGAATTTTATTTCGGCAATTAATTCTGGTTTTACCCAGGTTGGGTTCAGTTTACCCGGCGGCTTTTTGCTGAATGGGCACCTGGTGACCACGAGTGGCTTCATCAGTTTCATCAGTGCTTTTAGTTTCTTGTCGTCAAAGCCCGTTCCTACGCCGCCTACATAGACGAGCTTGCCCTGCTCGTCGTGAGTACCAAGAATAAGAGAACCGAATGTGTGATTTCGCGCTCCGGTGCCCTCGGTGTATCCGCAAATCAAGAATTCTGCGCTGGCAGTTGATTTGATCTTGAGCCAGTTTTTTGATCGATGCCCCACTTCATATGTGCTGTCGATGCGCTTGCCTACTACGCCTTCGAGCTCATTGGCGACACAAGCTTCATAGGCTGACTCTCCCTCTGTTGGGAATTGTTCGATGATGCGGATGTCGTGAGTTGGTCTGATTTGTTCGACAAGAATTCTGCGTCTCTCAGATAGAGGTTCGTCTTCGAGGCTGCGCCCCTGGCAGTGGATGACGTCAAACAGGTAGTAAATGATCGGCGCGCTGCCGCCTGATTTCGTCTTGGTTGGTTTGCCGCGTTGTTGCAGATGTTGGAAGGATGGACGACCCTTTTCATTTAGAGCGACTATCTCGCCGTCCAAAATCAGATCTCCCGGATACTTGCTAAGGCTCGCTGCGATCGCCGGAAACTGCGATGTTAAATCAAGGTCGTTTCTGGATTTAAGTGTCACCTGTCCGTTTTCGATAAATGCGATTGCCCTGATGCCATCCATTTTTGGTTCGAAAACCCAGCCCGCTTTGCTGAATGGTCTTTCGGCAAGACTTGCCGTCATAGGCTTTATGGTGCGGGGAAAGCGTTTTGCTTTGCCTATCTCAACCCTGGGTGCCTTGATGGACTTTCCTTTTTTCCCCGCCTTCACATCTGCCAGTGTGCGTCCAGTCAGCACAGATTCTTCCTCTTCGGTTGGATCTTTGTCTGTTCGGACAAATGCATCGGAGTGCTTGATCAAAAGCCACTCCTTTTCCGTCTTTTTGATCTTGACCAGTGTCCAGGAGCCTTGTAACTTCGAGCCTTCCAGGAAGATGGAAATTTTTCCTTTCTTAAGACCTTCACGCATGCGTTCTTGGGCTTCTTCTCTATCGTTCCATGACAGGATGCCGCCTTCATCTGGTGTGTATGTGCCACTATCCCAGACAATCACTTCCCCGCCGCCGTACTGGCCTTTCGGGATGATACCTTCGAAGCTGCCGTAATCCATGGGGTGGTCTTCTGTCTGCACAGCCAGTCGCTTTTCGGCGGGATCGAGTGCTGGACCTTTTGGTACCGCCCAGGATACTAAGACCCCGTCTATCTCGAGGCGAAAATCATAGTGGAGTCGCCGTGCGGCATGCTTCTGTATAACAAATTTGAGAGCGCCGTCCGCCTGAGCGGGTGCTTTACCGCTGGGTTCTGGCGTCTTTTTAAAGTCACGCTTTCGGTTGTACTCTTTGAGCATGTCGTCTCCTCAGGACTTAACCGATGGCGCTCTGTATCCGTGAATCTGCTCGTAGGTGCACTGTTCAGGCGCTTTGTCCGGTCTCCAGCGAACGAAGCGTGTACCGTGCCTGAATCGCCCATTGGTGAAGTGATCGTATGTCACCTCAGCAATCAAAGTATTTTTGAGCGGTTCCCATTCAGTGCTTCGTTCTGTGCTCCAGCGGCTTGGACCGCCCGGAGCGTCTCCTGTAAAACCTGGCTTTGCGATCAATGGTTCGAGCTTTTCTACCAGTTGAACCCGCTCCTTCGCGGTAAACGATGAGCTGAACCCCACGTGATTGAGAAGCCCTTTCTCGTCATGCAGACCAAGTAGAAGCGAGCCAATAGCTTTTTTAGTGCCTGTGGCGTAGCGGAAGCCGCCAACCACACAGTCAGCAGTGCGCAGTTTTTTGACTTTTTGCATGCCTTTTCTGTTGCCTGACTGATATGGCAAATCCAGTCTTTTGGCGACGATGCCATCGAGGCGATTGCCCATCTTTGCCAACCAATCATCTGTGACGGTAGCGTTTGTGGTGGCAGGAGACAGCACGACATTCAAATTGCCGGTCAGATATTTCGCTGCGAATTTTTCCAGGTTCACGCGCCTGCTGCTCAGCGGTTCCATCACCAGTGACTCATTCCTTTCGTCTGTGAGAATGTCGAAGACAATCATTACTGCCGGTGTCTCCCGGGCCAGTTTCTTTATTCGGCTGGCTGCCGGGTGAATGCGCTGTAGAAGGTCATCAAAGGAAAATTCATTTCCTGACGGCACTACGATTTCACTGTCTAGAACGAAGCAGGGCGCATCAAGATTCTGTAAATATTCGATTATTTCTGGAAAGTATCTGCCGAGTTCGCGGCCGCTTTTAGATTGCAGCTGAATATCTTTTCCTTCCTTGAAAGCCAGGCAACGAAATCCATCCCATTTGGGCTCATACTGCCAGCCTTCGCCTCTCGGCAGTTCACTTGTGAGAGTTGCCTCCATCGGTTCATAGTCTTTCGGAACAGGCAGCATTAAATCCTCCCGGACATGGCGATGGATTAGAGACGTAGGTAACCGTCGATCGGTGCCCACAGGATATAACATGGCAAAAAAAACGGCGGTAATCGCGACCGCCGCTTTTGCTGTTTTCTTGTTAAGTCCGTGGCTTATTGGGTTTGCGCCCTGGCGTGCCTCTCAATACCTCAGCCTGCTGGCTGCTACTGGTCGTTAACTCGCTGCCGACATGACGTGACCGTCGTCATCTGTCGGCGAGTGACTCTTTTTTTGGGAGTAAAAACAGGTATTGCATATCACTGGTTTGTGTCCGTTTGGCAGAAACGGCACACGAGTGGCTCGTCCGCAACCGCTGCATGGCACTTCGGCTGTTTGTTGGACTGTGCTGCCCGGGCGCTGGCTGCGAGACAATAATCGACAGTTAGGGCAACGTTTAGGTTCGTTGCTAAGACCTTTGTCTTTGAAAAAATCCTGTTCGGCTCCGGAGAACACGAACGTGTTTCGGCAGTCACGGCATGTCAACTGCTTATCGACGGTGGTAGATTTTTCCATGTTTATGTACCTTGGGCTTTGATGGGCTACGGAGGGTCTTCAGTCTTTCCGAATCAGTCGCCTCGTGGGAACCTGAGGCTCGGTCGGATTCTGTGGGTCACAGCAGTTGTCGTGTTGACTTCGGAGCTGCGGTTGCACAGCGCGTTTGAGCAATGCTCATGACTTATCTTAAGTAGCCTTTGTGCGCATTTCGTGTAGTCACTACACAAATGCCGGTTGACCTTTCCCGTGGCGCTTTCCGGCATTTAATGAAACTCCTACGGTTAATCTTTAACGGACAGGGATGCCTATTCAATTGATCCCTTTGCAATTGTGCAAACGCGCCACAGGAGCCGATGATTTAAGATTCATAATGTGGATGGCGGAACATAGGCCCCCCAGGGGCGTCGATCCGACTACCATTACTATGTTCAGTTACTATGTTCAGTGTCGGTGAGAGGCAACAAGATGTTCAGGTGTTCAGAGGCGTCCCGTACACATCGAAAACGCGTTATCAGCAGTTTTAATCGCGTTGGCGCTGTCACACTGGCACTTTCTCTTTGTTTGTCGGGCAACCTCTTTTTAAATTCGTCCTTCGCTCAGAGTCCTGAGCCTGCGGAGTCCGCGACTGGTTCTCAGGGAGAAACTCGACCAGCAGCTGCAAGACCAACGGGAGCTGGTGAAACCGAAGCATCTGCGCCGGTTGCCTCTCCAGAGGCGAAAAGCAATATCCGTCGCGATTTATCAGCTGCTGCTGATTTAATGCTTGATGGAAAATATTCCGAAGCCGCTGACTTGTATCGTTCGATTTTGAACACGAATGCCAAAGAGACTAACGCTCTGGCTGGTCTTGGAATGGCGCTGGGACGACAGTTCAAGCTTGATGCCGCAGATGAGCAGTTTGAGAAATTACTTCAGATCGACCCGAATAACGCCGTGGCGCATTGCGGAAAAGCGATGGTGTTGCTCAATCGATTGCAGTCCTCCAACAACTCTGTCATTAAGAGCCGCACACAGATTTTGAAAGAAGCCGGAAAAGAATGTAACTTGGCTCTTGACGCTGATCCTCGTGTAGTGGAAGCTCACTTTTTACTTGGACGTGTCTACAAAGAAGAAGGGCGCTATGATCGCGCTGCACAAGCCTTCCAGGGGGCTATTAAACTTGATCCGCATTACTCGAATGCTTATGCGCAACTTGGACTCGTGCAAGTTTTGTCGAATAAGTTGAGTGAAGCTACTGAAAGTTTCAAGAAAGCAATCTCGATTAACTCGGGCAATTCGACTGCGCATTTCGGTATGGCGCAAGTTGCTTTCAAGCAAAATCGGCTCGAAGCCGCGGTGGCGGAGTTGAATATTTCGCTCTATCAGAATCCAAACAGTTCGCCTGTGCATCAACTGCTGGGCAAAGTTTATGAAGCTCAGGGTAATACCAACGCGGCAATCAAAGAGTTCAAAGAGGCAATACGCATCAAACCTGAACAAGCTGCTCCTTATCTGAGTCTTGCAGGTGTTGCCGAATCACGCGGCGATATGGAGATGGCTATTGCAGAACTGCATTCGGGTCTGGAAATCATGCCAAATGAGCCTGAGCTGCTGATTCGAATTGCCAACGACTCATTGCGTATTGATAAATTTGATGATGCAATCAAGAACTTCGAGCTGGCGGATGCTGCTGCTCCGGGTACTGCAGCACCTCTTGAGGGGGTGACGAGAGCTCTTTATTTGAAGGCTCAAAAGGAAGCATCAGGTGCATATTTTGCCAGCAATGATCTCGCTAAGGCTAATATTCTTGTTCAAAAGGCTTTGAAGCTGAATCCAACCAGTGTGCAGTTGCGACTGGTCGATGCCAAACTGCGTGCATTGTCCGGTCAACCTGTCAGTGTGGCAAAAATGCCTCTGCCGCAATCTGACGCAGAACGTCCTGCCTATGCCGAGTGCTTGATGGCCCAGGGCAAGTACAATGAAGCCACAGAACAGATGTATAGAGCGATCAACTCCACTAACGATTCGACGAAACTATTCGCTATCGCCGATCTGGCATTGATGATAAAAGATCTTCCCTCCGCTGAGCTTGCATATAAACGCGCAGCCAGTTTTGTTGGAAATGCAGAGCGGGCCAACCGTGGCATGGATCTGATCTTCAAGGAGCGAGAGGAAGCGAAGCAGAACTTGAATCTGGCCAATGATCTGGCGCGCAGTCGGCAGTTGCAGAGCGCAATCGATAAGTACAGGCTCTCGGCCTATCAGGATCCAAAAGTGGCTGACACTCATTTGTTCCTTGCTCAGACAATTGAAAAGTTGTCGGAACAGACGAGCAAAACTATGCGTGAAACAATCGCTCAATACAAAGCATATCTTGAGCTTGCGCCGGGAGTTCCGGCTGCTACACAAGACAAATTGCAGAAGCGCGTTGCCAAATTGGAATCGAAGGCGCAGAAAATTGAAGAATCAGCATCCCAGCCTGGCCAGCCTAAACCGAGTCTACTAGGGCGTCTTTCTACGCTGTGATTCAATTCTCGCAAAAATTATTGTTGCTTGAAGAGTTTTTGGATCGGCTGGCTGCGTTTCCAATTCTTCGTCTGAACCTGGCTGTTGGAGCCTGATGCCGGCTGTTTGGAGCGAGGTCTGGACGTTCACCTGTGGCTAATGTAGTATAATAGGCTAAGACTTTTAAATCCCCCATCCGTCCTTGCGGTATCAGATATGGTGAACATGGAGGGCAATGCAAGTCTTTCAAGAAACCTTCTCGACATCTAGTTTTGTCATCTCTGCTGTATAACTTTATTAGGGTTATAGGTTTGAGTGTTGGTATTTATCCCCCTTCCTAGGTTCCAAAACACACTGTTTAGTCATAATAGAGGTGGTGACTCGGCAATAAGCGTTTGATGTTCAATAGATTGAGCCGCAACAACGGTGGTCGGAATGAGCGGGTTTTTCAAGAGCTCCTGGAAAGTTTTAAGGCGATTGGGCTCCTCGTCAAAGGAGTCTTCTGAGTCGTCCGATGAAGGCGAGTCGTCCAACAACGACTCCAATAGGGATAAATCGGAGCGAACCAGGCAGCTAAAAGTCGGCTTTCTTGGCGGTGACAAATCTAAGCAGAGTGCAAACGACCGTAGAGCTACCCTGCTGGCTAATGTTTCAACTGAGTTGCGTACGCCGCTCACTTTGATTCTCGCGCCGCTCGAGTCGTTGCTGATGGGCAATCATGGCGCACTTACCGCTGATCAAAGTGCTCTGCTTCGCACAATCCACAACAATTCCGTGCGTTTGCTGCAAATGGTATCCGGGCTCTTGGATTTTTCTGTAGTGCAATCCGGCTCGATTCAGGTCAGTCGGCAGCCGGTAGATGTTGCAGTTTTAACTGGGGCTGTAGTTTCAGATTTCCAGTCAATCATTGCTTCGAGAAACATAACCTTGACCTATGATCCTCAGCAAGCAAATTTGTTTGTCATGATCGATCGCTATATGTACGAACGCATAGTATCCAATTTGATATCAAATGCGGTGAAGTTTACTATGGCCGGCGGGCAGGTTAAAGTCTCGTTACGCCACAAGGACGATCGGCTCGAGTTGTCAGTTCTCGATACCGGCGTCGGCATTCCTGATGAAACGTTGAAGTCGCTGTTTCAGGAATTTAAACAGTTGAACGAAGTCTCATCACGTCACGTTGAAGGTGTCGGACTGGGGCTCTCCCTTGTTAAAGAGTACGCAGATCTATTGAATGGCACGGTTTCAGTGCGTAGCGGCACCGGGCAGGGAAGTCTTTTTACTGTCGATGTCTTCGCGCCCGTGACTGAACTTCCAGCCGCGTTGTTGCCTCGGGTCGAGTCACCGGTTATGCAGTCTGTAACCGTCGCTCCGCAGCCGCATAAGACTGAAGTTGGAAAGCATCTGCCGCGAGTGCTAATCGCTGAAAATAATGCGGAGTTGGCAACATACATTCAGGGATTGCTCAATGAAATGTGCATGACCAAGCTTGCTGCTGACGGAGAAGAAGCGCTTGCTCTTGCTAATGAGTGGCATCCTGACTTGATTCTGGCTGCAGTTATGTTGCCGAAACGAGACGGTTTGAGTTTTTGTCGCGAAGTTAAATCTCGACCTGAAAGTGCTGTTATTCCAGTTGTGCTATTGACGCCGCTCACACAGCGCGAAGCCATGTTGCAGGGCTGGGAGGCTGGTGCTGACGAGTATCTCTTCAAGCCATTCCATCCGGCTGAGCTGGTCACTCGTGTACGATCATTGCTGCGCAGTGTGCAGCAACGGAAGCGCGCTCAAGAGCAGATTGAGCGATTGAATGAAGCGCTGGAGAAAAGAGTGATTGAGCTGGCCAACGCCAATCGCGAGCTCAAGTCGCTTGCCTCTAAGCTGGAACAGGCTCGCGATCAGGCTTTAGAAGCGTCGCGGTTTAAATCTGTTTTTCTCGCCAATATGAGTCACGAGATTCGTACACCGATTAATGGTGTAATCAGCATGAGCGATATGTTGATGCGCACGAGACTGACCGACGAGCAGGTCGAGGTGGCGAACATCATTCAAGATTCCGCCAGAGCGCTTCTGGATATCATCAACGATATCCTTGATTTTTCCAAAATCGAAGCAGGCAAGTTGGAGTTGGAAATTGTCGACTTCGAGCTTTTACACGTCGTCGAGGGTACGGCGGAGTTGATCGCCGGTCAAGCGCGACAGAAGAAACTCTCCTTGATGACCTATGTCGCCCCGGATGTGCCTACATCGTTGCGTGGGGACCCTGGGCGTTTGCGTCAAATTCTTCTCAATTTATTGAGCAATGCGATCAAGTTTACTGAAAGCGGTGAAGTTGTTGTTGAAGCAACGTTAGATGCCATGGACGAGAAACGTTGCCGCGTCAAGTTTTCGGTTCGCGATACCGGCATTGGCATGCCTCAGGAAGCCGTTTACAGGTTGTTTCAACCTTTCACTCAGGCTGATGGTTCAATTACGCGTCGTTATGGTGGCACAGGTCTGGGGCTGTCAATTGCGAAGTTGCTGGTGGAATTGCTCGGTGGCAGAATCGGTGTGCGCAGCACTGAAGGTAGGGGCTCGACTTTCTGGTTCTCCGTGCCGCTGGAGCGCTCTCAAGCGGCTCCGGAGCAGCCCATCGATCGAGGCAAATTCGATCTTGAAAATACGCGCGTATTGCTTGTCGAAACGTTGGAAGGCACCGCCAAAATTATTCAAGATTACACTGCCAATTGGGGCATGATTTGCGAGACTGTACCGGGTCTGAACGATGCGCTGACGTCGATGCGAGCGGCGGTTGAGAGTGGAAAGCCGTTTGACCTCGCCATTGTTGAGCTCACTATGCCGAATTCGGCTGGGCTTGCTTTTGCTCAAACCGTGCAGGCAGATCCAATTTTGAGCAAGACTAAATTGATTCTATGCACTGCTGAAGATAAAGGTAGGCTTGGCGAAGGCGCTCTGCAAGCTGGTTTCTCTGCATACCTGATCAAGCCGCTCAAGCAGTCGCGACTTTTTGATTGCATCGCTCTCGTTCTGAGCGCTGAAGACAGGGCCGAGAAAGAATCGTTAGCATCGTACATGCCGCCACGATTGAACACGACAGCCGAAATGACAGTTTTTCAGAAGACAGGTATGGTGCTGGTTGCCGAGGATAATCCGGTAAATCAGAAAGTGGCAATGATGCTGCTCAAAGAACTTGGATTTTCAGCGCATGTTGTCGGCAGCGGGCGAGAAGCGGTTGAAGTCGTCAATCATACGCCCTACTCTCTTATCCTGATGGACTGTCAGATGCCCGATATGGATGGATTCGAGGCGACAGGCGCAATTCGCAAGGCTGAGGTTCTGACCGGGCGACACATTCCGATTATCGCCATGACTGCTCACGCTATGCAAGGTGATCGAGAAAAATGTATCGCAGCCGGCATGGATGATTATGTGAGCAAGCCCGTCACTGCCGCCAAGCTCAAAGAGGTCTTATTGCGCTGGTTTAAAACAGATTCGGCCGCATGGCGAGGCGTGCAGCCTGCTCAGAAGAACGAGTCTCCGGCCAGTGTATATGTGCGACCGCCGGGGTTGTTGAATTTTGAATCCTTGAAAGAGACTTGCGGTATAGATGGTGCCATTGAGTTGATCGGTGTTTTCACGTCATCCACTGATACTTTGTTGACGCGCATATACGACGCTGTCACTGCTAAAGATTCGAGCAAGTTGAAATCCGCTGCTCATGAGCTGAAAGGATCGTGTGGATCGATGGGGTCTTCCGATATGGCGGTGCTTTGCAAGGAACTCGAACAAACAGCAGTCGCACAAAATTGGGATCTGGCACCAACTCTTTACATGCAATTGCACAGTATATACGAGCAGGTGCAGAGCTATTGCAAAGAGTTATTAGACACTTACACTCCCACCAGGTGAGGATTTCGGGAACTGTTCGGTTTGCATGATCGTCAGCGTGTATATTGATGTCATTCCGGCTTGCGCTGATGAGTGACAGAAGTAATCGGCTGAGGTGAAGATGATGTTGAATGGATATGCGAAGAACGCAGCAACGGCAGTATCTCTTGTTTGCGCGTTGCAGTTAGGGACCATGCAGATTGCCGGTGCAACAACGACAACTTACAAAGCTGGTACCACGAAAGTCAGGGTTGCTCAGAAGACGACGTATTGGCAGCGACATCCTAAAGTGAAAGCGGCTGCAATCGGAGGCGGTGTTGGTGCCGCCGGCGGTGCACTGGTCGGTGGACTGACCGGGCATGGTGTCGTACGTGGTGCAGCAATCGGCGCCGGCACCGGAGCCGGTGTTGGCTTGATTCGCTCCAGTCGCACTCTGAAGCGGCACCCGATCGCACGCGATGTGGCAACAGGAACGGCTGCCGGTCTGGGGATAGGCTGGGCAGGCGGCAGAGGAGGCAGCCGTGCCTTCAAGGGCGCAGCAATCGGCGGCGCTATCGGCCTGGGTGTAGGTCTTTTCAAAAACCTTCACTAGCCTTCTATTTGCCCATGGAGCGCAGCCGTCCCGGCTGCACCGATAACGTAAGTCATGGAGCGCAGCCGTCCCGGCTGCACCGCTGTTAGTCGTTCACACCAATTTCAATAAATTTGTACTTGCCCTTGTCTTTCGAAAATACAAAAATCTCCTCACCACAAAAGATCATCACCGAGTCTTTATCTGCTATCGGCTTTTCTTTCAGTAGACACTTTCTTGTCGCGAGCGGAAAAATCTTTTCCGACTGGGCGATGAATGCCGCCTCATTCAGCTTCTTCTCATCCTGAAGGTAAGGCAGTTTGGTCATTGATGCCAGTGCTTTTTTATCGTTTTTCTGCAGTGCTACTTTGAAACCTTTCCAGAATTCCAAAAAATCTTTGTCCACCGCTTTTGTGGCAGCATAAGCGGAGCTTGCGACAGAGCTGCAAATAGCTACGATCATTAAGATTGGTCTGAAATTCATATGTCCTCCAGGGTCTCAGCAGGCATATTCTATAATCGATGCAAGAATTGTGCTTGAGACTGTTCTCGTATTTGCAGGTTGGAATCCATCGATATGACGACCGAAGCTGAAGAAGAAGAAGCGCTGGCGCTCGATCGAATGAAGGTCGATCTCTTTGCTGTTCTCGAGGCGTGGAACGTGCCCTGGGACCAGAATCGGCTAGCTATTGGTTTGCTCGAGCGTCGTTGGTCTCTGTCCGAAATCCGAGCCATGATAGCTGAAGCCAGGCCAGAATACGCTTCAATGCCGTCCATTGCTTTTCCTACCACTGGCTGGTTAAACGACCTTCTATATAAGACTAAACCTGGCATTTTTGCTTTTGCCGTTCTTGTTGATGAAATTTTGAATATTGCAGATGGCATGTCTGATGACATGGGGGTGGCAGCTGGAATTACAAACGCCGAAGAGCTGAAGTTCTATCCGCAGGTTGTTCCGCTCTACAACGAAGCCATAGAAGTTTTTGGAGCATACCTTCCGGATGGCTTAAACGAAACCGAGAGAGATGTGTATAAGGTGCAACGCGAACACATCGTTCAAGCTCTCAAGATGGCGTTGTCTTCGCACTTGTTATTGAGCGGTCGTGGTGCTTCGATTATCCCACCGCATTTGGTGGCAGCTGTCGACCAGGATGAGGCTGCGACAGAAAGCTGATTCTCGAGCAGGTTAATGCACAGTTACTTTCTTGAGTATTGAATCATCAATTCGGAGCGATAATTGTCAGCCAGAGGCAATTCGTTAACGACGATCATTATCAATCCATCTTTTTTGATGCCGGTTACGCTGCCCTTGGTTGCAGCGGCGATAGTCCATCCTGCATTTGCTAATGCTTGTTTGTACCAATTAACGACTTCTGCGCGGTGTTCGCGGATGTGCCAGGTCTGGCGAAGATTTTCACCTGCCACATCCACTTTCTCTCCGCTGATGAAACGCGCTTGACCACCGTATTGAGGCACATCCGGCAGCGCTAGCGGTGCTGCTAACGGTTTTGTGCGGATTGGGGGCAAAACCTTTTTAGGTTTGTTTTGTTGCGCGCTAGCAGAACTCGCGTGGAGTAAAAGTGCGAAACCTAGAGCGACGACAATTGATGCGCTGGCGCGGCTAATCATACAATTCCGTTAGTTGATATGTGTGAAAGTCGTAGTACCTAAGCCAATTTCGGTGAAGGTCATTCTACCAAAATTGTTGTCTGCTCCTGAGCCTGGCTGCCAGTCGGCGTGATCGATGCATCTTAATGGATTCGTATCGTCGATTTCCAGGTACGGTCTAATGTGCACTTTCTGGTCGTGTTCTGAATCGACAATTGATCCGTCCAGGTAATAAGTGTTCGTGTAGCAAGCATTATTTGTATTTGGATAAGAACAGCAGCCGTCAGGAGGATTGCCGGTCAACTTCGGGGGCGGAGATTCACTGATGATAAGCTTCGCGCTCAAATCGCCTCCGGGAAGATAGATATATATTTTGTGCGCATTCTCCCACTTAGGTGTATTCGGTGGTGCCATCTCCAGAGTCGTGTTGAGAAGCTTGTCTATATCAGCATCCGTTGTCTGCGGTTGGATCTGTTTGCAACGGTTGGCGATTGCAGCTATTGTGTCATTGGCGCAGCCTGGATCTTGCACGGCTTGTATCAACTGTTTTATAGTGCCTGGTCCCTGTAGAGGCAAGGTGTATTCAGGTGTCGGCATATTTGGCGGTTTACTCGGAACTTTCCCGCTTATAAGGCTTGACGGATAGATGCCTAATCCGGAACTTGGCGCTCCCGATGTCAGATTTACTGTTGCATAGTTATTGTAATTGCCGTTTTGTGGATTCAATCCCTCAAACAAAGTAAGCAATTCTGCTTTTGCCCAATCTGCCTGGGAGAACTTTTGCGAACCACCTGGATTCAAGTCTGGCACTTTGTGACCGTACGTAAGTTGCATGGAAGGCAGTGCCGCTACGCAAGCACCCATCAAGCCCTCTCTGAACGCCAGGTCGGCAAAGCAATTCTCGCTTTTGTCGACCATGCTTGCCAGCCAGTCAATCTGTTTTTGACTCGGCTTAGTGCCTGGTTTCAATGGACTACCGCTCAAGTCCTCATTTGATGGACCGACGTAAGTGTAACCGTCGATGTTCGGGGCGTCTGGAATCGTTACTGTCTGACCCGTGTCTTGTTGTAATTGTTGCCCTTTCTTGACACCTTTAGCCCACTCTACCCAAGCCTGTGCGGCGCCCGCCGTTGCACTGTATGTGACGAAATTGCTCAACTGGGTCGACTGATTTTCACCGTATGCGGTAAATCCTGGAGACATCAATTCGTTGTTAAATATATTGTCGCTATAGTCCTTTGGGTCATAGCCAGGTGGCGTCTGATTGGCCGGGAAATTACCAAATTCGATGTAACCGTAGGAGGCGGCTGCAGGAAATTGGAAACCGCTTCCGAGAAGTGATGTGCCTATGTTTGAGCCGCCGGCACCAGGTGAACCATTTTCAACTGCTCCGACAATTGCGCACGCCATTGCTCCGGTTAGCATTTGTGTCTTCATTTCTGTTGTGCTGGAGCCGAGTTTCACTGCATTTGGTGGCGCCGAACCAAAAGGTTTTCCAGAACTGCTGAAATCGAAAAATGAAACCAAGTGCGGATTTTGTTGTGGAAAAACGGGAACTCCATAAATTGTTCGTCCCATCACAGTGATCGGTGAATAACCAGCCATGTAGCCTTGTCCGGTTCCAACAGCAACATAGCTATTTTGATTTTTGGGACCTACAGTTGTTGTTGAAACAGGAATTGTCAAACCGTTAGCTAATTGCTGCCCGTTAAAAAAAACGTTCGTTGGTCCGGCTGGCTTCATATACGCGATTTCGCAGGGGGTCTCGTTTTTGATGCCTATAAAAGATGCCATTCGGACGGTGTTGTTTACGTCATTGAAATAATTGTTCGAACTGGTAATTTTGCCTGCTAGTTCACTTCCCATTGACTCTAATTGATCGATGAGCGCGTTGGCATTTGCTTTATAAGCACCTGGTCCCGTCATGTTTGAGGCATTACCGGCAATCATGATCGCTTTGGCTACGCAACGGTTGTAGGTGAGCAGATTGATGTATCCACATCCGAGTGGATATTCGCAATCTTGAAACTGCGCCGGGGTGTTGACTCTTGCATCACGTATGATGTGCTTTGCCACGTTCAGCGCGCCTGCATCGGTGGCATTGGCTATTTCTCGGCCTCCGCCAAGGATTTTGATGAGGAAAAACACCGCGGTACCGATGACAATAACTACAAGGACGCATATTGCCACCAAACCAAGCGTGGCACCCTTTCTACGGCGACGTGTCATAACGATTCCTCGTCAGTCTGCGATTCACTAGTAACTGTTTGTGGAGTGCTCTGCGCCAAGAGGGGTGAATGACGCCGATGCACTCTGCTTTCGAAAGTGATACCGGGCCGCTTTTTGTAGAACTATTCCTACGCTTGGTTATTATGAGATCGGCTTAATCCTAATTTAGACTATCCATTTATATAGTTCAAGCTTGTCAGGTGGAGCGGGAGCCTTATGAGTGTCGAAAACAGGCATGACAGCTGGATTTTCGGCGTAGATTAAACCTGCGTGGCAGAGCTCGGCGGACCTTGGCGGACCTGATTTAACCTGACCTTGCAAAGCCTAAATGGTTTGATGTTTTTATACCAGGGTCTAATTTCACTGGGCGGAAACGGCGAAATTTTTGCAGTGTTATGATTTCGACTTTCTTGTTCATAGATCTTGAATGACTTTCTTCGGCTGTGACTGCAGAGACCTGTTTTGAAATTTACTCTTTCTCGCCAAGTTTACTTGTTGATTTGCATTCCGCTGATTCTTCAGATTTGCTTTGTTTCAGTCTTAATCTGGCTGGTGAATGCAGCTAACGAAAAGACTCTGATACAGGCAGAGCTCAAGGAAAAGATTTCGACACTCGAAGATTTGTACTCCTTGCCGGTTCAAATGCGAAATGCTGCGACCAACTATGTTGCGACTTCCAATGATGCTGATTTGTCAGAATACGAAAGAGCACGGCAACAAATGCGCAGCGACATTGATAAGCTTCTGAAGATGACTCAATCTGAAGCGAGTCAGTTGTCTCTGATCAAGCGACTGGATAGAGACATTACCGACGGACTTCGCAGTGTTGACGACTTTATGGCGTTAATGCAAACGGACAAAACTGATGTTTTGGGCAAATTTAGTGACTTAAAGCAGACTCTAATTCCTATTGAAATAGACGACGTTAAACTGATACGCAGTTTCGTGGTTGAACTGAAGAACGAAGACAATAAGCGACCTAATATTCAAAAAGAACTGAGCGATCAAATCATCACGCTGATTTTGCTCAGTATGTCAGCAAATGTTTTGGTCGTCGTTTGTCTTGCTGTGTGGTTCAACATGGGTACGGCAGCCCGGTTAGGTGTTCTTATGCAGAATACGGCTTTGCTTGCAATGGGGAAAGAGTTGCTTCCACCCAGCAAAGGGTCTGACGAAATAAGTGATCTGGATGAGGTATTTCACAAAATGGCCGCGGTATTGCGTGAAGCGGAACAGAAAGAGCGAGCAATAGTCGAGAACGCTGTAGACGTAATCTGTTCACTCGATGCTGACGGGAAGTTTCTCAGAGTCAGTCCCGCTTCAGCGACAGTGTGGCAAATTCAGCCAGAAGACTTGATTGGGCAGCGTGTTATTCAGTTGTGCGTACCGGAGCAACGTGAGTCGTTTGCGCAAACTTTGAAATCACTTGTTTCATCTCCTCACAAATCGGAATTTGAGACTCTTATGCAACTGCCCGACGGTAATCAGCAGCACATTCTTTGGTCCGTTCAGTGGTCGAGAGCGGAGAATGCATTGTTTTGCGTTGCTCATGATATTACTGAGCGTAAAAGAAATGAAGAGGCTCTAAAGGAGAGCGAGGCCAGAACTCGCTCAATCATAGATACTATGCCAGTCGGTTTGATTCTATTCGATCGTAGCGGCACTGTCGAACTGGTTAATCCGATGATGCGAAAAATGTTTCGAAGGCATCGCAGTGATGAATTGCTCGGCTCAAAACTGACTGATCTTTATTTGACACCAGCCCCTAATTCAGACAAAAAACTCGACGAATTGTTCGAAAAGGCATCAGGGCGATTTCATGAAGTGACAGCAGTTCGAGCGGACTCAAGCGAGTTTCCCGCCGAAGTGCTTGTCACTCCATTTGGTGGTCCTGGTTCAGGACGGCTTCTGGGCATAATTACGGATGTCACTGAACGTCATGAAATCGAGCGGTTCAAAAACGAATTTCTGGGCGTCGTCAGTCACGAATTGCGTAATCCACTTACCGCCATCCGCGGATCACTGAAGATGATGATGGTGGGTGCGTTGGGTCAACAAACTGAGCAAGCACAGAAAGCAATTACGATTGCTGAACGAAGTGCTACTAGATTGATAGGTCTGGTAAATGATCTTCTTGATGCAGAAAAGTTGGAAGCAGGAAAACTCGATATGCAGTTTGAATTGCGTCCGCTTTATCCGATTCTTGAAATGTCGGTGGAGTCAGTCAAAGCGTTCGCTGATGAGCACAATGTGTCGGTTCAATATCAGCAAACTGCCAGCCAGGTTTATGCCGATGATCATCGCATCGTACAGGTTTTGATCAATCTTCTTTCGAACGCAATTAAGTATTCACCGAAAGGATCCACGGTTCTTATAGACGTCGTTCCTGGTACCGATATGGATGAAGTTAGAATTACAGACCAGGGACGGGGGATTCCACCTTCCCATGTTAATTCATTGTTTCAGAGATTCAAGCAAGTGGAGCGAACCGATGCTACAGCAAAGGGTGGAACCGGTTTGGGACTTGTAATTTGTAAAGCAATCATCGAGCAGCATATGGGCTCAATAGGTGTGGAGAGCGAGTTGGGGCATGGTTCTACCTTTTGGTTTAAATTGCCAAATCGAGATGCATCGGCCGTTGCCAGTGAATCAAGCTTGATGATGGATTCCCGGCGACAACCTGAGATTTTGTGATTCTTTCTGATTTCCTCAGCTTTCCTGGGGCTGTCAGTTAAATCGATACCAAGCCGTGCGGCTGTCTCCGACCCAGTGCTCACCGAATTGGTTCAAGCAAATGACAAAATCGCTGTGTCTTCTGAGTTTTATACCAGAGGAATAATGCATGAATATGATTGCACCTGCTTCGTTAGTGCACATCTGCGATCCATCAGGCAACTTCGTAGTGGGCGCGTCGCATGTCAAATCCATGTAGTTGGCCAAGGTCATTGATATAGTGCTAATTTGATTTAGAAAGTCCATCGATTTTTTTCTCACACTCTCTGAAGATTTTTTTGTTTGTACGTCGTCAGAGAAGAACAATAAAAGAGTGGTCATGGAAAAATGATGTAATTGAATGCTGTCTATTTCTTTTCTGTCATGAAGTTTTTGTATTTGATCGGCGCTAATGCTAGTGCGCCAGCGCGAGCCTCTAAAGTGAGTTTGTGGAAAGTTCGTGTAATTTCCTGGTTCACACTTAAAAACCGTCTGAATGCTAACTTTATTCCTTAGCGAAGCTTGCTACGCTCCGAATTTCTTCCACAACTTTTATACAATCGCACCGTAATCTTACGAACATCCAAGAGCACTGAATACTACAGTGTCTGAACAATTAAACAGATTGAGGATGATTCTAAGATGCGAAACGAATTTAACACTGCTTCTGATTTTTTCGCTGCAATGCAGCAGCTAAACCAGTCTGCTCTAGCGGTCTCCGCTGGTACATCATCTTTTTCTATGGGATCGAATTGGCCCGAATTCTCTTTTTCTGTTCGGCAAATTACTAATAACAAAGGTGAGACATATCCGTCCGATTTTGGTGTCGGACTGCCACCGCTGGTGTCACAGGACGATTACTAAGCGCGCTGAGGTTTAAGTCTTGAAAAACACGCGGAATATTCGACAGGCGCGTTGGGCTATTTTGATGGTGTTTTTTGCTTTAGTGCTTGGCGATCCTTCGCGAGCCGAAGCTGCAAACAACTCTCATGGACAAGCACAACTCTCGCTGACGGCCGGTCCATCTTTTGCAGACTTCCATCACCAACAACTTCGCTGGACTCCGTTCACTGCACGCAATGAAGCTATGACCATTGTTGTGCCAGCGAGTTTACCGCAGATGCCACGAGTTCACAGTGATTGGGGTCAAATTGGTGGCATGTCCAGTGGTGATCTTTCGATTACTGAACCCAATTCCGCGAATAACACTAAAAATCCGCTGGTAAATCAATTTCTCACGCCGTCCGAGATAAAGCGCAATCTCACTGCCTATGGGAGTACCACGTCGCCGGCAGGTTGGGTGGTTTTGCCGGGTCCCCCTGGTGCGCCTTTCTGGTTTACGCAGCCGCAAGTTGTTGCGCCTGTTAATGGTCCGCAGCAATGGTTTCCCGCTCAGACGACCGGTGTTCCATCGAATGATTTCTATGCAGGAATGGCAGCGACTACCTCTGCAATGATTACTTCCGAGTCGAGTGTACTGGTCAATTACGACAATACACAGGCGACAACGCAGGCGCAGACGCAACAATTTGGAGATGCATCGAACGATGCTTCGAATTCGAATCTTCAATCGGCGATGAGTTCCGCTATCAAAAGTCTTGTCAATGTTGCTAATGAAACTGCCAGCGGTGCCTACGGGCGCGCAGTAGGCATGGTTCAGACAATGTACCGCACAACCTTTGTTCCTGTCGCGATCCTGCTGATTCTTCCTGGTGCTCTTATTACGCAGATCAAAGGAGTGGTCAAATTCGGCGTCATTAATGACTCTAATGACGAAGATGCTTTAAGTCCCTTCACTGGATTCTTGCGCACTGCGATTGCTCTGTTTCTGATTCCCGCGACTCAGTTAATTGTCAGCTATGCAATTGACATTGGTAACAGCATGACCGAGGTGATGGTGCAGCAGGTTCAAATTCAAGATGTGCAGAACTGGGCTGATGCCCAAACTTCGAAACCGAAAGCTGCAACCCCTGCAGAGCAAGCAAAACTGGAGGCACAGCAGAGTGGAAAGAGCGCTTTTAAGCGAGCGGCCTTCGGCTTTATCAATTCTCTTTTCACTGGAGCACTGGTTATTCTTATTGCATATCAAGTCGTTATGATGTGTTATCTGTACTTGCTCGGTCCGATTGCTGCAGCCTTTTACGCCTGGCCATCAACTACGAATACCCTTTTCAAAAATGTATTTACCAATTGGATTAACGGATTGGTTTGCTTGACCTTGTGGAGGTTTTGGTGGTCGTTGATTATCTTGTGTATGTGTGTTCGTATCCAATGGCTGAAGGACATAGGTCAGTACAATCCAAATAGCCCCTGGGAAGGCGTTGTTTACACCGCATTCGTGGTGATGTTGACTTACGTGCCTTTCATGCCATTCGAATACAAGCCAGGATCTCTGGTTTCAGCTTTGTTGGATAAGGCTGGTCAAGGCGGTAGTTCGAGCGGTGGCTCGGCTGGTGTAACTGACCCTGGACGCAGTGCCAGTCAACCTGCGGCTATGCCCGCTGTCACATAATATTTCCACGAACATTCCATTTCTGTTGACTATCCTCCTCGTATGCCAGATGAGCCAACTCGCATACCGGTCAATATCCTAAGTTAGAACAGGTGAATACATTGAAACTGATAGCCTCGCTTTTTCTATTGATTTGTTTATGTGCGAGTACAGCAGCACCGGCTCGAGCCTTAGGACCGGATCGCAGTGATGATGGATCGGTCGCTTCTCTGGCAAAACACTGGGCGGGCACTAATCCTGATCGTCTCAGCGTTCTTAGCACCGAATACGGTGGACAGGTCAAAGACGGACCTATGGTGCTGTATCAGCCCAAGATAAAGAATCCTGACGGCACATTGCCACCACCTTTCATGGTTACTCCATTACTTAAGTCAATTCTCGACAAAGTATTTGCCACTATGGGGCTTGATGGTGGTTATCCAACAATCAATCAATTGATACAAGCTGCTGTTCAGAGTGCCGTATCTGCAAGCATGAATGCAATGGATCCGGCCAAGCAGCCACCTGCTGCTCAAGCCGCTCAGGCTGCCGCTGGGCAGCAAGCTGGCGATTCCGCAGGTGGGGCTGCTAAGGATAATGCAGCTGGTGCGATCGATTTTTGTTCAAGGTTTATGCAGAACTTTGCCAACGATGGGGGCAGCCGTTGGAACAGAATTCGTGATTCGATCTTCATACCTATCGCTGTTTTGCTTTTGCTACCAGGCGCAGTTCTGGCTCAAGTAAAGGCGATTGCGTCGGCGGGTAATCCGGTGCTCGGAAACGTAAATCCATTCGATGGAATCTTGCGGGCAATTGTGGCCGTTTTTCTGATACCGGCAACTTATCTTGTGATCAGCTATGGCATTGATTTCTCGAACTGCATTACATTTACCATCAGCGACCAATATACTCGCATGTTTGGCTCCAATATGTATAAAGATGCGCTTTGCGGCGAGTTGCGTGCCATGCCGACAAATGGCGCCAGCGCATCGGCTGGAAACGGCTCTGTGCCACCGTGGCCACAGGGGTCAGATCTGGAGTCGCAAAACTTCGGGAACGGCAGTCCGGATCCCTGTGGCGGTGCACCTGCGGCACCCGGTCATGTCAACGAAGCAATGCCTGCTAACGTTGTCTATTCTCGCCTCGCCGTTTATGGCGCTAATGCCGCTTCGACTACAGGCTGGAATATTTTGTGTGCATTTCAGATGGCTTATCTCTGTTACCTGTACTTGGTCGGTCCAATCGTTGCCGCTCTCTGGGTATGGCCAGTGAAGCAGTTGCGCGAAGCCCTGCCAAATTGGATTGAAGGCGTGATCACGCTTTGCTTCTGGTCTATGTTCTGGAATACGACAATTTTGTTGATGGCGTGTTTCAAAGACTATGGAACGACGGGGACATATATTTTTACTGCGTTGAATTTCCTGTCTACATCCTGCGTGAAATATGCTTTTGACTTTGCGGGGCTGGTAGCGGCGGCTGGACAAGATGCTGCACAAAAGGCAACTCAGCCCCAGGGGAGCGGTAGTGCGGGTGGTGGCAGCGCTGCCGGCAAAGGTTCAGGCGCGAGCGCTAGTGCCGGAAAGTTACCCCCAGGCGCACATTTGCTTCCAGGCATGGCGGACGGCAAAATGCATGCAGTAGATGCCAACGGACACATGCTCACTTTTGACAGCAAGAGTGGAACCTGGGTATCTGATACTACGGGAAATGGCTCTGGCAACAGCAGCGGAGCTGGAGGAGAAGGTGGCGCTGGCAGCGGGAGCGAAGGGGGCGGACTGAACCTTTCCAGCTCTTATGCAGGCAGCGTTGTGCCTGTCGGTGTAAATCACGTTCCTCCTCCGTTGAGTGGTGCTTCCGGCATATTCAGTACTCCAATTCCAAACAGCGATTACCATCTGCAGATCGGTTCTGATGGTAAGGGTGGATTTACAGGGCAATTGGTTGACGAAAACGGTAAGTTGATCGGCACGCCGATGTCGATGGTCTCTGATGGAAGTGGAGGTTTCAAGCTCGATCTGCCGAATGGAGAGACTTTAACGGTTTCTCCAAATAGCATCGGCGGTGCAACTGTAGAATTTACTCAAACATCTTCTGGTGCCATGATCGCGCAAGACACCTTTGGTGCAGCTGGGCAAGCGACCTTGCAATTTGCTGGACAGAACGGGGATCTGGTATACGTCAGTAATCTCGGAAATGGATTGGAAGCTATTACGGTTATAGGTGCTACCGGTTCAGTTGATACCTTTGTTGGTAGCGTCGGCGAGCCTCTCTCTGGATTCGCGAGTGATGGCACGAGGGTCGATGTTTTAACTGATGCGAACGGAAATCCTGTCAGCATCTCTCTGGATCATACGCCAGGTATTGCAGGCGGTTTAGAATCGTTTGCGGTCACAAATAATACCGACGGCAGTCGCAGTATTAGTTATACCGGAGTTGATGGTCAAATAGCCGCCTTTGAAACGGTGTCGTCGCTCCTTTCAAGCGGAAATGACACATCGTCGATGACAACCACGTTTTTCGATAGCAACCATAACGCATTGGGTTCGCAAGTCGACACAATTGCTAATTCTGCTAGCGGTGTTTTGACAGACACGATTGGACAGTTTGATTCGACAGGCAAGCAAATCGGGCAGCTGATCGATGATGCCGGCAACAACCAGATCGTTTCCGGCATGATGTTAAATGCTGATGGTACTGTGACTTTGAATTCTCAAGTCTCGGACCCCTCCGGCAAGGGATCTGACTGGTTGCAAACTACGTACGCTTCTGTTGACCAGAATTTTGTACCGCTCAATGCCATCGCATCAGCCCAAGTGAGAGCTGATGGCACGGTTGAGAACAAGACCTATACCGATGGCAAATTATTGGAGGACAAGATTGTTGCTGCTGATGGTACGACAGTCATTTCTGATGCTCAATATTCATATGCTGCCAATGGAAATGTTGAATGCTCTCAAACTACATATGGTGCCGATGGAAGCTATGTGGTGACCTCGTCTCTTGTAGATGCAAATAGTACACTGATGCACAGTTGCTCCACGAGCTTTGATGCAGGCGGCGCCTCAATTGGATACACAACTGTCGAGCAGAACCAACAAGGCGGATACGACGTTAAGCAATACGACGCGCGCGTTGATGCCGCTAATCCCGTCGGGCATCTTATAGCAAGTGAAAGCACTTCTGTGGGGGCGGATGGCACCGTTTACGATACCAGCACTCACTACAGCATTGGAACTGGTGGCTCAGCGTCTGACGAAAACACTTCGGTGACTATTTCTTACGCGGCTGGCACAAGTTCGCCTCAATTCGAAATTCACTCTGGTGGGCAGGTTGAAACCATCGCACAGTCTGCAAATGGTCAATATAGCGCATATCATCTGGACAGTGCTGGACAGCGTGTTTCCGATAGTGCCAGCTATGATTCGACAAACAATACTGTCAGCGTTAACAACGGCAGTGAAGTCGTTGTCATTCGCGGCGATGCCGCC
The DNA here is from genome assembly GCA_003963305.1 of Candidatus Melainabacteria bacterium. Classification (NCBI taxonomy): domain Bacteria; kingdom Bacillati; phylum Candidatus Melainabacteria; species Candidatus Melainabacteria bacterium. The sequence continues at coordinate 160,570 of RXJR01000011.1, read as the reverse complement.
GATGGATATGTTGCCACTGTTTCTGGTAGCACTTTGGGTGGTCATTCTCAAGCCGTTGAGCAGTTTACTTTTCCGGGGGGCAATACGAATCAGGTGAACGCTCCTGCCAGTGACCCAAGATGGAGTGCGAGCCAGACTCCTCAAGGAGCATTACCAAGTCTCGCCACAAAATTCGTTCCGACCGGGTTCCTGTCGAAGCCTACTGCCCGTCAGAGTTCAAAGTTCGTAAGTAACGTCGGCGACGGCAGCGGCAAAGGCGGTCTAAACACTGGTAATAGCAGCGGAAACTTCGGCAACACTAATTTAAGTAGTGGCACAGTTAACGACGGAAATAACTCAGACATCAGCGACAGAGAGTCGGACCTGTTTAGAGATGGTTCTGACGAGTTGGACCAAACTTTCGCTATCGACGAGTTTACGAATTCCAGCTTGCAAGATCAGATGATTGCTTCCGCCTCTCACGTTCGTAATACAAGTACGATTAATTCTGTTTTGCGCAAGTCTTATGCTGGTAACAGTCGGCCGGAAGCCATCGTTGCTGCGACTGTGGACCAGAATATTGCCACTATTTATTGCGGTCAGGGTAAATATGGTCAAGCCGAGGAGCTCTACAAGAACGCCCTGAAAATGATGGATACTTATCAGGATGCTCCGGAATATTTTGTGTTGATTGAGACTTATGCCAACTTCCTCGATAGACAGGGCCGCATTGCCGAAGCTGATGCCTATCGTGCCATGATTTGCGGATCTTCCGTTCAATCGTTAGTGAGCTGGTGAATCCACGAAGAGCCCGGCGAGTTTTCTTTTGCGAGCAGCACATCTGCAGCATTTCGTCTGGTCAGAAACAGCATCTTGAATGCCCAGAAATACTAGTAGTGCAATTGTCGAGAAACAATAGGGCGAGGGCGTGCTGAAACGCCCTATTTCTGTTTTGGGGACTGCGACACTGAATTGAAGTAAGCGCGCACCATATTTAGTACTTGAAGAATGAAAATAATTCCACGACTCATCCACAATCGCTGCGTAATATACGAACATAACAAGTTTGTTCCTCAACCCGAGTAGCTGTGCCAGAGGTGCCTCCGGCTTAGTTGCACATCTGTTTCTATTTAAGGAGAAAATCGCAATGCCAGATGATCCATCAAGAATCGCAAAATTAGAAAATGACGTGAGATCCAATAACATGGATGGTTTGCGCCACGACCTGGCAGCTATCGCAATGTCGGTTCCTCCAGCAGAGTATAGAAGTATCCTTGAAGGGTATAACAAACAGGCACAAACAGATTCTCTGCCGCAACTGCAGATAACATACGATGATCATGATGGCGACACAGTAGCCGGTGGTAATAATGATTTTGTACAATCTGCGAAAATCGATACCGGCACAGGCGATGGAGCCGTCTTTGGACCTGTCGATGTCTTTAACGCTGACAACGTCAACGCGCTCAAAACTTTTAACGATACATTTGCAAAGGCTCATCCCGACTTGATTGACGAGTTGACTACACTAGAGGCGTATGGAATGCAACCGTGCGATCATGAAAAGTTTAGAGAGGCTTTTAACTTTTTCAAAACGCATAATAATGCTGACATAGTCACTCTCATTGATGGATATTTGGATGCAGCAAATCAGTCAGGTGGAATACTTCAAAAGATATGGCGAGAAGATAGATCTGATGGACGTCCATATGTTGTGCATTTTGATGGTAGTTTCCCGGCAAATCAGGAAGGCGTTCTAGGTTTTCCTGAAAACCCTATCGAAAGCGCCACCATGGTAGGTCTAGGAATCACAGGTGATCTTGCTGGTGCGCTGCAGACCAGTGTCGAGCGTCCATTCGAAAGTCCATAGTAGTATTTCCTATCCTCAAAGAAGCGGAGTGCATCTAGTTCTCCGCTTCTTTGTTTGGTGTCACCACCAGTTAAGAGAGACAAAACTGCTTACACGGAGATTACACGAAAATTCTCGTTAATACATTAGTCGTATTGTGAGTGAGAGGGTTTAACATGATTACCACTACTGGCAGTGCCCAATCGATTGCAGTTGAAGCTCAGGGTCCAATTAGCTATGCGGGGGGCTCAGCTTTGATTATTTTGGAATTGAATAAAAGAGCTGCATTTAGACGAAGGCTCATGTTTCGCGATGGTCGCCTCGACTTCTTTGAAGTGAGTCAACTGGTTCGATATTTACAAAGCGTACAGAGCCGCACAGCCGAGCAAGACACGCAGCTCCACATCGTAAGGTGGCTAAAAGCGCAGAGGCAGTCTGGAGCCCTATCGGGCGACATCATGATGAGCCAGATTTGCAAGGATTCAAACTTACCTCGATACTTCGAACCGACCGCTTATCGCAGACTTAATACCGTTGAACTCGGCGAGATGTGGAACGAGGCGAAACAACAATCGAATAACAATATCCACGTGGCTAAAACTGGCGCATCGGAGGATACGAAGACCGTTGAAAAGATAACACTTGCTGAACCTAAGCAGAGTGAAAAATCGACGTCGCAAGACATATCTACAACGGCAATGATTCTACAGCAGCGGAAAGCAGCATTGCTGGACTGCGCTCGCTCTAGTCTTCAAGCAAATGGTAATACCGCTCCAAATGCAGCCCAGGTGTTCGACGAGATGATGCGAATAATGACCAATAGCAAATGAGACAAGAGAAAAAAATGCGCTCCCTGGGAGCGTCTTTTTCTAGTTGCTCCGCTCCTGCTCATTTCGCCGTCTGATCGAGGTCGCACTATCCTGGATGACAAACACAGATAGCTTTGGGGACGGGTATTAGTTTCTTTCGTCACAAAGTAGGTCTTTTGTGGCATAAATTGTTTAGACCGTGTCCGAACAAAGGCAGTTGCCCCCAATATGCGTCCGAAATCGCATCCTCCTCTTTCTTTTGAAGCATTATTACTTGCCCTTGAACTGTTTTCGGCGAGGGGGTTGGATGAGCTTATTTCCCAGTCAAAACAACTAGGCTTACCACTAGGAAGAGCTCTCATTTTGTCTGGCGTCATTAACGAGCATGACCTGGAGCGACTACTTAAACTGCACGCCATATACCAGGGCTGCAAGATACCCGTACAAGTGGTTCTGGACGCATACAAGTTTTCAATCACAGAAGGTTTGACGGTCGAGCAGGCATTGGCAAAAGCCGGAGTGATCGCTCAAGTTGTCAGCTATAGCAGACTCGGGACGATTCTTGTAGATTCGAAGTTAATTACAAAGGCTCAGTTGGATGAATGCCAGAAGCTGGCTTATGAGACTAAATTACCTCTCGGGAAAATGCTCACCATGCACGGTGTCATTTCCGATGACCAGTTGATGCTGGCGCTCGAACTTCAGCGACGGATGCGTGATCGAAGTATAACTAAAGACGAAGCTTTGACAGCGCTGGGAAGCACTAGAAATGCCAGCAACGCCAGGGCGATTTTTAAGGCCGAACGCGGACCTGTTCAACCTGTTGCGTCGACAACTCATTCCGCAGCTTCTACTGGGAGTGCCTCTTCTTCGTCTTCGATTTCTCATAATAGCAGCAGTGTTAGTGCGGTGAACGTATCGGAACTCTTCCTGGTGTCGGGCGTTCTAACCGAGCAAGATGCGCAGAGAGCCCTGGATTTGAGTTTTGACTCCGTCAAATCTCTTGAGGAAATCTTCATCGATTCTGGTCTCGTATCTGAGTCTCTGCTGAACGTTGCGCTCGAACTACAGGAAGCCGTGAACTGTGGCGACCTTTGCTTGGAAGCTGCATCCGAAACACTTGCCTATATTGTGGAATACGATATAGCTTCTGAGACAATCTGACGTTCTGTTTAGTAGTACAGATGGCTATTATAAGATGTCGTCTTTTCGAGAGTGTTTTTGGATGCGTGCGGCGAACGAGTTGCCATCCAGATCAGACTGGTTTTGCATCGTCTAGCGGACCCGGTACCGTAGGTGTAAAGAACGGGGGCGGCACCGACGGTTCCTGTTTGGATGGTGGGAGCCCGAATGGTTGTGGTGTGTATGGCATGGGAGGGGGGAACGCGAATGGTATCATCGGACGTTCAGCATCCGGTGATTGGTCTATGGGAGGAACAAGGAAACTACCAAAATATAGAGAGAATCCGAATTCAGTCAACGGGTTGTCTAGCAGTGGTTTCAAAGTTGGTTGAGCCTGTATTTTGTATGCAAGGTTGTAGTTATACACGCGCTGTTCTGCAGCTGTTAATGTGCTCAAGTCTGCTTGTACCTTTTCTGCGATCGCGCTGAAATCAGCATTGGCAGGTGCTGTTGACTGTGCTGAAATTGTCAGTAGTTGCTCCACTATGTTGTCTACGCTGGAATAAATATCGGAGGCTTTGGTGCTTCCGTGCTTTTTCAAATAGGCACTGTCCAATTCGTCACTAATGATGTTGCCTTGATCAAGTTTTGAGAAGGCCTCGCGAAATTCGCGGTCGCCTGAGTTAGTCAATTGTTGTTTTATACTGACATAGAATTGATCGAAGTCTAAACCCGATTCTGGCAGTGTTGTTAAACCTGCAATTTCGTTAGCGATATCATTTTGCCCTGCCGCACTGCTCGCACCATCTAATTTTGATGCATCCACGATTCTTTGTCTGATGCGTTCAGCAGCAGCTTGTGCAGCGTCTGAAGCTGAATATTGATCGAGCTGTTGCGCCATGTGAAGGTCGGTAATCTCGACGGTACCAAAGAGTGCAAGTACCTGGTCGCTATTGCCACTATAGTGGTGCTTGCTGAGCAAATTCTTGTCATTTGTAAGAACATCGCTGAACATCAGGGGATTTTGTCTTTCAGAAACCGTTTCAGTGTGCCTTGAAATCTCTGCTTCGTACACGTTAATCATGCCTCCGCGACAGCTGCGATACACGATCAACAGTAGCTGCGCGAGTTGGAAATTTTGTGGAATGAATGCGATGCACGAAGATTGAGTTTTGCGGATTTTTTTTCTATGGGAAAAGTTTGTACCATTTCACAATATTACTGACTTGCATTCTCAGAACTGTGTGTTACTCTTTTACGCAAAGCAGGGGTGCCGACGACGGCTGAGAGAACGTACTGATGTTCAACCCTTCGAACCTGACCTGGTTAGAACCAGCGGAGGGAGCTTAGACGTTAGTCGATATGCTCTTCCGCTCATTGAGGAGCAAATCGTGAACACACTGTCGACATTGAAAGAAAAGAAGCTCAGCATGATTGAGCCTTTTCCGGCATCTACAAAGGTATACGTGACCAGTGCTGAACACGACGATGTTCGAGTGCCAATGCGTTCAATAATTCTTTCCGACAAGTCGTTAGATTCGGTCGTTGTGTATGACACGTCAGGTCCATACACAGACCCTGACTATTTAGTTGACATAAACGTTGGTCTGCCTGCGGTGCGGGGCGCGTGGATCGAGCAACGGAATGATTCTTTGCCTTATGAGGGGCATATTGAATCTGCAATTTTTCTCGATTCGATTGGCCCGCAACACGTTGTCAGAAAAGGTCTGACGCGGTCTCCTCGTAAGGCTCAAGCTGGCAAAAACGTAACGCAGATGCATTACGCGAGACGCGGAATCATCACTAAAGAAATGGAATTTATTGCTATTCGAGAGAACCAGCTCAGGCAAGCATCGCACTCGGGCTCTGCATCGAACCTGTCGCATGAGCGCAACAGCAGGCTAAAAGGTGTTCCGTTTCGGGCTGATTTCTCAAGTTCGATTACTCCTGAGTTTGTGCGTCAAGAAGTCGCAGCCGGTAGGGCGATAATTCCTGCGAATATCAATCATCCTGAACTTGAGCCAATGATAATTGGTCGTAATTTTTTGACCAAGATCAATGCCAATATTGGTAATTCTGCCGTCTCTTCGAGTATCGAAGAAGAAGTAGAGAAGTTGTGTTGGTCTATAAAGTGGGGGGCTGACACTGTCATGGATCTCTCCACCGGAAACGATATCCACGTTACGCGGGACTTTATTTTGCGTAATTCTCCTGTTCCGATTGGAACGGTGCCAATCTATCAGGCGCTTGCGAAGGTAGGCGATGTTGCAGAAAATCTGACATGGGATATATTTCGCGAGACCTTAATTGAGCAGGCTGAGCAAGGTGTGGACTATTTCACGATTCACGCGGGCGTTCTTCTGCGACATCTTCAGCTGACTAACGATCGCGTTACTGGGATCGTTTCTCGCGGCGGAGCAATCATGGCTAAATGGTGCTTGACTCATCACCAGGAGAACTTCATTTACACTCATTTCGAGGAGATTTGCGAGATCGCTAAGGCTTATGACATTGCGTTCTCTTTAGGTGACGGTCTGCGCCCCGGTTCTATTGCTGATGCTAATGATGCTGCACAGTTTGCTGAGTTGGAGACTCTGGGCGAACTAACGAAGCTTGCCTGGAAACACGACGTGCAGGTCATGATTGAGGGACCTGGACACGTTCCTATGCATTTGATCAAAGAGAATGTCGACCGTCAAATGGAGGTATGTTCGGAGGCACCATTTTACACTCTCGGTCCTCTGACCACAGATATTGCTCCGGGCTACGACCACATCACAAGTGCTATCGGTGCTGCCATGATTGGCTGGTTCGGCACCGCCATGCTTTGTTACGTCACACCTAAAGAGCACTTGGGCCTTCCTGACCGCGATGATGTGAAGGCGGGTGTCATTGCCTATAAAATTGCTGCACATGCAGCCGATCTGGCGAAAGGACATCCAGCGGCCAGAAGGCGAGATGATGCTCTTTCGTTGGCTCGCTTCGAGTTTCGTTGGTACGACCAGTTTCACTTGTCTTTGGATCCTGAAACGGCTCTTCAGTATCACGATCAGTCATTACCTGCGGAAGCCGCTAAACAAGCTCATTTCTGTTCAATGTGTGGTCCTAAGTTCTGTTCTATGAACTTGACTCAGGAACTGCGGCAAATACCTGTTAGTGAAGGCTGATGACGATTTCAGTTGGTATAGCCGGTGCTGGTTTACTGGGTCGAACTCTTGCCTTTGAACTGATTAAAAGGGGCTGCAGAGTTACACTTTTCGACCGAGATACTGTTGCCGGTCAGCGAAGTTGTGCCTATACAGGTGCAGGCATGCTTGCACCCTATTGCGAACTTCCTGTTAGCAGCGAACTGGTTTTTCGCCTCGGTAAGCATGCAGTCAGGCAGTGGTCCGCTATTGTCGATTCGCTATCCAGTCCCGTGTTTATGCAAGAGTCCGGCACACTTGTCATTGCGCACAGCGGTGACGAAGTTCTGCTAGAGCAGTTTATTTTGAAGTTGAATCGTAAATTGCTTCTCGATGCTCAACAAGAATCGCTGTCACACGATAGCGAGAGCCGCTGTAGTAATGGTGGGTGTGATAGCGAACCTGTAGTGCGCATGACTTCTGACCAGCTGATGGAACTGGAGCCTTCGTTAGGAACCCGATTCGAGAGCGGATATTTTGCTAGAGGCGAAGGCCAGATTGATAATCGAGAACTGCTTGGAGCACTTGAAGAATATTTGCGAGAAAGTGATTGTCGCTGGATGCAAAACGTAGAAGTGCTCTCCACTGAAGGAACTGGTTGTATTACCGTTAAAGAGTCTGCCCTCGCGAATGACTCCCGAGCCTACCATTTTGATTTTGTTGTTGATTGCCGGGGGATGGGTGCTAAATTGCAGTATCGGAATCTACGCGGCGTTAGAGGCGAGATCATAGTCGTCAGCACGCCGGAAGTGTTGCTCTATCGCCCCGTTCGCGTTTTGCATCCACGATATTCTATTTATGTTGTTCCAAGAGCCAATCATCAATTCTTGATTGGTGCTACTTCAATTGAGTGTGAAGATTATTCGGAAATTACAGTTCTATCGACCCTGGAACTGTTGACTGCTGCGTTCAGTCTGAACCCCTCTTTCGCGAATGCGCGCATCCTGGAGACGCGTGTCAATTGTCGACCAGCCTTGCCTGCCAATTCACCGTCTATTCGTGTTACGGGTCGGCTTCTTGAGGTTAACGGTTTGTATCGACACGGATTCTTAATCACTCCCTCTATAGTCTCTTCAGTTATTGGATTTTTTGAGGGACGCTCATGCGATTCCGGTTTAGAAGAACTGTTCGATACACGAAGCGTAATAGCACCCTCTCAAATTGACCAACTGGAGTACTTGTGCAACTGACGATTAATGGGCAGCAGGCTGACGTCCCTGCAAAAACACTGGATGAACTGTTACTGCTTCTCGGGCACACTGACAGATGGTTTGCAGTAGCCCTGGATGGAATGCATATTCCCAGAGATGTCTGGAGTCATACCGAACTGCGTGAGTTCCAGGCTGTAGAAATACTTTCGCCGATGCAAGGAGGCTGATATGTGGACCGTAGCTGGACAATCTCTTAAAAGTCGTATGTTTATAGGCTCGGCCTTGTATGAATCGCCGGCTGTTATGCAGGAGGCATTGATCGCCTCTGGTGCTGATGTTGTCACTGTCTCTTTGCGTAGGCAGGGCTCTGATGCGAAAACTGCAAATGGATTTTGGCAATTTTTGCGTGAATTGAATTTGAGAATATTGCCAAACACAGCCGGTTGTCGTACAGAGCAGGAAGCTGTCACGACTGCGAATCTAGCGCGAGAAATATTCGGAACAAACTGGATTAAGTTGGAAGTTATCGGTGATGATTACGCATTGCATCCGGATCCTTTTCAGCTTTTGAGCACGGCAAAAACTCTCATAGCGCAAGGATTTGAGATATTTCCATATTGCACTGCAGATCTCGTTGTTGCGCAGCGTCTAGTGGATGCAGGCTGCAATATTTTGATGCCTCTTGCAGCACCGATTGGCACCGGGTTGGGGATCACTGATTTGCGTTCACTTGAAACCCTAAGGGAAAGGCTCCCGAAAGTTACCTTAATAGTTGATGCGGGTTTAGGCAAACCTTCTCATGCAGCTCAGGTTATGGAACTGGGTTACGATGGGATTTTGTTAAATTCAGCTGTTGCGCTAGCTGATGATGCAGTCAAAATGGCCAGGGCTTTTAAAACAGCTGTAGTGTCTGGAAGACTTGGTTTTGAAGCTGGGCTGATGAAACCGAGGAAATCTGCTTCTGCGAGTACGCCTGTGATCGGCACACCATTCTGGCAGCAGTCACAAACCGTTTCGGTGGTTGAATCATGAGTTCAGTTCCCATTGCCTGGACAATCGCAGGTTCAGATAGTTGTGCTGGAGCCGGCATTCAAGCCGATATCAAAACAATGCAGAGCTTTTCTGTCTATTGTGCTTCTGTAGTGACTTCAGTCACCGCACAGAACACGCAAAAGGTTATGGAGGTTTCGCATCTATCCGCCGCTCTTGTCGGCGCACAGCTTAATGCTCTGCAGTCCGATATGATACCGTCTGCAGTGAAAATTGGAATGGTAGGATCTGCCGAAGTTGCGGAGAAGCTTGTGCAACTTTTGGGAGGCGCAAATTACCCGATCATTTATGATCCGGTAATGGTTGCCACTAGTGGCGATGTGCTTTTGGACGATGATGCATTAGACATTGTGTTAAACAGACTGGTACCTCTCGCCGATCTTGTCACGCCAAATTGGGCTGAAGCTCATGTTCTAGCCGGATTGTCCCACAGCGTGCCTTGCGATCTTGAAGGTGAGGAGCTTGATCAATATATTGAGTCGTTGGCGCGCGCAATTTTGTCTCGAGGGGCTCGGTCCGTTTTAGTAAAAGGCGGCCATCTGACAGGTGAATATGTGCAGGATTTTTGGACAGATGGTAGAGCAAAGGCCTGGCTCTCCAGTCCGCGTCAGGTCGTAAAGAATACCCATGGTACGGGCTGCACCTTATCCTCGGCACTCGCGGCCTCGCTAGCCAATGGACTGGATATCTTAGATGCGGTCGTAATGGCAAAAGCTTATGTCAACCAAGCCCTCCGCCTTGCGCCTGCAATTGGATGCGGGAAAGGTCCATTGGCTCATCTGGACCTTATGTTTCGGGAGCAGGATCTTCCCTGGCTGACTCTATCGGCAGGTGAAGGACGTAAACGTCCCGATTTTGCGCGTGATTCTTCGCTGGGATTTTATCCGATTGTTCCGGATTCAGCCTGGGTCGAAAAAGTGGCAGCTGCCGGTGCTAAAACAGTGCAGTTGCGCATCAAAAATCAATCCGAATCATTCGTTGAGCAAGAAATTGCTCGTGCAATTGAGATTGCTCGACGCTATTGCTGCAATTTGTACATAAATGATTTTTGGCAGTTGGCTCTAAAGTATCAAGCTTATGGTGTGCATCTGGGCCAAGAGGATCTGGAAGACGCCGATGTAAACGCTATCGCTGCTTCGGGTCTGAAACTTGGTGTCAGTACTCATTGCTATCAGGAAGTGGCAAGAGCGTTATCGGTGCGACCTTCATATATTGCAATCGGTCCCGTATTTCCTACAACCACAAAGGAAATGAAATTTGCGCCGCAGGGCTTAAGTGGATTATCAAAGTGGGCAACAATGTTGAATTATCCACTCGTCGCTATCGGTGGTATTACACTAGGTGTCGCTGCGTCCGCGTTAGATTCTGGTGCAAACGGAATTGCTGTTGTTCGTGACATTTTGGATAATGCGGATCCTTCTTTGAGAGTCGTCCAGTGGATGCAATCTTTTAGCAATTGGCATCAAAACCGCAAAGTGAGCTAGCGAGTCTGCGAGTTAAATTTTGAGCCGTACTGTTGTCGCAGAGCCTCTTTGAATCCTTTCCGTATCGAACTGCTGAACTTCGAAAAGTTCTCCTGACAAAGTCGAGTGATAAGCCTGGCGCGCCGATTGGAATTAGCGGTCGCAAAAACTGTGCTATCTGAGATAATGAGAAAGTGCACAGCTAGCTAATATCCAATTTGTTCCTATGACAAAAATTCTGATAGTCGAAGACGACGCCGATCTTGGAGCCACTCTTGGACGATGGATGAAGTTGGAAAATTATGTCTTCGATCTTAAAGATAACGGGCAGGATGCTCTTCAAGATCTTCGCTTCAACAACTACGATGCGATTGTTTTAGATCTGCGATTGCCCGACATAAGCGGTCTGGAAGTACTGAGGACTTTTCGAAGTCGTGGCGGAAAAACGCCTGTGTTGATTCTCACCGGCAAAAATATGATCGATGAGAAAACAGCCGGTCTCGATGCGGGTGCAGATGACTACTTAACGAAGCCATTTGATGGACGAGAGCTGATGGCGAGACTTCGCGCATTGTTGCGGCGCCCGGCAGGCTTTGCTGGCGATGTACTGGTCGCGGGTGATATTGAGTTGGATCGAAAAAGCCATGTCGTGAAATGTGGCGGCAATGAAATTTCCCTCTTGCCTAAGGAATTTGATCTGCTCGAATTTTTTATGCGGCATCCAAATCAAGTTTTCAACACGGAATCCCTGTTGGAGCGAGTGTGGCCCTCGACTTCAGAAACATCGCCTGAAGTCGTTCGAACTCATATGAATAGACTTCGAAAAAAGCTTACTGCTCAAGGTCAGAGAGAATGGTTCGAGACTGTTCATGGAGTTGGTTACAAGCTCAAAGTTTGAACCACAAATTTTGAACCACTCTCTCTCTCGAAAGGTTTCTGCGGCTGTTTGTTTTCCGGTGCACTCAGTTAACACTGTATACAGTGCATTATGAACGTACTGACGATGGGTGTCACGAGACCATCGATGCAATTACGCTCGTACAAAAGATGATCGCTGCCGTCCAGACAAGTCCTGCTTTGAGTGACAGATTTCGACCAAAGATGAAGAACGTAGGAGCCGATACAAAACAGATGCTGAGTCCGATGTATGAAAGCACTATACGGGTGTGCTCGTTCATGGCGTGCGCTAATCCAAACAATTTAACAGCCTCAATTGCGATTGCTGCGGTCAGGCATGACATTAGAATGACTGCTGTACCTGCTTTTATCGAAGCTGTTTCGTCAGGCGTAGTAAGGTTTGTTTTGGCTGTAATCGTTGTTGCATCTGCATATGTTTGCATTTTGAATTCCCCTGTCGAACGAAGAAGTAATGAGGGAATGCTAAATCCATGGTGTGGAAATTCTATGTAATGAGATTCGCCTTGCGGCGCATCAATTTCTCATGAGTGACCGGATAACCAAATTTATTTGCAGCCGGGTGTGGTGAATACGAAATTGGTTCCACAACATTTATCGATTCTTGCAAGTAGTATTTCTGCACTGTCATTTGGAGGTTCAACCATGCCTGATTCGGTGTTAGATAAGATTGAAAGGGATGAACGAGATGGGAATTATGTAGCCGCTTTTCAGGAAGCTAGATCTTACATCTACGGCAATCCGCTTGACCCTATTCAGTCTAATGGTTGGAAAGAGCGTGCGACACAACTGGTTAATGAGCTTAATAAGGCACATTCCCAGTCAGGACCTGATTCCTTAATTCTGCCTCCTTTCGAAATCAGTCCAGACGGAACCGCAATCCAACCTGATTTCCCCGAACTCAAGATTACTGAGTCGAATGGTTCGACGGACGTGATACTGCCATCCGGTTGGGCTTATAACGTCAGTGCTGACAGACAAATTTTGCAGGTGCGCGATCCCGAAACTACCCAGACTAATTCCTATAGCTTTGACCCAGTTAGCGGAACATATATCGGTTCAGATCCCAAATATGCCTTTCGATTGGTTGAGAATCCAACTGGTGCGGCAGAGCAATCACTAATGGTTCTCGACAGACGCAACTTGAATCTTTCCCAAAATGATCACTCGACTACTACCGTGACTTATGCCAGCAATGGTGACGTTACAACAACGACTGATTACGATGGCTACGAGAAAACAGATACCATGAAAGCTAATGGTTTGCGAATCAGTCTAACTGAGAGCAATGGAAAGCCCTTACAGTATGTGATCACTTATCCAGACCAGAGCACGATATCCGTCACTTACGATTTTACGGGTTCTGTTGATAACGGACCTTATTCTGCCGTTACCACATACTCAGTGATAGACAGCAATGCTCAACGCCGCATCTACTATCAGGAAAGCGGCGATGAGAAATTGGTTTCTGCGCATGATGCTTTGGGAATGCCTTTGTTTGAAACGTTGCCGGCTAAATTCATTTTGTCTGATTCCTCCGGCAGCTACGTGATCGACAACCAGACATTAGCCGCCACTCTGACGCCTGCAGATCGAAATCTCAACACTACGACTTTTTTGCTTGCCGGTCGACAGCCTGTGCTTGACTCCGCGTCGTCTTCGGGTGTACCGGCAACGCTTGCGGGAACAACTAGTCCCTTAGCTCAAACTGCGCAACCGACAGCTACGCCAGTTAACCCAATGCATGCATTTATGGAACCTGTTCCTACCACGAGCGGTTAGTTCAGGAGGTTCAGTCTTCGATACCAAGATTGCACAAAAAGAACTCACCATATTTGGTGAGTTCTTTCCCTTCAGCAATAGCATTCTTATCTGTTACGAGCGATCTCAGGCGTTGTGTTTCTACGCACTTATTGTCGCTATCGGTGTCGTTATAACAACGGTTTCTATTCTTCGCATTCGGTGTGAGTCGATTGTATTTAGAGGATGATCTTCCGCTGACAGTCCGTCAATCGTTAATCGGCCAAAGGTGTTGTCGACATACTTTTGTAGTTCTGCCATATGCTGATCAAACCAACTCTGAAATGCTCGCCACTCGGTCAGCGTGATGGCGTTATTTGCGTCCAACAAAACTACTTCGTTCTTTTGGGTATTGTCGGAAGGAATTTTTGTTTTGAAATTCTCGAGATTCATTCTTGAGTTCCTCTTCTAGCCGACTCTGGCTGAATACTATGTGCTGTTTGTGGAAAGTACCTGGATTTTCAGGCATCATCTCGCTGCTCCGTAGAAATATGAACGTGTGTACCCTCTTGGTTCAATCGCAAATGGGCGATAGTTTTCAAATTCCCTGCCTTTGCGGGGTAGCGATATCGTAGTTTCCGTGCAATTCTCGTCTGGTGCGTAGAATGTTGGTACGACGCTCCCTTCATGGAATGATGGTGCCCGTGACATGGCAAAAATGTCGTAGAAATTTTTGTAGTTGCCGCCAGGTGTAAAGAGGGAGCGGTAGTGTCCACGCTGACTGATGCCGGCACTGAATTTGTGGTTGTATTCCTGCCAGGGGTGACGTTTGGCATAGGCGCTTTCGTAAAAGTCTGGAACGGAATAACACTCATCGTTGTGGACTGAATATGTTCCTCTGGTCATGCACATAGGTGCGGGCGAAAAGTCCTCGTTCGCAATGCTGTCCGCTCTGAGCGCTCCAACGTTTAGAATCTGCTCTAAATCGGCTTTATTTGCCGATTGTCCGGGAGACAGATTTTTGCTCTGATCGACCGGCACCACCGCTGTTACCATCGTTTGTACTGTCATCTTTTAAACTCCGAAATCAAGTATCGGCTCCGCTCCAACCAGAATCATCATTTCTATCCTGTGTTTGTAGCTAGAGCGATCTCTGATAATGTATTTGGTGCCTTCGTACCACTCTCTTATTGAAAGTTCGGGTGCGCCTGAAGCGGTTCTTTGAATACCGCCGCCAGACTCTTCTTGCTGCATTTCAAAATCATTCAATTGATTGGCTGTCTTCAATTTCAGTGACTCCTTGTATGGCTCTTGCCATGTTAGGAATCGCAGGTTGAAATTGTATTGAGGGAATCGATAATTTTTGTGGAATCACCAGATGTGGTGTTCACAAAAAATCCTCGTTCTTTCGAGCTTTTTTTCACGCGACTGAATGCAATATCGCTATGTAAATGGAGAGCATGAGTTGATGATGAGAACTTTAGCAATCACGGCTTGCCCAGTTCCAGAACTTCGAGCTGGAGCCGATTTTCTTTTGTCTGTAATGTACCAGACTGGGTATCTGGTACCGAGAAACATCCATAGAGCCTGGGGACTTTGTAGACGAGCAGCGACAAAGGGATATATCCAGGCTCAGATGACACTTAAAACCATAGTTGAACGTTCGGATAGCTCTAATCCATTCTTTCAGTCATCGCTTGATTGGTTTGTGCATGCCGATAACTGCGTAGTTCCGGAAGGCTGGCATCAGGCGGCTGTTCGGTTGACAATGGAAGCGACCGAGAACAACCACGACCAAATTATTCTGCTCTACAAGCGGGCATCAAGGTGCGGCTATTTGCCGTCTATAAATAACCTGGGCTTGCATTTGGCTCAACAGGGGCGGTATAAGGAAGCATACAGACACCTGGAACGTGCTGCTTCTGGTGGTTATCGGCTTGCTCAGTTTAATTTGCTGCTCATGCATTTTGATGGAACAGCACCAGATTGTAATGTCATTGCCAGTTTTAAGCTGCTGGAACAGCTTGCATTTGCAAAATTTGCTCCCGCGCAATACAAGCTCGCTGAGCTGTATTTGACAGGTTGTTTTGTGCGCAAGAATGATCGCCTGGCGTACAAGTATTTTTCTCTTGCCGCCGAACAGGGGTATATGGCAGCGCGTCTGGCTCTGGTGCAGATGCAACTGGATACTGACGGTCTGTTTTACGATGAGTCTCGAGCATTTGGTGATTGTGTGAAATTGGCCATGAAAGCAGATGCAGATGCGGAAGCCCAGTTTCTCATGGCTCAGCTTTTCTTCTTTGGACGCGGAACCAGGCGCGACTTCGATGCGGCACTCTTCTGGTGTACGGTGGCGGCTAATAATGGTCTGGAGGCTGCGCGTACGTGGTTGATCCGTAATTATGAGTCGGCTAGAAATTGAGTGTGTGCGGATTGATCCTGCGCTGAGTTCTGAAGCTAATTCGCTATTTCCTATCCGCTCTGATTCGAATTTATTGATTCTGAACTAACTGAATGAATAGTGCATCACGCAGGGGGGATTCGATTGAGGCGAATCCAGAATGTTGCTCCGCTTTCACCCATATTGTTATAGGCACCGATTTGCGCGTTGTGGTCATCGGCAATCTGCTTTGAAATTGCCAGCCCTAGTCCACTTCCCTGGTCATTCTTATAGGTCCCTTGATGATAGCGATTGAAGATTCTATCTTGATCGCCGTCGCAAAGTCCGACCCCTTGATCTGATACCAGTATTGTTACGTATTGGACTTCGTCCCGGGTATGAACCCTGATTGTGCTACCCGGAGGTGAGAATTTGATTGCGTTAGATAGCAGGTTTACGAGTACTTGAAGAAGTCGTTTTGCATCACCATAGACCAAAGCTTGTGATTGCGGCAATTGAATATCGATGTTAGCTGCTCGAGCTTCGCCAGCCAGCATTTCCGCTGCCGTAGTTGTTAGTTTGCCCACCGCAAGTGCCTCAAGTTTGAGTGCTATTCTCTGCACGCTGAGAAGTTCTTCCACTAAACCGATCAATCTGATGGTGCTCCGCTCGACCACATCCAGTACTTCTTGAGCATCTTTTGGAATAGGACCGGCAGCCCCGATTTTTAATAGAGTGAGTGAGTTGCGAATGGATGAAAGTGGTGTCTTTAGTTCGTGGCTCGCATCTACCAGTGTGTCTCTGAGCGAGGGCGACAGATTTGGAACGCGGAAATCAATCGGATTTTGTGGAACAGAAAAATCCTGGTAAGTCGGGCTGGAATGGACTTCCATAAAACAATCCTCTTCTTTGGACCGTCTAATATTCGGATATTACCGTGTAAATTTGGTGGAACTTTTCTCAAAGTTCATTGCCGTATTTATTGTGAGTAGATTTTCTGACTTCGGATCGGTGTGATCACGAAGTTGAATTTTAGTGAAGCGCTAGCGTAGCTGGTATTCGCTGTTTTGCTGGGGTAACTCTCATGTGTGGTGCTAGCGCTACTCTGATAAGTTCTTCCCTACAGCAAATGTATAGTACAACCCGGACAATAATCCATTGATGTAGTGCAAGCTATTTGCTTACTCCGCTGATGCTAAGTTGCGCTAGTACGTAATGTGAATTCTATGGCGTACGCACACCAGTGCGTATTCGCAAAAAACTCTTTATTCTGCAGATGGCGAAATTGGACGCAACATTTGGGATTCAAACACGGCTAGCTTTATGAAATTATCGCGTTGTACTGTTATCTTCGTTTTTTCGGGAATACTGGCGTCAACGTTTCTCGTTTTCAGTTCGAGCAGTGCGGTTGCACAGCAGGACAGTAGTTCGACTACCACAACGTTGGTCCAGGAGGGAGTTGAGCAGAATCAACCTATTCCTTCTCTCGAACAGACTTATACCTATGATAGAGTTCAATCTGGCGGTACAGGCGTAGACCCAACCGCGAACGCCGATGATCCCTATGATACAAATCCAGACTTTGTCGATGAATATGACAGTCGATTCGACGACAAAGATTTCAATGTATCGCAGTTTTTGCAAGATCCAGGGATGTATTTTTCCAGATGGGTCAAATTACTGCTCCGAGACGTCGTTCGCCCCCTGGCACGAAAGCTAAGCGCGCTTCTTTTGCTCTTTGTTTTAAATCCAAACATAGCCGCTGATGGGTTGCGTGACGCTAAGACCGATGTTCAAAAATTATTCAATCAAACTGCCGATGTCATGTTTTACATTGCCATCGATCTGTCTTTGCTGTTTTTTGTTCTGGCAATTTGGAGACATTGGTCTGATGGGGCATGGCGTGGACGTTCAGGCGGCTGGATGTCGGCAATCGGACGATTGATATTTACTATTGCCGTAATTCTTCTCTGGAAAACTATGTATACGCTCGAGCTTGATTTGACAAATGAGATGATCAAAGCTGTCTGGTTTAACGATCCTGCGCAGCGCAATCTTTTGGTCGACACGATTGAGAAGGTGTTCGTTGCGATAATGTCAGGTACTGCTGGACTGGCACTGGCTTCGTTTGCGCCATTTATGGGCGCGCTTGGAGGGTCTATCGTTGGCGGACCTGCCGGCATGGTTATTGGTGGTGCCGGCGGTTCCATTGCCGCTTTAGTAGGCTGGCTTTTGTTTATCGTTTTCGGTGTCGTAATCATCACCGAAATCGTTTATTTCCTGGTCTTGAAAGCTATTCAAGAAGCGCTTCTGGCTGCTCAATTTCTCTTTGGCTATATCTTCCTGGTCTGCTTCGCCTCACCAGATACCGAGCACATGGCGACAGGTTTCGTGCGGTCTTTTATAGAGGTAAGTCTTTGGTCCTTTGTTTGGTTGGTTTTACTCAAGGTGCTTTGCATTGTATTGAATGCATCGGACCAGGCCAGTGGTGCGCAAATCTTGCTGATCATTGGCGTATTGCAAATAATGATACAGGTGCCGAGTTTTATGGGACGTGCGCAGATCAGCCCTGTGTCAGAGTTTCTGACAGCAGGTGCCGCTACCGGTCTTGTAAGTAAGGGACTGACGGGCGTAACCGAATCGATCAAGAAAGCTGCTACAGACATTTCAGATTATCAGTTGAATGCAAAATATGCTTCTGTTGGCACGCCTGAAACTACTGCGACGACATTGAAGTTACCCAGTACTGCACGTGCTCCTGAAGCCTACGCGCAGCAGTTGGAGGCACCCAGGCAAAAGGCGGGCAGGTTGGAGAACGGCGACACCAATATCAATTCAACTTATTCCTCGGCTGCAAGTGCTTCTGGTGCTGGTGGGAACGCGGTAAGGAATTCATCAACTGTGAATACGAGTCAATCAGTTAATCGACCAGTCCCACCATCGAAAGCTCCGGAGAAGAAATTGGAAGGATTGACAGGTCATGAAAAAACTGAGACGCAATTACCGTCCGTTGCTCCTGAAGCTATAGACAAACCATTAGATCAAGGTTCGGGGCAAACTTCCACCCAAGCTTTGGAGCAGACCTTAGAGCAAACTTCGACCCAGTCTCTGGACCAAACCTCAGGGCAAACTCCAATGCCATTTGCCGATCTAGACACAAATGACTCTGAGAGCTCCAGAGCTACTTCTACACCAGCTGAAGTTGAATCAAGTGCTGATACTGAGAATCTCAGAAGAGTGCATCCTGCGGCAACGAAAGGTCTAGCTCGTGTGCTGGCACACTTCTACACCAACGCACGCATGAGACCTTGGGTGCAAGATTTGAACGATGGAACAAATATGGCTAACTACGGAACTGGTAGCGAGTCAACAATCCATATGGGCGAGCGGGGCGCTCGTATGGTCCAATATGCTCAAGGTGCAAGCGAAGAAGAGATGGGATTTACCATCGCCACTGCTGCTATGGCAACTGACCTGGCAAACAATCCTCGTGGACGGGATGCGGCTCGTCGCTCTGTTCTTGCTCGACACCTGGATCAGCCTCGCACGCTCGGAGAGCACGCGGCAGCCGCTGCCCTATACACAGCGAAGGGACAGTTCTTCAATCAATCTAAGCTGGGTCAGAGCCGCGGACATTTGGGAATGTTAGATGAATTGGCGGCCGGTTCAGCGCACTACCTTACGCTCGGTGATGCTGGTCACGAAAATGATGTTAGCAAGCAACTGACTGATACATTCAACCCCTACGATAACAATCGTCAAGCCGGCATGCTTGCTCAGATGACTGATGAAGATTCGACGGAAAGCGGACTGAATCGCTCCAATGCTTCAGCCACTCGCACTAACATCAGTCACGGTTTCCAGATTAACGACTTGATGAGAGCGATTTACGCGAGCAATCTGGTGGCTGGAACCCGTATAGGACAGCGTGATAAAGCTATTGGTATGTACAACTACATCGAAGCAATGGTCAACAAGTCTGGCTCTCAGATGGGTAACCATGAAGCTCAACCTTTAGTCAATGCGATTACGCCGGAGGAAGCCGATGCTTGCAGGGTGATTTCTAAATTTGAAGGACCAGAGGCGTGTCGTAACCCGGCGCTCGTCCGTGCAGTTGCCGACATGGCTGGAGCTGGTTCGAGCCGCACTTCTCATGAAACTGCTTTTGCTGCGCTACGCACTCATGTCAGGCAGAATTCAGGCGAGGTCTCGTCTCTTGCCGATGCATCACCGACGGTGATTAATCTTGCCGCGCAGACTGTTCAACAACTGCGCCGTGCCGGCTTCGATGACAGTCAAATTGCAAATCCTGAGGTTGCTGAAGTTGTTGCTGGTTTCCAGGCTAATGCGGTAGGCCATCCCTCACCGCAAGTGGTGCAGGCTGTACTGGGAGGCGCTTCCGCTTCGAGTGAAAATCTGATCACGCCTTCGCATCTGGCCGATCAGGTCTTGAGAAACATCGGAGCGCCTTCAAATAGTCAGAACAGACAACTTGTTGTTCAGATGATAAATGATGGTTATGAGGCCAAAGGCATCTCTTATGATGACTTCAAAGTGGCAGGAGCACTGATGGACCATGGTGGTGGAAATGTATCGCCGCAGATGATCCAAATGGCTCAGGCTAACGGATATACTCATGGAAGAAAGTTATCCAGGCATACTGTTGCACAGGGGATTGCCACACGATTGAGTGCACCGGGCGACACCATAGCCGAGGAACAAATTGAGGCCGCGCATCTGCTCCTCAATAATCATATTCCGCCGGAGACGATTGATGGCAACATGTTAAAAGCGGCGGTGCTTCTGCGAGCAAATGGTGCTTCTTCCGGTGTGTTAAACGCTGCGAATATGGAGATTGCTCAGAGGTTGGTTGCACACAACGCTCCTCCGACGGCATTTAACGTGGACAATTTAAACGCTGCCAAATGGGTTTCTCCGAGCAATCAAAATGTGGAGTCAATTAATGCGGCCCGATACATGTTGGATGCTCAATTCGTCAGTGACGAGCATCCGATCATTACTGACCAGGCTCTATTCATAGGTAAAGGACTTGTTGAAAACAAAATCAATCCAACACCAGAAATTGTCGCGGCAGTCATGAAAAATTCGGAATATCAGGCTCATCCTTATCAGTACGGCGTCACACCGCCCACTGAACGTGCTCACATTCCTCAGCAAATAATTGCTCAGTACGCCGCGACGAATCAGCTGCCTGTGCCTCCAGCGCCGCAGTCGCCGCCTTTCAATTCGCTGAGTGGAAACTAAATTTGCTGACCGAGTCACATGCATTCAAGGGCCGGGATGCAACTGGCGTCTCTAGCCTCCAGACCACCAGACCTGAACTAAATCGATTTCTTATGAGTTGAATTGTTCAACGCCTTGTGCGGAGAATCTTTCGATTTCTCCTGTCTTTTTGTTAGTTACTGTGATCGTGGACAGGTCAGCGGATACTACAACGTTAAAGTCACTCGAGGCTGGCGGCGGGATGGCGATGGTCAGTGATTTTCCATTAGCCGACAGCATAGGAGTAATGAGCATGTTTGAAAGTTCAGAGTCATCTACTGTGACTGAGATCGGGACGCCATCTCTCAATCGTATTTTGCTTCGGCCGAGAGAAATCTCTGCAGTGACTGAGTTTGCCTGACTTGTGTCTTGCGCCTCGGGCAGAGCATCCCTATGTTGCGGAGCAAGACCGCCGCCAGGAAAGATATCCTGGTTTCCATTCTCATCGGTTATCGTGATTGAGGAATAATCGGAACCATCTTCAATACCTTCAACAGTCACTGGTTTTCCATCTCTCGTCCATAGTGTTGGAGATGATTCATTATATGTAACTGGATGAGTGTTCACTCCCGGAGTTGTTCCTAACTTGTGAAAATCAATTGATACCGGATACGGCACTGCTGTATCTTGCGAGAATTGGATGACTGATCCATCTCTTCTTTCAACTTGAAAAATTTTTCCCCCAAAATTGAAAGTTTCCAGTACACCATTTACCTGCATTTTGTATCTTCCGGTCTGGGGGGCAAAGGTAATTGCCACGAGGGGCGCGTCTGGATTATCTGAGGCAAAGCAAACGGTAGGTTGCCGAGGTTCGGAGTGCACCTCGTAATATGGTTGACTGACCAGTCCCAGGAACTTTCCGCGCGCCAGAGGATGCGACTGGTCCGTTGATTGGCTGTAATGGCCCCACATCCCATCGCTCGTTTGTTGAACTGTGGTGCGGTCAGGAAGAATTACTATGCTATCGGGTGAGACGGCAACAAAGCCATTTTCATTAAGGTTTGAGACACTTCCTTTTAAGTTGCTGATGTGAACATTGTTGGCGAATGATCTTTCGTAATCAGCATCTTCATTATCTCCATTGGGGAAAAATGTGACGTGCATTCCGCCTGGATTTGTGTCGTAGGCACCACGATCGATGCCACCTGGATCAGGTCCTAACGTCACGTCCAAATATCCATTCATTGGTGTAATGGACGGAATGTCGTGTTCGGTCACGGGCTTCCAGACACCATCAGGTCCGAGCACTCTCCACTGACCGGGACCTGTTTGTTGATAAGCAGGTTTTCCGGGAAGTTGAACATACTGTTGACCGGCAGTGCCGTCGATCTGTATAACTTGATTGGGATCTTGGCCCTTTCTTGAGAACGCGACTAACCTGCCGCTTGCGTCGAAAGTTGCCTCTGTCCTGGTGCCATCAGACGACTGAGTGTTAATCGGAACCACGTATGTATCTACCTGGCCTGAGTTTGTGCTCTGCCGCTGGGGGCTGCTTGAGTCTTCGTGTACGGTTCTGAAGTAACTGGATTGCCAGGATACATCTTCTGTTGGATAGTTCTGGTTTGTATCGAAGTTGACGTACGACCACTGATTTGATGAAGGGTCTTGCAGCACCATGGCGCCGTTTGGATAATCTATTTGTGTTGGAACCAAAGTCTGTGTCAGGTCAGGATTGAACAGATCTTCCTTCGAGCTGATAGTAGCGCTCGTGTTTCCTCTGAGGTGGACGATCATGCCGTTTGTGAATTGGGCTGCGACGATGTTATTTGCTGCATCTCGCCAGATTCCGGTACCGTCCGATAGTAATTCCTGAGACAGGGCGGTGCTATCTCCAGCAACCAGCTTGTGTGAGAGTTCATCAATTCTCAGCAGGGACAAATTGAAAGATGTGTCGCCGGCGATGAATGTGTCATTGCTATTTAACACGCCTGCTTGCTGCAGTATGTACTGGTCGTTCAATAGCAGCTTTGCAAATTCAGCATAGGGCGAACCGCTTTCTGCCATAGCCACTAGTTCATCGTGAGTTTCAGTAGCGGAGAGCCCGCCTTCTTTCGATTCGTGAATATCTTCGACTATCAAGTCAGGAAGGATAGAGCGCAGTGCGGTTGACATCGTGTGACTTAGCTCCGGATTTTGACCGATTTCCGGGTTTTCCGTCAGGTAGGCAACGTAATCTGCAAGAACGTCTTGCATGGGCTTGTTGTTGCGCACTTCCTGAATCAGGTAATTCGCCTCATTTATCACATCCGTTCTGTCGGGCATTGATTGCACTCCATATGGTGTCACCTGCTTTGGCTACGACTCGATGTGCAGGTATATGGCAGCAAATTATCAGCGTTTTGTGGATTTTATCTGTAATTTGCACTTGAAGCTGCGATTGCAGTGTGGATATCGCGAAGTTTGATGGTGGAATTCTACAAATATTATTCAATCGATCTCTATTTTGATTTGAGCTACTGATGCCGCAAACTTTCATGTAAGTGCGGCATCATGAGAACTTGCTGACTTTCACGCTTCAGCCTGCTCCTCTGATTCCATAGCTTTTACACAAAATTGTAGTCAGATTTCTGAGAAGTACTTTTCCAAGAGAGTTGAAGATGCCCAACGACGCCACTAGACAAATCCTTGATGAAGTCAGCGCCCTGCGCAGGTTGTCTGATGTCGACTCTGAAGCCAGGGCTTTTATTCAAAATAATCCTGGCGTATTCCAAAATGAAACTGCCTTGAGTGAGTTTGCTCTGCTGATGGAAGAAGAGGGAGTTCTGCCTCGACTTAATATCAAAATTACTGCCGACTTACCATCTGGACCACTGACTCGCGAGCAGCTTCGGCAGTTGGCAATGGACCCTTCGAAAGATCCCTTGATTAGAGCTTTTGCTGCACTCTCTGATTTCCAATACAGCAGTTTGCTAAACGCTGATGGAACTTTTCGACTCTCCGATGCGATTGTAAAACTGACCAGTCTAAATTCACAATTCTTTTGTGCCTCGCTGGCGAAGAGACTTTCCAGCAGCGTTATTAGTAACGAGGACGGAACCACGAGCACGTTGTTCAGTCTTCTGGATAATGCCGGTGTGACGTTTGGCGGTACCGATGGCTTGGTGGGCACTGGAAATCTAGACCATGTCATCGATGCTGTCACGCAGGGCGATTCAGTCTGGATAAATCGCTTGCAGCAGGCGGGGGTAACCTTAGAAGAATTGCAAACATGGCGTAGGTGTTTTGCAGATCCCGATTACGCCATTCTAGTGGGTGGGAATGGTGGTCAATTTGCTTCGCTTGATACTCTGAAAAATGCGTATGATCCCTCCACTGGTACTGTATCAGTGTTTGATCAGACGGGCGCGAGGCTTAGCTTTCTATTAGATGGCACATTCAGAAGACAGACCGCCGATGGTGCCGTGACAATCACTGATGTTGACGGCACTTCTGCAACAGTTTTGCCAGGCGGCGCAATTCAATACAATGATGCTAATGGAATTTTGCAGAAAATTGCTGCTAATAACTGGATCATAACTTTTGCTCCCGGTGATGCAAGTGGCATGCGCGGGCTGCAAGCCAGCCAGTTGGATAGTCCGGACGGTACATTGACCTGGAGATATGACGGTCAAGGATGGCGTCTTCATGATACGGCAAAACTTAAGGCGGCAAGCAGTGCCTCGGAATACGATGCGTCCGTAATTGGCGACCCTCAGATTTATATGGATCTGATGAACTATCTGCCTGAGCAGACAAAGGACCCAGCCGGTATCGTATTCCAATCTAAAGACGGCAGTTTGCGCATAACGTATACCGCAGATGGTGCTATCAACGAAAAACTTCCTGGGTTTGAATTGGCTCGGAATGCTGCAGACTTGTCAAAAGAGCAAGTCACCTTAGCGGATGGATCTTCCTGGAAAATGCAGGATGGAACCTTTAGACACTTTGACGCGGCGGGCAATTTGATTTCAGGCGAACGAGCCTTGAGCGAGACCCCCGAATTCGACTCCGCTCACAATGCCTTGTTATTGAGATACGCGGACAACTCAACCAAACTTATAAATTTTGACGGTTCCATGGTCCGGACGCTTGCCGATGGCACTATCGTGGCGGTTAGCCGGGATGGAAAGCCAACATCGCTGACCTTGCAAGGTAACGAATATTTGCTGGACCGCAACGGAGCTCTCAGCAAGATTGTGATGGCGGATCGCTCGCAGTGGATTCGGTCTAATGATGCCTGGTTGCATGTTGATGTGACTGGTTCTGCACTGGAAGATTCAGCTTCTGGTCCTGACATTCCATTTCAGCTCAATCACGGTGTATTTTTGGTCTCTTCCGGGAATCCCCCAGTTCTTAATGAGGTGATACACCCGAATGGTGAGTCGACAGCTTTTAACTATCGTCAAACTGGTGTCCCCGGTAGTGGTGCCCTGGAGCTGACCGGTGTTGTTGATTCATCCGGTCGACGCATGCAGTTGCAGGATGACGGAAGTTGGCACTTACTCAATGCCGACGGCACCGAAGCTCACTTCGAAGCGGTGCGAGACTTTACTGTCTCAGTCGATGGGCAGGGTAATGTAACGGCCCTTGAGCTCATGGAAGATTCAATTGTTCATCATCGGACTTTTGCTATTCAATTCACTGCCGATGGTCGAACTATCGAGTCCCAAAATGGTGAGGTGAGTAGAATTAGTTATTCTGATGGGAGCTGTCAGCAGTTTACCTGGGGCGGAGACGGTGAGGGCAAAACTCGCTTTGTCTCTTCTTTTATCGATCGCAGCGGACAGGTCTGGCAGCAAAGTTCGCGCAACAATGGCACTGCTTCGACTCTCGTTACTACCGACGCATCCGGACAACGGCTAGGTGGAGAAGTGGGCGTTGATCTTGCTGGTAATGTCACCATAATGGCGGTGCAAGCGGTCGATGATCTCTCAATCGTTATAGATGGAAGTCAGTCGGTGGCAGAGTCTGTGATGAGCGACGGCAGGCGAGTTTCTTTTGTTAACGATAAACCTCAGACCGTAACATTTCTGGATGGAACGACATACGGAATACAGCCAGATCAAAGTTTTTCAACGCCGGAGGGTGTTTACTACTGGGATGGCTCAGTTTGGAAAACTTCAGACGGGTCGAAGCAAGCAGCTTACATTCAATTAGATGTGCATGGCGGCATTTCGATAGCTTCGACACAACAGACTGATTCTGGAACGACTCTCTCCATTGAGAATTACTATCCGAATGGAGACAGTCTGCGAACGACCTCATATTTATCTATTGATACCACTACAGCCAGACGGATTGCGCAATCAATCAAAGATGATTCAAGCAAGCTTCTGCCGGAACTCACGACTCTATCTGTCGCAGATCGGTTGGCCGTAGATGATCAATATTTTTTGCTAACCGGTCAGAAATCTCATTTGGTTGATATTGCCGCAAATTGGGGCGACGTCGATAAAGCTACAGTCCAGGGATTGCTGTATATCACCGGCGAACGAGAGAACGGGCGGCTTCGAAATAACATTATTGAATTGATGCAAATTGCGGCCAATGCCGGTGGCGATCAAGTTGCTCAGAACATTGCTCAGCAGCAAATCGTTTATCTGTTGGGCAGCTCAACTGCTGCTCAAATCAGGCAGTATGAAACGGAATTTCGAGACCGGTATGGATACGACTTCATATCGGCGATTTCAAATGCACCTGGAATCTCTGATGGCTTCAGGCAGGCCTTACCATTGCTCTCTCAAGGTATCGATGCTCTTAAGTCCGGTAGTCAAAATGATGCCTACCTGAATGATGGTGCTTTTAATACTTTGAAATATATTGCGCTGAAGCATAACGATCTTCAATTGTTTAGCATTGCGTTTCAGTATGCCTCACCTGAGCAAAGGGCTGCGTATCGAGATGATCCAAATGGATTGCCAGTGCTCAGCCAACATTTTGCAGGAGATGAATTTGCTGATGCTACTGGTTATGCCACAGTAGGCGCTATCTCGCTGCATCGTCTGGTCACGAAAAACACCGGTTTGTTGTACACCGATAAGAATAGGATCTTGACTGATCTTGCAATGAATATCACTGACGAAGAGCGGCAGATGTATAAATTAGGAAAAGAGATCGCCTTGTTGAATAATTTCGATTTGGCGAACCCTGGTGTCAATAAAGATTTGGCTGATGAGGTCAGTGCTTTCCTGGCGAAGTACCCCGATAAATCAGTTAGAGATATTACTTCGTTTTATGCCACCACTTTTGAAGATTTGAAGGGTGCTGCCTGGGTCTGGCCCTTTGCACAAGATCCAATTTGCTGGAGTCAGATTGCTCAGTACGAGGCATATCTAATAAATGGTGGACCGACTGGCGGGAATACCACCGCTGTTTTTGATGCTAATCCAGACCTCAGTGACCCAGTCAGCATACAGAGAATTCTCAACCATCTCTACAATATGCCCCTCACTGAAATGCAAATGTTGCGCAGCAGTCCTGACTACGCCGGTGCTGTCAGGCGCGACATAAACATGCTGCCACTTGATTCTCGACAGTTGGCTGAGATTATGATTGACCACATTGTCACTATGAATGCTGGCGATTTCAATTCCTTGACGAATGGTCTGCCTGTTCTGGCGCCGAATCTAGACAGCAATTCGTCTTTGACTCATCAGCCAAAAACTATAACCCCTCCATTCACTCCTTCCCAGCAGCTCAGTTTTGATACCGCGACTGGTGCTTCTGACGTCCAGCTGGCGCAGGATCGGTTACGAGTGGAGCAGTTCAATAGCTTGGAGCAATCAATTGAGACGTTGAGTTCATCTGATAAGAGCAAGGTTGATCTGCTGACTGCAATTCTCTCTCTTAGTCAAAATGATAGAGCAGCAATTCTCGCGAATATGCAGAATACAAATGGTCAGCCGGTTGGTCAGCAATCTTATGCGGCTCTGTTGAATAGGTTTTCAGGCGAGGAACAGCAAGTCCTGTTTCATGCACTCAATCGCCTGAAAGATGAGGCTAGCCCTGGAATTGCTGGGCATCTGCCCCTCTTTGACCCCGCGGAAACAATGCGTCTTTATACGCTCCACGTTCTTTATGTGAACGATCCCGGTTCGATTGTAAACATGCTTCATGTCATGGATGGTGCGGATGCCGCGCCAGGGGACAAGACCGCGAAAATCAGAATGGTCCTCGAGTACAGTCAGGCTTTCAACCGGGACGTTTTTGCCGATACCTTGAATGCCGCTGGCTCTGAGTGGAAAGATCGGCTGGTGAACGCCCTTACGATTCGTCCCGAGTCATGGAAGGATTTGGCTAACGATGCAACTTTCAAATCTATGATGAGTGAGACAGGATTTGCTGCATTTGCCCTCTGGAATTCTGCGTTACAAGGAATGGAGGCTCAGCGCGATCAGCTGTTGCGTGAAGTTATCGCCTGGGAAACCGGCGCAAGTGATGATAAGAAGCTTCAAGCTGAATTGGAGACATTCCAGGCGTCGATAGCATCGTATGTTGAGGCGAAGCGCGCCTACACCATGAACGCTTTGATGGTCGGTTTAACGATTGCTACTTTGCCGCTCGGTGCCGGTCTCAGCTTTGCCGGAAAGCTTGTGCTGGTGGGTGTTTCGAGTCTAGTTGAGCTGGCTGGAATGAAGCTTGGCATGGGAAACGATTTTGATTTTTCAACAGAGGCTGTGCCGGACATGTTGCATGGCGCCGCGAACATGTCGATGTTGCTTCTTGGCGGGTTTGCCGCAGAGCGCCTCACTTCAAAACTGATTGGTGGTGCTGTTGTGAAGGCTTTAGATGCCGTCGGCATCGAAGCTGGAGCGGGCTTTGGAGGCAGCTTGACGGGCTTGGTACGTACAATTGAAAGTGCTGCAGGAGATGATGCTATAAGCGCTGCTGCTACCGGCATGGCTGTAAAAATTCTTGGCGAAAATGCGGCGGCAGATGCAATCAGATCCACCGCTGATTTGTTGATTATGTCGACAACAGACGCTTTGAATGGTCTCAGTTTCGCCCAGCGCGCCCTGATAAACACTGCCGCAATGGAGGGCGTCGGCTTGTTCTCTCATAGTTTGGCGAACATTGGAACCTCGTTGTATGAGAATGCCAGGTCGGGCAAACCCATAGATATGCAGCTTCTGGAAGCGCTTCGTTCTGCCGGTGAGAATTTGCTGCCTACAGCAGCTGCAATTCTAGTCGGTGTAGGTTTGAGCATGATTACTGAGTTTGTGACCCAATCTGCCTCTACTGCCTCAGAAAGTGGGTCGCAGAGAGTCCGTGTTTTGGAATACGTCCAGGCTCGTATCACTAGTTGGATGCAGACTTTGCAAGAAGCTGGAAGTCAGTTGAATTTGGAGCAACGAATTGCACTCTTCCAGATTCGGTTGAAGCAGCTCATTGATGATTTTGTGAATCCTGGTTTCCCGGGCAATTTCGCATTTGCCGGCGGACCCGACCCATTCGGTGCAGCACCAGATTCGGCCAGCAGCACGAAGCCGAATGTTTATCAGAGTACGTCTCAAGTCCCAGGCTCCGATGTTAATGGTGCGCAGCCGGACGGTCCGCCATCTGCTGGAGCTGCAGCCAATGATTCGCCATCCGTTGCTTCTGATGATGCGCCGCTGCTGCCTGGAGACGACCCTCCCAATTTCGGCCGACAGCCTCTACCTTTAGACGATTTGCCTGTTAACGGTGAGCCTGCTGCTGCCGTCCCGACAAATGCTCAAACGATGCAGAAGATCGCTTTGCAGTTCGGCCGCACACTCGCCGGCGGTGCCTTTAATTATGTTGGTAAGCCTTTCTTAAAAACAGTTGGAATACTTGGAGGTGCAACATTTGTCGGCGTGACACTTCTCAGTTATGCCCTTTCACGTATACAGCCGGGCGATTCGAACAGTCATGCGTCAGACAATTCAGACAATCAAGTCAATCCATACACAGGGCAGCTGGGGCCTCAACCCACAAGAGCGTCTTATAGTTCCGATGGAAAGACTTACTTCCCGCCAGATGTTACCCGAGAGCAGATTCATAGCTTGTTGCTGGCAATTTCTTCGACTAATGAGACGTACGGCGCACGCGGAGCTAACGCAGCCAGGTACATTACGCTAGATGACTTGAACAGGCTTGTGCAACTTAAAACCACTTATGATGCTAATCCCGCAGATGCTACAGCTCGGGAACAAATGCAGCACATAATCAATGCTGGATTCGACCCAGCCGTATTGCTATGGTTGAGAGATAATTTCGCGTTGGTGCATTCCGGCTACGACCAGCGATTCCACGGTCTCGATGTTACCACCGAAGACACGTTATTTGAGTATGTAACGCAGTCGCTGTACTGATTATCGTTCGATCTGATCCGGATTCGCGGAATAGTGCGGGTCTCTGATTTGAGCTTATGGAAAGCATCTCTGAAAATTACACGTAACTTCCATGCTTCCCAGATACTATTAGCAGGTCGGTATTCCGATAAAAGTTTTACGCAGGGGCAGAAGAGACTTACGCAAGTAAGTCTTTTCTTTTTGAATGAAGAAAGTACTGAACGGCGACATCGATTCTACAAAAATTCCAGAACTCTCATCTATAGTATTAACATTCAAGCGCACCGAAACTGGTGCTCAAAAAATTTTAGGGCAAGTGGACGGACCTGGCGAACGGGTCCGTTTTCACTAGTGATATTGAATTTGACTCTAGACCAGGTGGGACTTTTTTTCCACAGTCTTTCCATATTTGTCTGGGAGACTTCCTGCACTTGACGGTCGATTGAGGTGATTGAAATGTTTAGTCTGGGAACAAATGCCGGCATTGGCTTGACCATTGATACCGGCAAATCAGCATCAATTTTGCTTGTCGAGGATGACGTCGACATTGCACTTGTCATGGAATCGTGGCTTCGTTCACAACGTTATTCCGTGCAAGTAGCAAAATCTGGCGAGGAAGCTCTACAGATTCTACAAGATTCAAGGTTTGATATTTTGATTTTAGACTGGATGCTTCCTGGACTTTCCGGATTGCAGGTTTGCCAGCACGCGCGCAGAGAGGGGGATAACTGTTTGATCATTATGCTGACCAATAAGGCGCATGTAGCAGAAAAGGAGATAGCCCTCGATGCCGGAGCTGATGATTACCTTACTAAACCCTTCAATCTAAGAGAACTCTCCGCTCGACTGAGAGCATTGTTGCGGCGACCGAAACTATTTCGAGGATTTACTTATCAAATCAAGGACCTTATTCTGGATTGCAGCAAATTTACTGTTCAGAAAGGCGGTGTCGACGTGCCTCTGCTGCCGCGAGAGTTCGCCTTGTTAGAATTTCTAATGCGTAATGCTGACGTGGTTTTTAGTCCAGAAGAGATTCTGAATAACGTTTGGGCGTCGGAGGCACAGGCATCTCCCGACACCATCCGAACGTATATAAAAAAGCTGCGCCGCAAGCTTGACACACCCGGGCGTTTGTCTATGTTCAGAACCGTTCATTCAGTCGGCTACTGTCTTGACTCTGATAACGTCTAAAGTGCCCTCGCGTAGAAAACTCGTTCTAGTGCCTGGTCACCAACTTTACCAATTTGAATCCTTTCAGTTTTGCGTTTCGAATGTTTGGCTGGTCATTTTGTTTTGTCTTGTATTCCAACACAGAAGTAATTTAAGTAGGTTGATGATCGTCGTCCAAAGCGAAGGTCGGGGCGTGATTGATTTGTAGAGAATGGGGGCATTATTCACGTGTAGATTCTCCGCGTAATCTTGGGAGAATTCGTGATTCTCATCGTGATCAATTGTCTTCATCCTGGTTGATTCGGTAGTGAACGGTATGATGCGCCATTCCTCGCCAAATTTGCCTTTTACTTTATGTCCGGCAATTGTTCCTTGTTGCACGAGACGACGGACACTTCTTTCTGATCTGTTAAGTACAAGGGCTGCTTGAGCAGTTGTCCAGAGTGACCGATCGTCACTGACATTGACTGGCTCCAGTACACACGTTCTGTTCGAGTTCATGATTGCACCTCAATTTTCTGCAACAACAGTTTACGCAGAAAGCTGCAAATGCACTACACGGTTTACCTAAGTCTGCTTAAACCTGAGGCGTTCATCCAGCTCCGCTAGTAGCTTTATGACCTGAGGTATCATATGCGGTGCGGCAGAGAGCTGCGGGTGCGGGGCAAAACATCCCATCATTGGCGCAAGATGACGCCGGTTGTGTACATTAGACACACTGCTTAAGATTTTGCTGACAAAAACTTCGGCACCGTAGATGATTGCATTGGAGGTGCATACTTGTTGGGTTCTATGACTATTTTAGTTGCCGTCTCGTCAGTAGTGTGTCTAGCGCTCGGTTATTTTTCCGTGTTTGGCAGGCTCTCAACGTTGCGATTTAGATGTGCCTGGGCTTATGTTGTAACTCAGACGATCGCGGCGGTTGTTGCTCTTTGCGAACGAACGGATTTTATGCGCTTGATCGATGCCGGTCTTATCTTCATTGTTATGGCACCTGTCTCCACTGCCTGGCTTATTATGCTGAGAAGCAGTAATGAGAGAATGAAGGCGCGAGTAAATGTCGAGCTTCTAAAACAATTGGAAGAGTCTCCAGCTGTGGAAGGAAAATTACTGGCGGCCGCGAAAAAATAGAGTTTCAATCCAAATTCTTGTCTCACAAGGTTTGCCGAAACCCTGGACTTGGCAAAATGTTAAAATCGGGGAGCTTCTCAGGTTTTGACTTGTCATGAAAATCCTAATAATCGACGATGAAGATGATGTCCGTGACATAGCCAGTATGTGTCTCGGTTTGATCGACGGAGAGGAAGTCTTGACTGCTTCAGGTGGCGCTGAAGGTTTAGAGCTGGCAGCGCTGCACAAACCTGACGTCATCCTTCTGGACCTTATGATGCCCATTATGGATGGTTCAGAGACTATTCGACGCTTACGTGCCAATTCTGAAACTAAAGATATTCCAGTCATATTTTTAACGGTAAAAAACATACCGAGCGAAGTCGACAGATTAATTGATCTGGGCGCCCTCGCGGTGATGCGCAAACCGTTTGAGCCAACTACGCTAGGCTCTCAGATTAATGAAATTGTCAAAGCTTCTCTCGGTGATTCAGCTAGAAATCCCCAAGAACCAGGCGTCAATTAGGAACAATCAATAGGATACTTTGCATGGCTAAGATTTTACTTGTCGAAGATGAAGCTGATCTTTCTGATCTGATCCGAGAATGGCTGAAGGCTGACAAGCACGTTGTTGAAGTCGTTACCTCTGGGGAAGACGCGATTGACCGCCTCAAGTTCTACAAGTACGACGTTGTGATTTTGGATTGGGTTTTGAGAGGAAAAAGCGGTCTGGAAGTGTGCCAGGAGTATCGCGCAACCGGTGGAACTACACCAATTCTTTTTTTGACTGCCAAGAAAATGATTGATGAGAAAGAAGCCGGACTTGATGCTGGTTCGGATGATTATTTAACTAAGCCGTTCGACATGAAGGAATTGTCAGCACGATTGAGAGCTTTGTTGCGACGCCCTCAAGTTTTCAGTGGGTCTAATTTGAAGGCTGGCGGCCTTGACCTCGACACTAGTACACGTAAAGTGCTGTACAACGGTGAGGAGTTATCGCTTCTTCCTAAAGAGTTTGCTCTGCTCGAATTTTTCATGAAACATCAGGGCAAAGTATTCAGTTCTGAGGCGCTTATCGAGCGCGTTTGGAATTCTGAGTCGGACGCAAGTCCGGAAGTGATTCGCACTTATATAAAGCGCCTCCGTAAAAGGCTTGACGTGGAAGGCAAGCCTTCGCTGTTTCAGACTGTGCATGGAGTTGGTTATAAGTTTGAGGTTCCAGATGGCGACTAGTGGCTGCTGCACGATTTAGGGATATACAACCAGGCCTGTCCCGCCCTCACCATTCAATCCGTCGGCAATGTATCGTTGAATTTGTTGTCTTGTGACTATGCGGGGACCACTCAGGCTGAGCGGATCTAGCAGAATGTAGTCTCCATTGCTGGTTTTTCCTGCTATAACGACAATGTGATTGCAACTGCCGCTGTCGACGTAGGTCTCGGAAGTCTGGCGAGGATCGTCTTGCCATGCGTGCCGCGGTTGTCCGACGAGTATTACTGAAGCATTTGGGTTGTCCTCGAAGGCCTTGTCTACTGCGGCGAGACCGTTAATGCGATCGGCATGCAAATTGGCCGCCTCGGCGCCTTTCTTTAGTTGTTGCAGGTTGTATCCGTTGGAGTTATGAATGTTTGCGCCCATGAACTGCGATTCTACTGTTTCGATCAGAGACTCTCGATTGTCAGGCATTTGGACTCGACCGTAGTGAACCAGGAGCATTGCTAGAGATGTGGGTCCGCAATCGGCATTGTGAAGCTCTTGGGCGTCACTCACATCAGGATTGTATTTGCTTCTGAATTGCGTAATGAAATACGACTCTGGGTCCCCTACAGGGGTTCCACCCAGTTCCGACCACGCGACAGGGGCATTAGGATTCTCACGCGCCTTGTAGGCAAGGGGATAGCCGCGGTCTGCTGGATGAACGATGCTGTCGGCAAATTTTGCGATATCTTTCTCACTCGGGAAATAGCCCAGATGCATGGCGAGAACTACATCACTCGGTTGGAATTTGCCATCGTGCAGTTGTGCCGACTGATATGCATATTTGTTGACCAGTTGGTTCGCCATGATCTCTTGCAACTCAGGTGGGTAAAACTGAGTTAGTTCGTCAGAGTCAGGTTTGTCACCTTTGTTTGCAAGCTGTGAGAGTGACTGAATAAATGCCTGATCGAGTTTGTCTTCATCTGTTGCATTGGGCGGCAGAGCGGTCTTCGCTTCCGCATTGAGGAAGAGCTTCATGAGATCTTTGTCTGTCATCTGAGATGTGTTCTCACCGCCAGGTCCATGACCGTCTTTGATGACCTTATCCTTGAAGGCATCAAATTTTTTCTTGATGGCTCTAAGGCGCTTCACAGTTCCATGAGGGAGTTTGCCCGGCGCAGTTTTGTGGTCTTTCGATGCAGGGAGAGGATCTTCCATATCCTCCAAATCGTCGAAGTCTGCATCAGAAAATCCGTCTAACCAACCAAGGTATGCATATGCGGTGAAACCGAATCTACCCACTCCATATCCATCGTCGCCACGGTCAAGCACCGCCGCATAGGCATCTCCCGGAAAGCTTTTTGTCTCCAGGCTGCCCGTCACATCTTTTAAAGCGAGCATTTGATTTGATTCGCCGGGAATTGATGGTTCATTGTCTGGGTGTGCAAAGAGATCGCTTGCCTGATTCTCTGTGATCTGACCATCGCCTGCGTCATCCAGTCTATTCAGAGTTTGTGATTGGGTGCCGGAGCCGGGATACCCACTGTCACTGCCACCGCCGCTTCCGCCATATCCGCCACTGCCGTTTTCACCTGGGTTCCCAGTTCCGTTGGAGTCGGATGAGTTGTTGCTGGCAGATGCATCAGGCAATGGCTCAGGTAGCAATCCTTCCGGATCTTGAACCTCAGGTATGTGTACGCCTGTTGAGTCCGTTAACGCTAGTCTTTGTTGCAAATATGCGACTAAAGCAGCGGCTGCACCCTTCTGCTCAGGAGAAGCACCAGAAAGGAAATCGCCCTCCGAACGAACATCTTCTATGATGATTTCCTTCTGTCCGACCTCAGGAATGTGATTGCAGATGATTGTTCCGTCTTTGTTGATGATGAAGTCCGCCGGTTGTTGTTGATCAGTAGGATCAAAGCCTTTTTCTCTTAGAATGATCTTCGGTTGATTCTGCAACTCCAGGTTTGCCACCTCATCCAGTGGATGCACGGGAAGAAAATTTAGTAATTTGCTGGCATCAAAGTCTGTGCCATTGAAAAGCTTGACCAGAGCGTCTTTCCCCAGTTCCAGTCCGGTTTGCAGCAATGCGTTGAGCGAGGGATGAAACATGCCGCTCATAAGCAATTGTTCAATTGATTGTGTAGAATCCAACGCTGGTGCCGATGCGCTCGCAGAAAGCTGGTCAAAGTAATATCTGGCGTTTTGAGGACGATCGCCAAGGTATTTGCTGCGTTCGTATTGCGATTGAAAAACTTGCGCAGCTTCCTCTGGTGTGGTTGCTTTCATGAGTTGGTCGTAGGCATTGCTTTCACTGGTTTTAAGTTCTTCCATAATGAAATCGGCTTGCAAGTGCCAGTCATATATGGACATGTGTTTCTGTTTGGCGAAATTTTCCAGGTTTGTTTTTCGCCCTCCCTCCCATTGACATAGCCCTATGGCGTTTTCACTTGGGTTGTATGCACTCGTGCTGAATCGGGACTCCGTGTGTATATTTCCTAAAATCCCAGCCGCTTGTGCTGGAGTAAAACCGTTGCTAAGAAAATAGTTGTACAGGTCGACGGTTGGAACCTTGCCGGCATAACTCTTGTCGTCCCATGCGGCGCCACGGTCGGTGGCGTCATTGAGAGCTTCTTTTGTGTAGATAGACGGAATGTCCAAAAAAGCTCCTGAACTAATTTTTGACGCATCAGTTGCTATGGGGCTAAACATTCCCTGGACTTCTGCGCTCAGTTTGAGTGAGGAAGCTAGACTAATGTTTGTGTCGACTCGTAAATCAGGCGTCGAAAATTTTCCTTGATAGATTCCACTCATGTGTGAGTCCTCGGATTTTGAAAAGAAGTTTGTGTGGCTTGCGTTATTGATAGTCCCGAGTGAACGTGGATGCGAACTTCATAGATTCCGGTTTGTGCCGCACGACTCGGATTGGTGACATCGAATTTGATTTCATCGAACACAGTTTGCTCTAGAAATAAATGCGTGTCTCTGTGACGTCCACGTAAATTCGAAATGGATTTTGTGGTAGCGCGGCTTGCGTTAAGATGGTTGAATCCAGGGGTTTTAATAACTGTGGTTGTGCTAGTTAGCGCCGTGTCGAGCAGCTTTTGTCATTCATCTGACATTATTCGCTCTCGAAGGCACAGCTAATGTTGCCAGCATATTGGCTCTGGTACCAGATGTAATGAGAATTGACGCTGATCTGGAATGTTCGCGGAATCGCTGAACGAATTAAGTTAGCAATGCTGCGTCAGTACTTTTTTTGAAAACGTTATCAGTTGCGCATGTTGAATTTTGATGTTCTATTTAGTGTTAAGGAATTATTCTGCGAGATTGACTTGCGACGATGCAGCTGGACCAAAGAGATATGAATTATGGAAGAACGGAACACAAAAACTGAAGGCGAACCACCTCTACCTGACTCAGAGACTGGCTTCTTGTCGGATTCTGCGCAACACGGAGAGAGCATGAAATGTTCTCGATCGGCATTGAGTTTTGATCCTGATTTCGACGAGATTATTGAGGATTATGCACAACAACTAATAAGTTTAATTGATTGCGAGCGCGATCTCGCAAGTTTTGAGCTGGGTTTGAGTTTGACGAACCCAGTCTCCAGGCGTGTTAACGAAATAAGTCGAGAGCGGCTGGCGAATCGAGAAAGAATCGAGATGCTATTTTCTGAGCTGAGTAAAAAGATGTGGCAGGGGCAGCTTCCGCCAACTACGATAGCGATTGTCGAGCAGCGTTATCGTGAGATTACGAACAAACTGCTGAATGAGGAACTGCGCGATGAGCAGTGGGCTTCGTATTTCTCTGCGTTTCAACTTTCCATCGATATTCTCAATGCGAAATCTGGTTTCAGGTACTAGCGAATTTCTTTGCCTGATTCTTTGAATTCGCTCTGACGAATATACAACTTTTCCATAAACTCTTCTTAAAATCCGAAAACTTGAATGCATAACTATCAGGCTTGCGCCAAGGTTCGGAGAACACCTTATGATCACTCGGATGGAACAGTTGGCCGATGTCGCAGTCTCTGCTGATCACTACAAGGTTCCTACAATTGGTGAGATCGCTAGCACCACTTCTGGTGAACAGCGAGTTGGTTTAATTGCAAAGTTGGTTGGTGAGGGTATCCTTACTGCTTCAACTATGCTTCGAAATGACGCTGTAGAGAAAAGCGGGAGTGATACTTCTGTAAAGGGTTTCGCGCAAGCTCTGATCAACGAAGCCGAGCAGTTTATTGAATTTTTGCCGACATTAGGCGATGGAATTTCCACGCTGTTCAGCAATCATTTGGATCCCTCTATCAGGTTAACGACCGTAGTCGACTGCGAGACGCAAAACACTCTTGACGGTATGAATCGAGCGTTTGAATCCTATCTGGCATCGCATCCATCTGATCTTAATAAACAGTTCTCTTTCACTGAAGGAGATTGTGAGTATACGTCCGGGCCGCATGGTGAAAGGTACGTCTTTGACAAAAGCACTCATATAGAGACTATTGCCACCGTCGCTGCTGATGGAACCCATACTGTCGTAACCAAAATGGAGAGTGGTGAGGTTCATGGTTTCACTAGTCAATACAGCTTCACTATGAATGGACCGGACAAGCAAAAGATTCTTACGATTACGACCAAGGGCGAGCCACCACAAACTGTTAAATTGATTGAAAACGGTTCTGGGTTCGACGTTATTTTGGACTCTGATGATCCCAGTTTCCCGCCAGCCGTTTTGCATCTTCGCGATGCAGCCGACGTTGCGAAATTTGATCTGTTGATGCAGCATATGATTGCCATGAATGTGCAGGATAATCATTTATATACAAAGAAAAATTTGTATGATGATTTTTACGATTCGCGATTGACTGCAGCAGTATTAATGGCTCAGTACAAGTTGCTTGGACAGTTAGTCGGTAATCCTGTGATGCCGCTGTCTCTAGTTTTAGGGTCGGCAGACGGTTCTGCCGCACCATCTGCAACACTCTCGACTGAAGGTGGGGTTCCTATCACTTATGATTTTGATAGTGGAGATGTCGCAATTGGTGGCACGCCAGATGCACCGGATTTTGTCTTCCACGTGGATCGTCCTACTGATGGTACGGCTTTTGGTCTGCTGATGTCAACTTCCGGTTTGACGAGGGGTGGCGTAGATAAGGCGACTGAAGATCAACAGATTGCGGCGGCGAAAGCGCTCGCAGCTTCGATAGTGAGCGAATTTCAGTACAATCCTTCTGTTAATCCATATTCTCTGATTGGACAGCTGCTCGAAGCTTTTGGGAGATTGAACGTTTTTGGCACGCCGGCGGCCTCTTTCGCGCAAGCAGATATTTCCAGTGCGCTGAATTCGATCTACGCCGGCATGAGTAAACTGAATGAGAATCCACTCCTGGACAATCCGGCTTTTCGAACTGACGTTCTTAATGGTGTTTTGATAAGCGAACCAACTGAAGTCGGCTGGCAAAATTCAATTCCACATTAACCAGGGATGACAAATTCGAACTGGTCGAGAACTTTGTTCAGCTTTTACGCTGGTCATAGTCGTTCGCATTTGAAGACCTGATCTCTCAATATTCATGACGTGGGGCGCGCTACAGAAGCTACTGTTAAGACCGAGCTCTAAGCCATGTTGTGCCACTTCGGTCTTATAAATTGACGTTGCTCGGCACTGTCATCTTGGCTGCATTTACGATTGCTTCGACGGCGCCTGGAGGTTGCATATCTTGCCTCATCGCCAGTACTTGCTTGTATATCGACCAACCGAGCTCATGATTCTTTTGCCTATGCAAATATTGCACAAGCTTTAGCATGTGAGTTGCCTGCTCTTCCAGTGGAATGTCCGTAGCAACTTTGCAGATTTCCATGGACTTTTGATACCACTTGTCAAACATTCCCAGTCGTTCGCTTAACAAGCAGAGGTAGGCTAGTTTGAAGCATATACGTGCCGCATTTCGTGCACCACGAACTCTAGCCCTTTCATTCATGCCGAGTGCCCGACGGTATACACGCTCAGCTTTTCCGTATCTTTTCTGTTTGACGAATACTTCCGCCAAATTCTCCAGGACTATTGCCATGCGTGTGTGCCCACCGTCCATGTCTCGCGGGGCCTGTCTGTAGGCCGCTCGCAACATTGTTTCTGCTACATCGTAATGTCCGTTTTCGAACGCAGTCGTGCTGAGTTCAACATATGTGTTCCAAATTCCGCCAAATTCCATATCTCTGTCCACGCAAGTGTTGTCTGATGTCTGAGCCACCATATTTGGTTGTCTTACGGAGTGGAGTGTATAAATTGCAAGTATAAAAGTTGTGGAATTTCTTTGACAGAAACATAGTAGTTTCGATTTTGTGTTTGTGCTGACTGGCTTCCACAACTCTTCCACGTTTGTTTGACAGAGTTGAACTAATGCTAGTTAACTACAAAAATGACTTCGGGGTAATAATCATGCCGTTTGAGGAAATCGTTAACCGGAATGAGAAGCTACATACCTCTGATTTGGATAAGAGGATTGACAATTCTGACTCGCGTTCAGCTTTGTCTTCCCTGCACTTGGAGGCATTCACTCTGCTGCGAGAGCATCAAACTAATGCGGGATTGGACAGCTCTAGCCAGGTTACCCCCTTTTTGCGTGCCACTGCTATTGATGTCAGTCGGATGCTAAATGACTTTAGTCTGCAGTTCGGTTCTGGCGGAGATATTAATCGGGAAACGGTAACTACGAGCGACGGCAAGGACACCGTGAATGATCACGGTGATGCTCAGGCTCGTCTCCAAATGAACGACGCACTAATGAGGCAAAACGCGCAGAAGATTGCTGATGATCTATTACTCGGGACGGACGAAAGTATACACAGAGCGCAGATGGAGACTCTTGAACTTTTTAAGATGACCGGTTTTGATAAAGGACAGATCAATCAGATGCTTACAATCGTCTATCAGACCCTTGTTGGTGTACGGGAAAATCCCGCTCTCTCTGAAGATGAGAGAGCGGCGTTGCAAAACAGTGTCGGCTCCACTATCAGGAAATTTGGTTTGATTAATTTGGGCAATGGATGCACACCAGATGGTCAATATGGTGGAAGTTTTGATGTTACTCCCACCGATAAGGGCTTTCTCGTTACTTACACGGACCCCGAAGGTAAGGCGAATACAGTGCCATACGACGGTTCTTCGAGTGATTATTTTAGAGTCGATTCAACAACCGGCAAGCTAGTTACTAAATACGATGTCAGCACCGTAGAGTCTGCGCTGAGGAAGGGGGATTGGTATGAGGCCGGTCGAGAATTGTATTCATTGAAAAAACACATGTCCGATGCGGATTTCAACGAACTTTGTAGCAGGCTAAGTGAAGACGCCGCTAAAGCCG
This sequence comes from Candidatus Melainabacteria bacterium, assembly GCA_003963305.1. Classification (NCBI taxonomy): domain Bacteria; kingdom Bacillati; phylum Candidatus Melainabacteria; species Candidatus Melainabacteria bacterium. Next base: position 119,517 of record RXJR01000011.1, on the reverse strand, counting down.
GAAGTGAATTACCTAAAATCTCGCTGCAGCATGCTAGTGATGGGAGCAACAATGTTATAGCGGTTGACTTGCCGGGTGGACAAATATACAACGATGGCGTTGCGCACAAGGACCCGGGTCAGTCAATTTTGCATCCTCTTCAGGCGAGGGAATTTTCTGAAGCCGAGTGATCAAGATACGCACTGGCATATTGTTAATTTGGGCTGATTGGGGGTCAATCGTCTCTTGTCACGCAGCTATCAGATCGGCAATTCATTTTTTGACTTAAACGAGCTGACTAATGCTTTGTATGTCACCGCTATCTAATGACGACGTTAATTTTGTGATTCATTCATCTGTCCATGAGATTGAAGGTGCAAAACCGTTTAAATAGCGTAGTTATTTTTGATAAGTTGACGGTGACATATTTGAGCAAGTTGAGTTTCGGAATTAGCTAAAGAGTATTCACACGAGTTAGACATCGGCTGTTTGATTGACGCTTACTGCGTTCTGCATGTTGTTCCCTGGGCAACAGAGGTTCGCTTTACTGACGAAGTAGCTCACGTTCCCTATGAACTAAGCTGCTTCGTTTTCCTGGATCTTTTGTAGTGCTGAGAGAGGAGGAACGTGACAACAGTGTTCGTTTGATCAGAAAGGAGATTCATGATGGTAGAGCGAAAATGTTCGCTAGTGAGGATTCCCGATTGTGATGGCACAACATAACTGTAGAAAGGACAATTATCATGAGCGATCGTATTGAACGGGCAGATGCACCATTGGATCATTCTTTTCGTGAAGTGGACACGGCTCATCTGCCGCTAGGACACTTCATGGCAATTGGTGAACTGTCCAACAGTTTCGAGGTGTTCGGCACGGATCTTTCTGATACAGTGACTTATCGCCATAAGCTTGGCGGAGACGAGATAACTGTGCCGAATGTCGCTGTAGGAGCTTTCTTTGAGTATGCCCGCGCTCTGGGCTTGCACCCCGACGATTTTCTCGTCGTTGCGGCGCAGCCGCGCGTACCACGGAAGCGGGCAAAACTACCTACATACTCCTACTAGCTGGGGCTGCTGGAGTGTGAGCAGTAAAAACGCGAGAGACTCTGGGCAAGTTTCGCCAGGGTCTCTTTCGTTTCAGGGCTCTAATTTTTTCGAGCTCTTTGACACGCTAACACCGAAGTTTGTTTTTTTGGATTTGAATTGTTTCTTCCTCTTCTTTCTTTTGTTGTGCAAGTAAGCGTAAAAAGTTCTTTTCGGCTATTACGTTTGCAAGGAAAACGTGGCTCGCCCACGGTTTCCTTGATTTATTCAACTCAATTACAAGACTGAGTTTTGCGAGAGTCGATACATCAGAGCCGGCATCTCCCTGAAGTCTTCTGCTACTGCATCCACATTTTTCACGCGCAGCCGATTTATATGGTCGGTTCTCCGAGCTGGAGGTGTAAGGACGATAATGCCTAGCTTCATACCGATTCCTGCAGCATGAGCTGCTTGCACACCGGGTTCTTCGTCTTCGAAGGAGATGCATTGGTCTGGTGCGGCATCTAAGGCAGCAGCGGCTTTCAAATAGACATCTGGTGCCGGTTTTGATTTCCCCATATCAGTGCCGCTAAAGCATAGCGTGTCCGAGATGCAGTCCAAGCCCAGCAATCTCTTGCATAGCAGGATGCGAGGTAGTGTGCTGCTGCTGGCAATGGCAATGCGGAAACCTACAGCGATGCTTATCTGGACCAGATCCTTGCTGCCGGGGGTAGCACCTAGTCCGCAATTTCTGAAGTGATTCATGACCATCCGTTTTTCCATGTCGGCATAGTATCGAAGTTCGGATTCGCTGATATCGAAGTTGTAGATCATTTGAAGCTCTCTGACCATAGCCGAGAATGATCGTCCTACATATTTCTCGAGCAAAGACGGACCGGTGAACCCAAAATCATGTCCTTTTCGCTTGCCCAGACGATTCATCACCGCCGCGCAAGCCGAAAATGCTACCGGCTCGGAGTCCGCTAGCGTTCCGTCCATGTCCCAGATTTGCGCCGGGTGTGTTGCTCGCACTTGAATGAGCTGGAGGATATTTTCAACAGGCACGATTGCCTGATCTGCGAATGCGAGAACTCGATCAAGATCGCCTGTTCCGCTCTGGGACATTGCCAGAGCCAGTTTCTCTCGTTCTTGTTGTGTAATCATTACAGGATTCCTTTGCTACGTTTCTTTTACGGGAGTAATACATCGAGTTGGATCCCCCCGAGGCAGTTATATCTGTCCTCGGGGAGGTAGGTTTAGCGTGAGCTGCTGAGCAGCTTTCGCGTTGCGACAATAGTTCCGGACGCCGCTAGTTCTCTGAGCGACCATGCCAATTCTTGTACGAAGCTGCTTTTGCTGGCAAGCATGATCATGCGGTTGTCACCGAATAGTTCACCGATGTGACGAAGAATGTGCGCGACTCCACGGTCCTCTTGCTCTCCGCGCAGCCACTGTGCGATGTCGTCAGAGATTTCTTTGAGGCGCACCAGATCTGGATCGTCTTGTACAAACTCGATTCCTCGCTCATCGACGCAGTCGATGTTCAATAACCAGCCAGCGAAAGTAAACGTTGCCGCCCGAGCTAAGATAGCACCATTGCTGTTTTCGAGCACCATCTCGAACGCGTAGGCAACTCGCTCCGATGCTTTCTTCCGTGCGTCCTTGACTACGCGCCGGTTTTGGTCCTTGAGTGCCCGATCGGCGAATCGGCTGCGAACGGTTTCTCCGTACTCTTTCATCACATCGTATCCGAGGAAAGTCCCTAGCTCGCGGTGGAAAAGAGCGACCAGTTCTGCCAGTTCCGGTATTTCCATCGCTTCGTGAATGAATTGCAGTCCGAGCCGAAGTCCAAAGGTTCCTAGAATCTGGTGGGCTGCATTGAGCCCGAAGAACTTTGCTTGCCAGATCTTCTGGATGTCCTCAACTTCCTTTACTCCTATCTTTGTCCATTCTGGAACCCAGAAGCGACCTTTCTCAACGGCGAGTTGCCACTTCTTTTCGGTCGCAATCAGTACCGTTGGGTCGAATCCGTACTGGGCTACAAATTCATCGTGAAACTCGACTGTATCCTTGGGCGTAATCCGATCCACTACGGTGACCCGAAAGTCGACTCGATTTTCAATCCATTCGAGCAATTTGTGCGGGTTTTCGTAACTGGCTCTGATGTACTGTATTGCGGCTTTCTTCAGAGCCTTCGAATTGGTGGGAATGTTGTCGAGCGAAAGGACCGTTAGAGGCAGCGGAACGCCACTTTGATCCTCTAGTTTCATTCGCTCTTCCAGTGCTTTTGCAATCACCCAATAGATCGTTTTGGGAGAATCACTCGGATCACCTCGATAATCAAGGTCATGCACGATTTCAGTGGCTGTCATATTCAGCGTTCCCGTTTGATCGCGCATGTAGTGTCCGCTGGATGTGACTGTGAACGTCAACAGTTTGGTCATGGGCCTGGCTATGGTTTTGATAAGCAGTGCTGGATCGTCCGGCACGAATATTGTCTCCAGTAGCGAACCAAGCACAGAAACGGTCTCGGTTTCATTTTCCCTTTGAACGAGAACGATCCGATTCTGTGCTTTCTTGAGTCCATCTATGGTGCCACGATTGTGCATCGCGACCCCGATGATCCCCCAATCGAGATTTCCAGTTTCAGACATGTACTTATCAGCGATAGCGGCGATGTGAGCAAGCGCAAACGATCCCAATCCTATATGGACATGCGAAGCAGTCACATTGCTCCGGTCGTAACGGTACTTGAGGATCCCATTCGGCAGGTTGTCTAGACCCGGCGTGACGAAGCTCCCTGACCCAATCCCATTCGTTTCGGTCTTGATGTTCATTTGAAACCTTTCTGTTTGGCTGTTGTCAGCAGAATGAATTTGTGACCTGCCTGATCGGCGGTCGAAACGAAATAGCAGCGCGAACACCGGGGAGATGTTCGTGCTGCACGTGCGAAAAGAAATTCGTGGATGTTATCGAGGTGCGACTAACCTGGTTTTTCCAGATTAAGGAGTGAGCTTCACCCCGGCACAATTCAACAACCTCAGTTCAGCGGTCGTTGAATTCATATTGTTGGCTTGATAGTGGTGAGATTACTGTGCGGGTTCGCTCTGAAAATGAGGAGAGGATTGTGTTTGCAAACTACGTTTAATTCTGGCATGAAATCAAGGTGTCTGAAGACTGCTTTGCGCTGTGAATTAGCGAGTTCTGCACTTTGCCAGGCTCGGCGTCTTTTGAGCGACGCTTTTTTTACAGCTAGAGCAACCATGCTGATTAATGTACCTGTGCTGAACTAGCTGTGCAAACTTTTGTTCATCTATTTCGCTGACCCCGAGTGAGCGAAGTTTACGCACCTTGCACCAGCTCTGAACATTAGCAATCAGACGCGTATCCATCAGTTGTGTGTTAATGAAGTGGAGCTCTTCTGGCGCGAATTCTGCGAGGCTGATGGATGAATGAATGCACCAAATATGGTGATTTCCGCAATGTGGAGCATCTTTGAGCATAGTTTTTCTTGCATTTTGTCGCTGTGTAGATGTTAGTGTCTAGGCGATCGTCAATTTTCTTTTTATTCATTGGAGAACCCCTCAAAAGCCATACATCACATCTAACTAAATTCTTGGCACCGAGTCGCAGTGACTCAAATCTTGTCGGGCGTGATTGAAAGGTCACGCAGATTATTCAATATTCAAATTCCAGTAAACCGAATCGAATAGTAAAGGACACTTTCGAGATGAATGACAGATCAACCAGTCGGTGGCAGCAAACTGTTGCCACTGCAAATCGTGAATTTGGATCTGCTTACGACGTCGTGAGCAGATCCGTTCGTCTGTTCGAGTGGTGTGAATTTCAGTTGCTCGGTTTCGTTGGTTCTCCGAACGACATTGTGGAAGGATTGAAGATTCAACAGGCAAATTACTCGTGGCGTGATGACAGCGTGCAGGATGCAGTTCGGGTGCTGACGTTTTCCGCACAGATTCTGGGGTTTGACGATAAACTACCGGCTAACGGTGACGTCACTCAGGCGACGGAACTGCTTGATCGCATGGTCAAACTGGGAGAACCATTCTTTTCGCTGGTTGGGCGGACTCTCACAGAGTTGCACGCCAGAGGACCTTACTATAACGATTGTCCACGTGTAGTTAAGTTCGGCGATTGTTCGCTTGATCATCTGGTGCGTATCAGTGCTTTTCTTGAAAGAATCGGATTCAGCTTGCAGTACACGAGCGCCCTCCTTGGCGAGGCACAGCAGGATCGCACGTTGGTCGTTCTGCACACGGAACCGCTTCTGCTGATAAAACCTCTGGACCCTGAGTCTTTGTTGCGTAAAGCGCGATGGCTCTGACGCTCCGTGAGAGCTAGCTGAGCCCCCAACCTTAAGTCAGTGCATGACTTCCTGGACCGCCGTCGCAGAAAGTCATGCACTCAGTCCTGTTCAAATCTAAGCAAACCATGTTCAGTCTGAGTAGAAATGAGGAATCAAGATCATGTCCTACCATATAAAGTTCTTGGGAGCGAATCCGTCTTCATCGATATTAGCAGGGGCATTAGGTGAGCTGGCGATGCTTAATCCTCCGCTCGACTCTGCCTCTACGGCAGAAGCCTTCGTCGCTCTTTCTAGTGCTCACGATTTGCTGATTCGGTTGAGCGTTGCAATGCCTTCGGAAAATCTCGACAGTGCCATCTTTCATTTTCAAGGTTGCCGTGCAAGTTTTGACAGTGGCAATTTTGCTATCGCTCAAAGCAAATACGGTGATGTGCTTGCGGCCCTCTGCACTGGTGGCATGAAGCGTGTGTCGTGTGTAATTCGCGCGATTCATGGTAATTCCTATTTCTGTTGGGACTTCCCCACACCCGGGGAAAATTACTACACATTCACTGGAGTGCCACATGTTGTTCAAATCGAGGAAGAGTTCTATCTGATTTGGCTGCTCGCAATGCCAAACAAAATCAAGGTAAAGCAATCTTCTAGGTAAGTACTTTCACCATCCAGTGGCAACAGCGTTTTGTCACTGGTTTTCATCCCTATCAATTCGTTCGAATCTCAATTTGAGAGTGGCAGCCGCTCCAATTCAGGGGACGACTGCATACGAAAGGATTTTCTGTGTCATCGGAAGTAGCAGATGAGCAGTTGGGATTGATTTTCCCAACTCTCGACAGTCGGAGCGACATCAAGGACCTATACACAATTGCGGATAGCAGGAGTCGCGGTAAGACCATTCATGATCTGGAACGACATGGTAAGCCGGTCATGCGTATGGGTTTAGCATTGGTTGCAGAGATAGAGAGGTTCTACCCGGGCACATTCACTCGCGTGGAGAAAGAGTATTCAGTGCCTATCGCTTGTCAGTTTCATGATTTGTGTAAAGGTATAACGGAGGTTGCGTCTGATGGATCCGTAGCTGAGGTTCATCATATTCAGGGTGCGATTGAGATGGACCGAATACTCGCTGAGATGGATGTACCAGAGAAGCACAGACGATTGGTGTCGTATCCGATTCGTTATCATCGCACCAGTGGCGTACTTAGAGAACACGGCCTTGAAATGCCTGACTGTCGTAGCGATGAAGAGCGATCAGTATACGAAGCGTGCTTGCGTACGCTGTCCATACTTGTTCTAGCCGACAAATGTGTCGGCGATCGTGAGCGGGTGCGGGATAACAAGGTCTGGTGGATCTCGATGCTGCGATGGCTTGGGCTGTCACGTGTCTGGTTTCACTTTGCGGCGAATCAAGATTCGAGAAACAATTTTGCTACCTATGCAATTCAGCAAGCAAAGTTGACTGTCGATCCTCTTGATTGTGATGACAGTCCGAAAGGCGCAATCGTCCTTAATCTCGTTTTAGACGAAAGGGTATGCTCTCTTCCGCAGATACTGCAGGTTGATTGGTTCTTTGAAGCATTTCAATGTTGCGCAGAGGCGTGCAAGTACCTGGGTTTCTCCTTCAGGATTGCTGCGTACTCGTCACCCGATGTCTGTGCTGTTCTCTGGACGTGGTCTGCCTCTGCCGGAAGGTGGGTCAAGCACAACTGATTGTTTCGCCTCGAGCGACTGTGGGGTTCATCACATAGTCGCTCGAGCATCTTGTCTTCGTTCGATTCTATTTTATCGAGAAAGTGAGAGAAAAATGTTCGATGACGTATTTGAACTAATTAGCAAAATGATGACAGATGCCTCACTGTCGCAACAATTTGCTTCTGTTTACGGCGGGCTGTTGGCACTTGCCAGTCGTCAGTCTCTGTGGGCATCGGCTGCTGCGCCAGGTGCGGCACTGAACGAGTTGCAGCAAAAGTGGACCGATGACCTGTGCCGGTGTGACGTAACCGAAGCGGATAGAGCGAACGCATTTCTGCTCTTGTTCACTGTACCTCTGGAGCAGGTGCGGGTAATTGATGGAGCTGAAGAACAGGCGCAGAATTCTGTGCCATCTGATGAAGTGTTGCGTTTTGCCTCGATTGCTCTGGCGGCAGCCACTTTGTCCACTATGCGCGTGCAAGCGCTATTGCTTCCCCACCCCGGTGGAGCATCAATGTTGGAGAGAGCTTTCGGTGAAGCAGTTTTCGTTAAGACCGGCAAGAATGCGGTTTATACCGGACTGTTAGAAGCGGAACGCTCTTTCGTGCGGGGAACCACGGATCTGCTCAACCGAAGACTCGCTCAATATCCAGTTCATGGGATTTTGCCGGACATTGCAGATTCGATGGAGCAATCAGTGTTGAAGCTCCGTTGCGCTTGCGTTGCGGGCTTGGCTCGTCAGGCTTTGATAGATATTCAGGGTCAGTAATAAACAGGCACCGAAACCGGTGCTTGTTTATGTAGGAAGGTGGATTGTGACTATTCATTTAGCGTCTACTTTTCCAAAGAAAGGAGCGAGATTCAGTTCGAAAACAGCAGTTGGGTGATGTTAATTCCTTATCCGTCCAATGAAAGCAATAAAGGAAGTTCGAAATGTTCTCTAATCAGCTCGTTCAAACCCAGATCAAAGCACTGTTGAAATCTGCGGATGCTACTAGTTTCGCTGCTGTCGTCGGCAGTCTGCAATATCTCGCTGCAAACTGCCCTCACTGGAGCTACGATGATAAACGTAGTGCCTGTATGCACAGACTTGTCGGCCGACACCCCGATGTGTCGGTGTCGACTACTGTGACGGATGATGATTTTGCCGATGCGAGCCTTCTGCTCGGTTCTAACTCGGTCCGTGTTGTTCTGACAGATGCGAAGGAAGCCAATCTCGACTCCGTTCTCTTCGCTGACGAGCTGCGTTATGCGGCCGTAGCACTGTCGGCTGTATCGATGCAAGATGGGCGCATTTCGCAGTTGCTTCGCCATGACCTTGCGAACTCCGTGCTACTGGATGCAATTTGGAACGAATCGTATCTCGTTCCGACCGGCGTGCGTGTTACCTGTGCAGCCATCATATCGGTAGACCGAGTGTTTGTCGGTCGGGTCGTGGAAGCTTTGCAGCGTGGCTTGGATGAGTTCTCGGTTGAGCGCATCCTGCGCTCGGCGGAGCCTTCTTACCCAAAACGGTTAAAATTTGCGGCTATCTCTGCGTTGGCTCGTTACGCAGTACTTTCGTGTCAGCGTCATGAGTCCTCCTGATCTGCGTTTCTTGAACGGCTGCGCACCAATACTGTTCGGTTGGTGCGCAGTCAGTTAAACGAGCACGTTATGCCAATTCAATTCTAATTCTGTTGACCAGTATGTAAACCTATAGAAGGAAGAACAACATGGAATTGCAAGGTCTGGTTCGGTTCTCCTACGCTGTCTTGATAAGGCAGATAAGTAGTAACAGACACGCTCCTATGTATCTGTCATTGTTGAATCGAGGCTCTGCCAAAACCGGTGCTGCTGTTTACAAGAGTCTCGGCGGCGGTGGTGAGCTTACATCCCTCGGTATGCAATTTTTGGTTCGCGAATTCAACGCAACGTCATTCGAGGATGGCAATGATGCTCGATTTCAGGTTGAGGCTCGGTACATTCAGCAAGTTATGAGCTTCTTTGCTAGCCAAGATTCTCGATATTTCGAGATCGATCCTCGCAGAGAAATGCGCGAAGAGTTGCTTGGTATGGAACTACCCGGTCAGGTGGCGCCAATCTTATCTGAGACACAGTTGAATGCAATCACGACGACAACATGTGAACCGATTCGCTTGGCGCCTGCCGCAGAGTTCAATTCTGCACGGGACAGCGGGATGCGAACGTTCCGTTTTTTCTCTCGACATGATGCATTTATGCCGGATGAAGTGTTCGAGACTATCGCCAGCTCTATCTATTGCCGACTGCTCTCGGAGGCAGACATCGACAAGGGAATTACGTCGGATGGATGCAAAATCGGAGGTAACGTCATCAAATAGTGGTCGACATCTCTGATTGCAATCAAGATTCTGCAAAGATCGAAATGGAAGGGGGAAATATCGAAGTTGAGTTTGTCTGTTTGTCTGTCTCTTGCAAATCATCATCTGCATAGTAAGAAAGTGACTTTCAATGAGCAATCAAACCTCGAATCGCCCGGGTACAGCTGGTCTCTTCCAAGAACACATTCGGATTGTGTTGGCAGCTTTGGGTAAGTCTCGCATCATGTACGATGTTGTTGCCGCATTCGGCGTACTGAAAGCGTCGAATTCAGATTGGGCCAGCGGTGAACGCCAAAAGGAAGTATTGGAGCGTTTGGAGAAACGCTGGGCAAAACGTCTGACTTCAGCAGTGCTTAATGAAGGGGACATCGCCGATTCGCGTTTTCTGCTGCTTACATTTCCTAGCGATGTCACTCTCACTTTACCGGCAGCGGATGACATACAATCTTCGTGGTTCCTTGACGAAATTCGATATGGCGCCGTTGCGATAGCCGGCTGGAGTTGGACTGGCGCTCGAATCTCAAACTTGCTGCGCGTCGAGCTTTACGATGCCTCAGCGCTTTTCGAGTCAGTGTTCAATGAGTGCTGGTTGGTGAAGAAAGGCGCTCAAGTCGAGCGTTACGAGGAGCGAACGGCATCAGTAGTCGTGGGTTTCCTTCAGGTTTGTCTAGAGGAAAATTCTGTCCAAGGCATGTTATTTCAATTCGATAACAGCCTGGATCCGGTCGATCGCGTTCGCTTTGCACTGATTGCCGTACTGGCGCGCGCTGCCTGCCTTGCTTGTCAACGAATTACGCCTGCCGAATAGCAAGTAACGCGTAATTCCAATTTGTTGTGGATAAGTTTGGTGTGCGCATCATGAGCTTACTTGTGATGCGCACCACTACTACTACTACTACTACTACTACTTCTTCTTCCTTTTCTTCTTCTTTTGGGGGTGATATGACCGAAAAAAACTATTTAGGTGATTATTATAGATTGGTCAGAAGTGTCATTTTTCATTTAATTAGTGACGCACCGATTTGCCACCATGGTTAAAGATCAATCTAGCGATGCGAATTCTACAAATTTTATGGACTTTTTTATTAGTCTTGACAAGCGCTTAAACACCTTACCAGGAGAACCACCATGCCAGGACCGAGAGAATTTTCAAAGGATGAATGTGTACCCGCCGACGTAACCGACACTGTCAATAAGGTTATTAATGACCTGCAAAACCATAACGCCAGTCAAGCTTTTGCAGATGTAGATAATTTTTGGCGCGAACATCGCAACGACGGTGAGTGGACCACTTTTCTGGAGCAGATGAGATTGGCGGATAGGAAGGCCGCAAAAGATCCGGAACTGAAGGAAATGTTGGACAATTTTGATATTACATACACCGGAAATGAAAAGGGAACGACTGGGACTCTTGATATTCGTTATAAGGATGATGAGGGAAAGTCTTCTTACCACGATGCCGTTGCGGGTCCACGTAAGCTTGATCCGCGTGATATTCTTCCGGGCTTGATTGATCCTGTTCCGCCATTTGACCTGCCCCCAGGAACTGGACCTGACCCTCGGACTCAACCACGAGATGGTGCGCACGATCCACGGTCAACAAAGGACCCTGATCCAGAGGTAGGTCCTGGATATCCGGTAGGGGATCCTGATAATGCTTCCACGTCGTTTTTTGCGCCAGATCATCGCCCGCTAAGAGTTCAACCGGGTTAGGCTTTTGAACGAATCAACGATGGAGTCGACTTTCGTCGAGTCGACTTCCTTGTTTGATGTTTCATGATTTTCAGGCTTGCCCGACCTTACTTTTCAGCTAACTCGCTGCAAAATATCTTTTGGGCTTTGTTCCGATATATCGCTTAGTGGAGAAGATTCTCATCACATCCCGCCTGAGCGTGTAGTCTACGCAATTTATACAACTGCGCAGTAGAGTTAAAAAACCTCTGCATTCAAATCGATCCGAACAACCACTACAATTCAAACAAGCTTGTTAAGCGGTGTATATGAATTTTCAATACTATCCAGGTGATATCGATGAGCACTGAAGTTTCAGGATTCCTTGCGGCGCTCCATGATGATGGCACCGTAAGAATGGTATATCCGAGAGCCGTCGATGACGTCGAGCTCGGTAACTTCTTGCAAATACTATCTGATGGAACCAGTGTCATATCTGGTGCAGATGGACAAGTGCTACGCGTTGTTCGTCCTACGGGACATACTTTTGAATATCGATACGATGAACGATCGATGCGGTTGCGCGAAATTACTTTTCCAGACAAATCGATCTGGCGCCTGAGTTCTGATGGCAAGTGGTTCTTGTTGACTTCTGCGGGACAGCCGAAGAAGCAGCTCAACTTTACCCCATCTGTTGATCAGGACGGCAATTTGTGGCTGCGCGACTCTCAAGCGTTTGCGCGACAGTACGTTTATCGTGTCAGATAAATATATTTGATTGAGTAAGGAACTGAGCAAGATTTCGGTCAATCAATCCACCAATCAATCCACCAATCAATCAACCATTCAATCCACCATTCAATTCGACAAATATTACTGATTTTTTCAGTAGCATCATCGCAGTCGAGGTTAGCTTTGTGGTGATGTTGATGTCTGATTCTGTTGATTTTATAACGGCGCGAGATAATGCAGATGTCCTGGTTCCAGAGAATGCGCAGAGAAAAACATCTCCGACATTTGACAGTTATGTTTTGAACGGTAGTCTCTACACTCTTGCTCTTGCAACTATTCACGGCGAAATCTACAACGTTGATAATTTCGTATGGCGAATCTGCAATTGAGATGAGTTTTCGATTGACATTGTTAAACCAGCATTTGATGTGGCGAATACGAAATCCACATTTTTTATGGAATTAATTCCAAAGTTTTCCTGATCGCATCGCTAGCCTATGGTTTACGGTCACGGTCTAGCGGAGTAGTCAGATGTTGCGTGAATGTTCAGCTCCACTCATAACAGTTGTCGCAATCAGCCATTTCGTTTTGATACAACCTGCTCATTCTCAAAATAGAATTCCAGAACCTCCTGAGTTGACGAATCCAAATCCGATACCACAACCGCCACCAATCGGCGATGGAAACTGGACTCCACAAGCTTCTGTTACTGCAGGCGATCCTCTAGCTTCTAAACCTAAACCTGTTACCAATCCACTTGATGGTGCAGACAAAAGTACCGGCGTTCATCATCCGGATTTTGGAGTACGGATCGGGCGTGATACCACAGTTGCTTATCTACATCGTACGCAAAATCAACAGCGAGATATTGCCTTTAGAAAACAAACCACAGGGTCGATGGTGACGATTCGTCCCGACCAGCTTTCTGCGCGTCAGCTTGCGGCTATCCAGGGCATTCTCGGTGTTAATTTGCTATCGGGTCAGCAATTTGCAAATCTCAATCCAACAGATAATCAGCTTGAACAGATTCAGCAGGTTTTGGCACCATATCCGAAACTGGACGGACTCAATGCATATGATTGGAATAAGAAGACATCAATTGCAAGTGGGCAAAGCTGGCGAGAAATCAGTATAAATCGCAAGCAATTGAATATGAATGCAACTCCTGACCCGGCTTACTATCCGAAGCCGCTCCAGCAGAGCATCTACGACTTTCAGGGACCGTTGCCGACCGTGCGACGGCTGTCACGTTTGTTTGTTTTAATTGGTGTCGTATCCGCCACCATCTTTCTAGCATTTGCTGCTTACTCAGTCGTTCTCGGGCATCGCGAAGGTGGGTCGAGAGTTGTAGGCGCAGTTGCAGGGCTTTTGGTTTTGCTTTCAGCGTATACGATCTGGAAAATTGTCATTGTCAATTCGTTCGCGCTGAGAGGCATGCCGAATCCCCGTCTCGACACTAATTTATTCAATCGTCCTCAGACCGCGCCTGTCAACGATGCCAATCTTCAGGCTCCAAATGTGCCTTCCTCACCTGCCATCCCGCAGAACCCTCTAGTTCGATCGGGAATACCCGTGATACCGCTTTCGGGGCAGTAAATTCTGGGTCACGACTTTTCCATATTCCTGTGACATTTTTATGGAACCTCATCGAAATTGCGAGGTTCGATTATGAAAGCTCATTTCCAGCAAAATGCCAGACCTGTTGAGTATTCGGTTCAGGTATACGACCGGGCGCCGGAACCTTTGCGCGTTGCTGGCTTCGCCGACGGAGCGATAGCAGGTTTTGAGCGTGGTGGACAGCTTTCGTTTGAAAATGCTGTTCCGCTTCAGTTCGATAAATCAGCAACGTCAACACAATCTACAACAACAAGATCATCATCATCATCATCATTGACTTTTGACAAATCGCCACCGCTTCTGTTCAACAATAATGCCGACTCTTTCAATGCATTGAATGTGAAGATGTTTGCTCCAAGTCAAACATAGATGAACTTGTAGTTGATGAGTCTCGCACAATAAAGGCGGATGTCAAAAAAGCGGATCAAAGACCCGCTTTTTCGTTCCCTAACTAACTTGTCTGACGTGAGCGCTTATCGCTCTAAATCTCTTTCAACATCTCAGCTTCTTGCTTATTGATGGTTCCAGTGCGTCCCTGGCGCTTCGCCCCTTCAATTCCTTCAATCAACAGGTTCGGCAGTTCTCTCTGGGCATTGGCATTGGTGGGCGGCTTCATTGCTTCAACGGCCTGATTGCAAGATTTATCGACGAGATGAAGCTTTTCTCCAAGCGCTTGCCAAAATCCAGGTTCTGCACAAGCCTTCTCTGCACGTGGATCGACTTTATCGCCTGCCATAATTTGTTCACCTCAAAATCGAAGCTGCGATGCAGCTTCCTTAACCTGGTGTCGCCGGGGTTCATCGGTGACTTAATCATAATTGCATACTCTCGTGACACGCTTGTGACGCGAGCCAGAAAGTTGAACCGTTCTGGCGATGCTGCTTTCTAGGGAGTTGCAGATTCTTTCTAGGCGGCTTTTCTCTCTAGTGCGCCCTTAACGCGTTCCAGTTTTTTGTGCACCAGTTGTCCGAGCAATGAGGCTGAGCGTGACTCTGATTTTCTGAAAGAGATCTGGTAGAGGTCGGGGTGCACCATCGTGCACTCAACGTAGACGACAACTGCAGATTGCGACCCTTCCACGCTTTTTGAGCAAACGAAATTCTGTCCGTAAGAGATGAAACCGCCAAATCCGTGCGCTGCCATGGTCGCTTTGCAGGAACTTACGACGTCTGCAGAGGCACCGATCATACGAAAAACGTGCTGTTCGTCGTTATTGTTTGAAGCAGGCAATTTTCCTAAAAGCATTCGTTATCTCCAGCGGTTAGTGACGGGTGATTTGGCTGACGTGTTTAGACTACGAACAAAGTGTGAAATCCCCGTGGAGCTTTTCAAGCCCTCGGCTGAAGCGGTTGAAAAGCTATAAGTACATGGAAGCTTGATCCCTGTTAATAGTCTTTCGCTATCTTTTAGGTATCGTATGTATTCGTCGGAAGGCGTGGTCGCTTTCTGAGATGGCAGGAGGACGAGGTGTCAAGGGCCTGCGCCTTTGCGTTTTTGATGAAGCTGTCACGGGCATCCGCATTACCAGTTCTGGTTTTGGCTTGCCTTGCCTTCGTGTGTTTCTCAGTCGGTTTTACTGTAACGCCCAGTTTTGCGGCTGGGCAAGAGCCCGGTGAGATGCCCCCGGCGCTGAGAGCGCCCTTGCAGCAGCTTTACTCCCTGACTGCGGCGGTCGACACGTCACTGCGGAACTTCCCCACGATTCGTCATGCGAAAGCGCGTGTCATGCAGACCCGCGCCGGCATCACCCTGGCACGCACGGCGTACTTGCCGACTTTTGACGTGCTTTTCCAGGAGTTGCGAACCACGTCCAACGTCATCGCCGGCGCTATCTTTCCGCAGACTCTGGATGTCATCCCCATGCAAACCGGGGCGGAGAAGCGCGGGTCGTCGCTTAGCAGTGTCTGGGCGAACAACGCCGGCGCCAATTTCTCTTGGGAGTTGTATGACTTCGGTCTGCGACATGCCAACGTGGGTCTGGCGAAATCAGACTACGCTGCCGCAAACGCCCAGGTGCGTTTGACCGACCTTGACGTGGCTGCCGCTGCAGCCGAAGCCTATCTGCAGACTGTGGCAGCGAAACAGACGATTCGCGCCCAGAAGGCAACAGTCAAGCGCATGGAGGCTTGGGCGTTGATCGTGCACACTCTCGTTGACAAAGGGCTAAGACCCGGAGTAGACGCTGCTCGTGCCGACGCTGACCTCTCATTTGCGCGTATTGCGCTGATAGAAGCGGAGCGTGAAACCGAGCTTGCCCGTGTTGATTTATCTGAATCGATGGGGTTAGCAGGAAGTTATATCGGTATCGAAGACTCGCCGTGGATTAAACGCCCGGCAAAACTGTTCGTTGCCCAGGTAGTCGACCTGGGTTTGCATCCTTACGCGATTTTGCGGAACGCCGAAGTCAAAACTGCAGGCTCACAAGTGCAGGTGTTGAACAAGACATACTACCCTCACATCTGGCTCCACTCAGCCATCTGGGGGCGGGGCAGCGGCGTGCGCAACAATGTTCTTTCACCTGTGGCGGATGGCGCTCTGCCCCAGGTCGCTAACTGGGTGGCGGGTCTGTCCATAAGTTTTCCGGCTATGGATTATTTCAAGATCAAAGCCCAGAAACGTATGGCGATCCAGAATGAGCAAGCTCAAAGAGCAAGCTATGATTTGGCACTTCAGGTTTTGGCGCAGAAAGACGCGCGCGCGAAAATCTTGCTTGAAAATGCCAGGCGCATCGCTGATGAAACGCCAGTCTTAATCAAAGCTGCCAAAGAAAACGAAATCAAAGCGCTGGAGAGATATCGAGTGGGACTTTCGACCATTGTTGAAGTTGCCGAGGCCGAGCGAATTCTGGCTCGTGCCGAGGTCGAAGACGCCGTGGCGGAGGTACGCGTCTGGCGATCCATCCTGGCGTGTGCATATGCTCAGGGCAACTTGAGCCCGTTCATGTCCCTCGTTGCGAGTGCGGAGGGCAGTAAATAATGTGGCTTATTGGCGCGTCAATGCGCCGTCCAATTACGATTGTTGTGGGCATCATCAGTCTCTTCCTGGCTGCTTTTATGGCTTTGAGCACGATGAAGCAAGACATCTTCCCGGATCTGAACATTCCGTCCATCTACGTCGTTCAGGGATACGGCGGCATGGCTCCGGATCAGATGGAAGGATATCTTGTCTCCACTTACGAAATTCACTTCCTCTACATTCCTGGCGTAGATCACATCGAATCGAAATCGATTCAGAACATCTCGATGATTCAGATCTTTTTCCACCCCGGCACGAACATGGCGGAAGCACTTTCTACTACCGTTGCCATGGTTGACCGCGCCAGAACTCTGATGCCACCCGGAACATTAGAACCATTTGTTTTGCGCTTCGACGCAGGCAGTCTTCCTGTTGGTCAGCTCGTCTTGTCGAGCCCCACCAAGACAATCGATCAAATTCAGGACCTGGCGTTCGTTCGTGTTCGTCCCGACCTGGGCACCATACCTGGTGCATCCGCGCCGCCTCCGATGGGTGGCAATGCGCGAACTATCGTTGTCAATGTCAATGCTCAAAAACTGCGGCAATTCAATATTTCTGGAGACATGATCGTAAATGCCCTCGCTACAGGCAACATGATCACCCCGGCCGGTAACGTGCGCACGGGCGATTACATGCGCATTTCGCCGGTCAATACAGACTTGCCAGATATCAAGCAGCTCGAGTACCTTCCCATCAAGATGGGACCGGGACCGACAGTATTTATGCGAGACATCGCGACCATCACGGATTCCAGTGACATCCTGGCAGGATACGCTTTATACAACGGCAAGCGCACAGTCTATGTGCCTGTAATCAAAAGAGCAGACGCTTCCACCGTTTCTGTTGTCAATGCTCTGCGGGCTGCATTGCCACGAATGCAGGCGATTCTCCCGCCTGATGTGAAGCTCAGTTACGAGTTCGATCAATCTAAAAAGGTGACTGATTCTATTGCAGACGTATTGCAGGAAGGAGCGCTCGGCGCTATGTTGCCTGGTTTGATGATCTTGCTGTTCCTGCGAGACTTACGCAGCACACTGATCGTCGTCACCACGATTCCCTGCGCCCTGATGGGGGCTTCGGTGGCGTTGTGGATGACGGGGCAGACGATTAACATTCAGACGCTTTCGGGATTGGCACTTGCAATCGGGATTCTGGTCGATGAAGCGACAGTAAATATTGAAAACATCCACGTGCATCTTTCTAAAGGAGAAGCAATAACGCGCGCCACTCTTGCAGCTGGTGTCGAGACGATGGTGCCGCGCTTTCTGGCGATGATGTCGATTCTGGCCGTTTTCGTGCCGTCGTTTTTCATGACTGGTATCACTCGTGCGCTTTTCGTTCCGCTATCACTGGCGGTCGGATTCGCCATGGTTTCCTCTTTCCTTCTTTCCAGCACACTAGTTCCGGTCATGGCGGTTTGGCTCGTCAAAGCGCAAAAAGAGGGTGGCGAGGAAGGCGGCTTCCATAAATTTCAGCGCCGATTCGCGGGCCTGGTCAGACGCGGAATGCCTCTGCGCAACGTCATCATTCCAATCTATCTGGTTGTTTTCATTTCGCTGAGCGTGCTCCTCTTCACTCAGATCGGGCGCGAGTTGTTCCCCGGTGCTGATGCTGAAGAGTTTCGCATCCGCATCAGAGCTGCAACCGGCACTCGTGTTGAAGTGACCGAACAGAAAGTCTTGAAGACTATCGAAATCATCAAAGAGGAAGCCGGACCGGGTAACTTGATCGCCAGTCTGGGATACGCCGGTCAGCAGCCTGTGCAGTTTGTCATCAGCTCTGTTTTCTTGTGGACCAGTGGTCCGCACGAGGCGGTTATGGACTTCAAGCTGCGCAAGGAAGCTCACATCGAGCTGTCGGCATTCAAAGACAAATTGCGCAAGCGCTTCGCAAAAGACATGCCTGATGTTGCATATTCTTTCGAACCGGGCGACCTCGTCAGTCAGATTATGAACCTTGGCTCGCCCACGCCTATCGCGGTTATCGTGAAGGGGCCGGATTTGACCGAAAACAAGATTTTTGCTGAGCGAGTCAAAAATGAGATGGCGAAGATTCCTTATCTACGCGATTTGCAGTACGGTCAGCCGCAAGATTATCCTACAGTCGATATCAATATCGACAGGGAACTGGCTGGGCAGTTTAATCTCAATCCGCAGCAAATCGGTAATTCATTGGTTCCTGCTACATCATCAAGCCGATATATTCTGGAAAATTTCTGGATGGATAGAAAGACCGGCGTATCGTATCAAGTGCAGGTGCAGGTGCCGCAGGACCAGATCAGGTCGATTGAAGACATTCAGCAGTTTCCCGCTATGCGCTCCGAAAATCGCCAGCATCCATTGATCGGTGACGTTGCCAAAGTGCAGTACGGAAAATGCGTCGGTGAGTACGATCGCGACAATATGATGAGAATGGTGACCTTAACTGCCAACATCTCCGGAAAGGATCTGGGCAACGTCGGTGAGGAGGTTGAGAAGGCTCTGGACAGAGCAGGGAAACCGCCCCGAGGCGTTCGTGCAAAAGTAGGGGCACAAGTTCCTGTTTTGAAAGATACTTTCAATCACTTGTTTGGCGGTTTGGGACTGGCTATCTGTGTCATCTTTTTGATGTTGACCTCATACTTCCAGTCGCCCAGGCTCGCGACCATTGTTCTGTCTACTGCTCCGGCTATTATTTTTGGAGTTCTTCTGGCTCTGTGGAGCACGCATACAACACTCAATGTGGAATCGTTTATGGGCGCCATTATGGCTATTGGTGTCGGCGTTTCAAACGCAATTTTGCTTGTTTCTTTCGCCGAACGTAATCGATTAGACGGCTTGTCTGCTGAGGAAGCGGCGTTAAAAGGCGCCGAGGAGCGCTTGCGTCCGATTCTCATGACGTCTATCGCCATGGTGGCTGGTATGGTGCCGATGGCACTCGCGCTGGGCGGTGGCGGCGCGCAGAGTGCTCCGCTTGGTCGCGCAGTGATCGGCGGTTTGACTGCATCGACAATATCCGCCCTGACAATATTGCCGCTGGTTTTTGCCCTTATTCAAGAGAAGACTTCATTGGTATCACCATCGATGCACCCTGACGATCGAGGCGAATAGGAGAGAATTGTTTAAGGCAATGGAACTGAAACAGACAATGAATAAGCAGGCGAATGCAATGACAATTCGAATTTCAGCGCTCAGGAATTTCGAGGAATACCGCCGTGAGCGAAGCGACCAGCTCGACAGGAAGATTGCGACTGCCGCTAAATCTGTTGCTGCCTTTCTTGTGCGTTCCATACTGCCCGTTTGTCTTTCGCTCAGTCTTTCATCTTGCTCGAACTCCACTAAAGAAGTTGTAGGTGACAGTACAGATACTGTGCGAGAACTGCCGGTAGTGGCAGTGCAGTTGAAGACTCTAGACCGCGTGGATCAAATTCCAGGTGAAATAGAAGCCTATCAGGACGTTGCGATTTACCCGAAGGTGCCTGGCTTCATCAAGTGGATCGGCGTAGACCGCGGTTCTGTTGTGAAAAAAGGTCAGCTCATGGTTGGCTTGATCGCACCGGAATTGCACGCACAAACTAATGAGGCTTATTCAAAGACGCAAGCGGTGAGTGGGCAGCTCCATGAAGCTGAATCGCGTCTTGCCAGTGCAAAAGCGCAGGTTCTTGAAGTAACTGCCAAGTTGGAAGGTGATAACGATACATACACGCGCACAAAGGAAGCGTCGCTCGTGCCCGGTGTTGTGTCCGCAAACGAAGTGATCGTACTTGAGAAAATAGTGGCTGCAGACCGGGAAAAACTGCGGGCATGGCAGGAAAATGTACGAGCGGCCCAAAATGCAGTCACTGCCCTGAAGAACTCAGTCGTTTCGCAAGGTCAAGCAACCAAAAACTACGCAGACATTGCCGATTACTTGACGATTGCAGCTCCGTTCGATGGATACATAACTGAACGCAACATGCATGTGGGCAGCTTCGTCGGACCGCTCGGCAAGGGCGCTTATCCGCCTATTGTTCGCATTCAGCAGCTAAATCTGTTGCGCATCATCGCTCCTGTTCCGGAGATCGACACAAGTGGTGTCATTCCCGGTGCTAAAGTGCAATTTACTGTCTCCACTCACCCCGGTGAAAAATTCACTGGCACGGTGGCCCGGTTGGGAAATTATCTTGACCAGAAGACCCGAACCATGCCCGTTGAGCTGAATTACTGGAACCACGATAATCGCGTGTTGCCCGGCATGTTCTGCGAAGTGTATTGGCCCACCAAGCGTCAGCATCCGACGATGTTCGTGCCGCTGACTGCTGTAGAAACAAATTCCACCATTGAAACTTTTGTCTGTCGCATAAACCGAGACAATAAGATCGAATGGGTAAAAGTAAAGCGTGGGCAGATGATGGGTAACATGGTGGAGATCTTCGGCGACATCAACCAGGGTGATAAGGTTGCTTTGCATGGCAGCGATGAACTCAAGCAAGGCACTGAGGTCAAGCCGATTGACGTAGACCGCCGAACAGCCGAAGCCGAGCCGGAATCGCGACCCATTTATCATACTGAAGGCGCGCCGATGGCAACGCCCAATCCCGAAAGGGAAAAATCGTTTAGATCTCAGGACTCCGACTCAACTAGGTGATTTGTGCAACAACTTAAACCTCGCCCACTTAAGTACGAAACCATTCGGGATTTAGACACGTTTATCGCGCATATTCGCGATGGCTCTTTGAAAAACTGCGTTGTTCAGGGGCTTGATGTCGCTATTCTCTGTGTGAATTGGGAGCAAGTGAATACGGAAAACACAATGTTTCTCGGATGCAAACTGGAAAGCGTCGACGAAGTAACTGTGCTGATGCGCAAAGGTGCACAATTTTTTGCGCCGTTTGTGGGGCTGCCGTATAACCCGTATCGTACATCGCTGTATTCACCTCAAGAGTTGATGACAGGGTACGATCCCGTCGAAAATAACAGTCTCGATGTACGAATTAACAGACATTTCGATGCGCATGGCGGACATGATGCCGACATCATGGAAGCTCTGTCGCAACGTATTCACGATTACTCCATCGATACGGCGATCAAGGAGTTGTTGGGATACGATGAAGAAACCGGATTGACCGTGCGTAAGGCGGTAGGGATCATGGGTGGGCACCTGGCTACGCGTGATGATCCTTATTACCGAAAGACTGTGGAATTGGCTCGACTGCTTACTCGCGCTGGATTTTTCATCACCAGTGGCGGTGGACCCGGCATTATGGAAGCAGCGAATCTAGGCGCCTATCTTGCTACCGCAGACGATGACGCGCTGGACAAGGCTATCTCGATTTTGGCCAGAACACCGAATTACTCAAAGTCTGATGGCACAATGGATCCAGGATACATTGGACGTGCGCGCGAGGTCGTTGATCTTTATCCGAATGGTGCTGAAAGTCTTGCTGTTCCCACATGGTTTTATGGGCATGAACCAGTAAATATTTTCGCTTCCCACATCGGTAAATATTTTTCCAACAGTATCCGGGAAGATGGTCTGCTGGCTATTTCTATGTATGGAGTTGTTTTTGCTCCTGGTAGTGCCGCTACAACCGAAGAAGTCTTTATGGACGCTGCACAAAACCACTACGCCACCTTCAACTTTTACAGCCCCATGGTTTTCCTTGGCGAAGGGCACTATTTGCAGTCTCAGGTATACTCATGCCTGGCTCAACAGGCGGTAGGTCATCCGTATGCGCAGATGATCACGATATCCGACAACCCACAGAAACTCGTCGATTTCATCAAGAAGCATCCACCTTTGCGGCCGTAGACCCGAACCCAAAAGTCAATTCAGGTCAAGTTTCCAGCGCCATCTCGTTGATTGCTTTGATCACAACATCCGCCAGGCGATCCATGAAATAGAGATCGAGGGCACCCGACAATTCAATGCACTCTCCGCAAAACTGGCTCTTGAAGCGCGAAAATCCTGCGTAATTGTTATCGGGCGACGACGCCGAATCGTAACCCCAGAAGTCATAAGTCTTCGCTCCCGCTTTTCGTGCTGTTTCAATTGCTGCCCACTGCAAAGCGTAACCGCCCATGAAATTTCGTTTGGTATCAGTGGTGCCACCATACAGATAAGTGGCGCGCTCGCCGAAAATTACCATGATTAAAGCGCCCAGTATCTCACCGTCGTGCTCCGCAAACAGTACTCTGGCCAGACCAGGCGCGCATAGAGTGTCAATCAAGGCGATGAAATAAGAAAGCGGCTCAACAAATATTTCATTACGCGCAGCGACTGACTGCATCACTGCATAGAACTTCCGAGCCGCTGATAGAGAACTCTCCTCATGCACGGTCACCCCTTTCCTGCGAGCGAGACCAATGTTGTATCTGGCTTTCGGCTTCATTTTTTCAAGGAGAATTTCAGGCTCCGGGCGCAAGTCTAGAAACATTGTTTTATTCTCGATCAAGCGCAGGGGCGATCGGGAAAATTCCTGCAGAGCCGGCGGCAACTGCGCGCCGAGGCGAGGCGCAATCCTTAGCGCCATCGAGCCCGATGTCGAGGCTTCTGCTGCGAGGGACTCTACCAGCAACTCCATACCTCGGGCCGCAAGTTCATCGTTGTGCCAGGGCAAGACAGGACCATCGGGAGCGACGAGAAAACCCGCTCCTTTCATATTGGGCGCCGCGTAAAAAATCCCACCACCGAACAGTTCGTCATCAGCAAGCAATGCTAGATGATATGGCTTCAAGCCCATCTGCCGCTTGAACTGTGCCCAGTGGGTGCTTTGCATAAAACCCGAAGCAGGGTTTGATTGCACCAGCCGATCCCACTGTTTGCCCAGAGTTGAGTCAGGTTCTACTTCACCTAAATCCTTGAGAGTAATGGACATTACGGGATCCAGTTTCGCACTCGTTTGCCATTGCTGTTTGTATACCATGGACCCCAATGTCCAACATTGTTGTTGTATGTGTAGCTTGAGCCGTATCCATAGCCATAACCGCGGGAGCCATGTCCGCGATGTCCTGCATGGGAGGCTGAGTGGGCTGCTGCATGCGCATCGGCGTGTCCTTTGGCGTAGACCGCGTCAGGATACATGAGATTGCCAATGATCACCACCACCGCGATAATCGTCAGAGAACGCAATCCCAGCGCCAGCAGCTGCTCGTGGTCGCCAGCCAACTCCTCGATTTTCTCTTTCAAAAAATCCAACTCTTGTACGAGCTTCTCTGGCAGCTCTGAAACCCTGGTGAGAAGCGCGTTCACCAATCCGCGTAGATCTATTGGAGCGAGAAACGCGGCCGGCTTGACGAGAAATTCGTCTATCATTTCTCGCGTCTGGAAACGTCTGAGCGCCGGCATAAGGTCGAAGACTTCAGAAAGCAGTTCTTCCTGTCGTTGCGGTGCATCCTGCCACTGCGAAAGCGATTGACGCACCTCTTGTGGCAGAAGGTAGCTGCCCGAATGTTGCGGGGCAGTAAGCTGATTTAAATCAAACGACAACATGTCGATGAATGTGTCGGACGCCGAAGTTATCGGTTGTGGGTTGAAGAGATAATGCACGAGAATGTCGCTCTCGCCATTAGCGGCGCATGTAGTGGCTTGCCTCGAAAATACATTCTCATTGATGAGGAAAAGTTGGTGCACCTGTTGAACATCTTTCAACTCGTGCCGGGGAGTTGCGAAACTGAGACAATCTGTAAAATCGGCAGCTTGAATCGATTGCGGTGAGGCAAGGATGAATCCCCAATCTGAGCCATACCCCTGTTCCGCGAATGATGGCAACGTTATGCAGTAAGGACGCGGGTTAAGTGCGCTGGTCAACAGGCTGTTGAAAATTGACCAGTATGCTTCCGGCGTCCCCGACGGCGACGCGCTGTTGACGGAGAGCACGCCGTGCTTGCCGAGCAATTCGCGCAACTGTCTATAAAAATCCACCGTGTGCAGTTGAGCTGCATCGGCATCGTGTGCGGCTGTTAAATCGCTTATAATGATATCGTATTTGGTGCCAGTCGCAAGTGCGCGTTTGACAAAATCTCTGCCGTCTTCAATTTGCACGGTGACCCGTTGGTCGTTGAGGCTGCTATCGTTGAAGCGAGCAAATTCGCTTCGGGCCAGCTTTATCATGCTGGCATCATAATCAACGAGATCGATCGTGTGCACTTTGGTTGATTTAAGCAGTTCTCTCGCCGTCAGTCCATCGCCTCCGCCGATGATCAGGGCTCTCAGCGATTGAACGCCGCGTGATTCAGCGATCGCCAGGGCCGGCAAAGCCAATGCCTCGTGATAGATGCGCTCATCGCGGCTGTCAAACTGAAGGTCACCATCCAGAAAACAAGCCAGAGACCCATCGTCTCTGCAATCAAGCAGAATTGGCATTTATTTTTACCTGTGCTCAGCGTGAGGAGGAAATGTAGCTTTCGGACTACAAGTTAGGTGTACCCCAAGTCGAGCGCCTTTGCATTAAATGGAACGGCGTCGAATTCTGCCAGACAGTTTGTCCATCTGCACTTCATATTTTGGACTTCTGTCTGAGACCTGTGCTGAACCAGGTTGTTTTGCTGAGTTCATCAGCGTTTGGAGCAATGCCTTCGGATCGGTTAAACTACCTGCCTTAAATGAATAGCAAGCGAGGTTGAATCATGGCGTCAATTACCAAAATTTTGGCATTCGCAGGTAGCTCACGGAGCGATTCTTTCAATAAAAAGCTGGTCAAGGTTGCAGCAGAGGGTGCTCGTGGCGCGGGAGCAGAAGTAACCTTCATAGACTTGCGGGATTATCCCATGCCAATCTACGATGGCGACCTGGAAACGCAAGAAGGACTTCCTGAAAATGCTAAGAAGCTCAAGAAAATTTTTCTCGAACATCATGGACTTCTGGTCTCGTCTCCTGAATATAACTCGTCAATTTCAGCGCTGCTAAAAAATGCTATCGATTGGGTGTCCAGACCTGTGCCTGGCGAGAGTCCGCTTGCGTGTTTCGATAAGAAGGTGGTTGGTTTGATGGCGGCTTCGCCTGGTGCCCTTGGTGGTCTGAGGGGACTGGTCACAGTGCGTTCCATCTTCGGCAACATTAAGTGCACTGTTATTCCTGAGCAGGTGGCAGTGGCAAAAGCAAACGAAGCATTTGCTGAAGACGGCACAATGAAAGACGAAAAGCAACAGAGTGCAATCAAGAATATAGGAGCCCAGGTTGCTACAGTCGCCTCGAAGTTGCACGGAACAGAACTGAAGCAACTAACTGAAACCAAGAATTAAGCGACCCGAACCCCATGCAACGCTGAGCCCCGCAGTCCATGGAACGCTGCGCCCGCAGTCCATGGAACGCTGCGCCCCGCAGTCCATGGAACGCTGAGCCCCGCAGTCCATGGAACGCATGCGTCCCGCATGCAGAAGAGGCACCACCAGTGGTGATGCCTCTCAATTACTCTTGGTGCTCTGTCGGCTAAGCGGAAAGCAAAGAACTCAGTTTGTTTGTGCCGGAGCTTTCTTCTTTCTCCGCAGACTCGGCTCCCGGCTCCAGGTTGAAACCAGGCAACCAACCACTGCTGGCTAGAATTGTCGACCGCACTGTATCGGCGCTGCCGTCATGCAATGCGATCTCTTTGTAGACCGCCAGCAACTGCAGCGTCGTCATCAAGCAGACATTCTTCTTCGATGCGTACTCAGCAAGTTCGCTGTTGAAATCTGAAGAACCGAGCGGTGCCGGTGCACTGTCGCCGCTCTTGCAGACGAGCAGAATGCCCTTCGGCTCAACTCCCTGTTCGCACCAGTAGCGCGTCTGCGAGATAGACAGCTGTCCGAGGTGTGTCCGATCGGCTTGGCTTTCTGTCCAGACGATTCGAGCGATGGAAACGTTTTTGTCTTCGCCAGTGTCCAGACGCAGCTCGTGTTTATCTTCTTCGGAGATTTTGACGCGCCATCCCAGCATCGTCAGAACCTTTCCGCAGGCTTCGACCAGTTCTTCACCTTGCGATGTGAGCAGCGTATTACGCAACCCTTTGGTGAGAGCAACTCGGCTTTCCACTTCCTTGATTTTTTGCTGCGCGAGACGAACTTGTTCGTTCAGCTCTGTCAATTCTTTGCTGAGTGAATTAAGCTCAGAAGAGAAGTACTTTTTGCACCATTCTGGTACTGTGCTCGAGCCCGCTTCTTTAACTATACTCATACCTTTTGCTCCGTTGCTGGTCTGTGATTCACCGTTTGTTGTTGAGGCTTGTACCCGCGTTTCGTCCTCGTGTTTCGATTCTTCGCGTTCGACCTTATCACCCGATGATTGAAAGTTGAGTTTTAAAGACGACGCAGGTTCTTCTATTTTCTTTTCAGTGTTACTGGAAACTTCGTCGATGATTTCGGCGAATTTATCCAGTGTGGATGGAGTAGAGGCAGATGCAGAAGCCAATTCTGGCTCGACTGTTTCTGCTTTTTCATGCAATGGTTCGAAGTCTTGAGCTGCTTTTGTTTCGTCCGCGGCTTTGACTTCCTCTGCTTTGACGTCCTCGGATCTGACGTCTTCGGCTTTGACTTCTTCTGATTTCGATTGCTCTTCAGTGGTCGTGGTCGAGGCGATAATCGGCTCTTGCTCTTTCTCCGCAGGAGCGGCGTCGACTTTTACTTCTTCCGCTTGCTCTTGCTTATTAGCTTCCAGCTCTTTCGATTCTGCCTTCACGTCCGACTTCTCATCAGCTGCACTGCTGGAAATTTCTGCAGTCTTCTCATCACTAGCGGCGCCCTCTTCGCGAGCAGCACTGATCGCGCTGGCCACTTTGTTCAGTGGGTCGAACAGATCGTTGATTCCGTAAGTGTAATCGCCGAAAGATTTTTGTTGACCGTAGGCGTCGTCGAACTCCGTAAATTTCTTCTCGTCGGCTGCCACCACATCTGGGGTCGTATCTGTTTTTTCTGAAGCTGCTTTTTCTGCAGCTTTTTCTGCTGCTGTGTCTTCTGTCTTGGCAGTTTCAGATTTGCTCGCATCGCTTTTTGCTTCGGCCGAGATTTCAGCTTTATCGTCTGCCTTGGCCGCTAGCTCAGCTTTCTGAGATTCCGCTGCCTTACTTACGGCATTGTTCAGCTCTTTCTGTTGCAACGGGTCAAGCAGCATCGCGACCGTGATTTCGCCTTTATCCGAGGATGTTTTCGGCGATTCGCCTTTTGCACTGATAGTTACATTTGCGGCATCGGGGAGATTCATCTCTCTTGTGCCTTGCTGGTTGGAAGGCTCAGGCAACTCGAATTCCAGCTCTTGTTGCTCTGCGTCAGCATTCGCCATGGCTGCAACGTCAACCGGCGCAAACTTTTCGGGTGCGCTGGCAGGAACAACTTGCTCGATAACGAACCAGAAAAGGGACACGCCTACTTTGAGCACGTCACCATCGTGAATCGGTTCGGGCACGGTGATCTGATTGCCGTTGAGGAAAGTGCCGTGTCGGCTCTTTCCGTCTTGCACCATGTATTGACCGTTCTCTTTAGTAATTACGAAGTGGAATCGAGAAATTGACTGGTCGCCGGAGATAACGATGTCATTTAGATCATCACGCCCGACTTTGCATCGCGGCGCTGTAATAGGAATCTTTCGATTCGACACAAGATCTACGAGATATGCCGTAGCGTGAGCATCACCGGGCTCCTCATCACTCTTCAGTCGAAGACCTTCACCAGCCATCAGACCACCCATGTCGAGGTCGGTGACCGTGCACTGAGTGCAGACGACGCCATCGTAGGGCTTTTTACATACTGGACACGTGCTTTCCATGGTCATGCTCTGTCGTTCTAGTCCGGATCTACCATCCGTGGGAGGATCAGGTTCGCAGATTTGTCGCCGCGCCAACCATACACTCTCCTAAAATGTTCCACGGGCCGTCGATTATAAACCCTTGAAAGGGGCAAGACCTTGCATTTTTCATTATCAGACTTAGCTCGTTCGCTTATTTCGCACTCTGAAGTACTGCTCGACAACGCCCTGAAGGCAACGAAGATCAGACTTTTGGCTTGTCAGCATTACCTGCTCTTCAAGTCACACTTTGGCGGCGACTTTTCGCTTCGTCCGGAATGAGATCTATCGACGACATATACCAAATCTCTTGACGACCGGCTGTGAGTTTTAATGCTCAGGTGCATTTTTATGCACTAGTGAGGAAGCGGAATTGTCGTGCCTTTTGCTCAAGTTTCTATTTCTTGTTGCGTTTTGCCGAAAGTTCTTTCAAATAGGTCAGCAAAGAATCAATCTGTTTCTGCGCTAGCGGACCGCCTGACTCTCCGCCGAAACCGGGCATGGCATTTGTGCGTTTGCTGCCGTGTACGAGAACATCCTTCATGTGGTTGTAATAAGTCGCGTTGTCGTATGGACCGATGAGGGGCGGTCCGCTCTCACCTTCCGCTTTTGGACCGTGACACATGGCGCAATCCGCCACGTAAAGGTCGATGCCAAACGCTCCGACACCACGAGCAACATGGCAAGACGTGCAGTTCTCATCCGTTAGAATCTTGGCTTTGGCGCTCTCGGTCAAACCTTTGTGTTGATTGCGGACGAACATCTTCAGCGCTATTTCGACAATTGGTCTTTTGGGGTCGTTGGAAGAAACGTTCACTGTTTTAGTGACTGCATTTTGTTTCATCGAAGTGTCAACTGTAATGAATAGGTCGGCAGTTTCTCCTGGTTCCAGATTTTTTTTGGAAAGCTTTGGCACCGTGCAGCCGCAAGAGGCGTAGGCGTCGACAATCTTGAGCAGACTGTTGCCTTTATTCATCACTTTGAATGTGTGATTTATTCTCGCTCCTTCATCAACGGTGCCGAAGTCGAATGTTTGCGCATCGAATTGAATGTTTGAAGTGCCGGTTTGATCTGCAAAGGCTCCGAAGTGTGGCAAAAGAACAAGCACGGAGAGTAGAAGCGCTCCGGCAATGGCAAGGAACTGCACTTTGCGAAGTGAAACTCTTCCGAACCTATTTCTTCGACAGTTTGATTGTTTCAACTTCATCAATTGCGATAAATCCTTCCTCAATCATTCCTTCCAGAATTGGAAGTATCTCAGCTACCTTTTCAGGTGTTTCAATAAACATGACTATATCGGGCAAACTGACAGCAAGGTCAACAATTGTGTTTGTGTGAATCTGCTTGTGTGCACCGAAACCGGCGGAACCCTTCAGCACAGTTGCACCAGCGCACCCC
Organism: Candidatus Melainabacteria bacterium; assembly: GCA_003963305.1. Classification (NCBI taxonomy): domain Bacteria; kingdom Bacillati; phylum Candidatus Melainabacteria; species Candidatus Melainabacteria bacterium. The sequence goes on along the minus strand of RXJR01000011.1, from coordinate 90,016 downwards.
TCTTTCTTCAACCGCTCAAGAAGCGCGGCCGCCAGATTTGCGCGTTGGAACTTGTCGGTTTCATCAACAAAAATCATCACACGTTTCATTACTGAGCTAGTTCGCATAATACCTCGATAAGTTGATGCACACCCGTCATTACACCACTCGACCAAGTAGATATCCGAGAAAAACAGCAATGAAACCCAGCAGCAGATTGGCGCCGATGTTCGCCAGTGCTAGTGTGGTATCGCCCTTTTGATACAAGCTGAGTGTTTCCCACGCGAAAGCGCTGAACGTCGTGAAGCCACCAGAGAATCCCGTTGTAAGAAGCAATCGAACGTTCGGATCGACGGCTCCGGGTTTCGCTATCGAGAAGCTAAAGACGAATCCGAGAAAGGCGCTGCCGACGATGTTTACGAACAAGGTGGCCCATGGAAACGTGGTGCCGAACCAATTTGCAAACAGTTGCCCACTCCAAAATCGTGCAATTGAGCCAACACTGCCACCCAGGGCGACGGCTAATGTGTTGATCAAAAGTGCTTGATTCATTCGAGGAATTCCTGTTCGTTGACAATACAGTATCACTTTTCCGGATCGTGTCGGTTAAACCGGCAAATCCGGTAACACAGACCACCTGCACGTGATCGTAAATTAGCGATTTGATGGGTCCGGCTGTGGTTTCGCATATGGTGCCGTGATGTCCGCACCAGCTAAAAGCTGCGCAACTTCGGCGTCGCTTGTTTGATCGAAATCTTTGTACCATTGCCCCACTCCTCTGAATGGAGACGGAGTCTGAGTACAGTAGATACCGTCAACTTCGCGGAGGAACTCTGATTTGGTCTCGGCTTCGGCGACAGGGACAGCCACATACACTTTCGCTGGTTTCAATGTCTTCACAGCACGCATGGCTGCTCGCATGCTGGCTCCTGTCGCCAAGCCATCATCGACAAGAATCACCTGCATTCCGTTCAGCTGGTGCGGGCTTTTTCCAGCTCGATAGAGCCGTTCCCGACGCTCTAGTTCCAACTGCTCATGCGCCGCTACCTCGTCAATCGTGGATTGCGTGATCCGAAGGGTTTTGACGATTCCATCGTTGATAACCCGAGCACCACCGCTCGCAATGGCACCCATGGCTAGCTCTTCTTGCCCCGGCACTCCCAATTTGCGAACGATGAAAACATCAAGCGGGGCGTTGAGCCGTTTAGCGATTTCAGCGGCAACCGGCACTCCACCACGAGGAAGCGCCAGTACTACTAAGTCGGAGCGGTTCGCGAACTCACTCAATAAATCCGCCAGTAGTTTTCCTGCCTCTTTTCTATCTTCGTAGATCAACTTGCCGCTCCTCGACTGCCAAGTCCATTATCGAGCTTTAGATGAGGTTTTAGTTGCAAAGTTGCCGAATATTGATGAGAAGTCAAGTTGATTCGCGGATTCAGAGAATCTGTTTTTGAAAATGGCACGGTCTTTACCTTTCAAACAATTCCCAGTTTCACGATGCAGAAACTGTTTTGGCCGTCATCAGGTGTCCACAACAGACGTATGTATGCGCCGCGGTGTTCTTCCGAATATACGGGAGTTGTGGCGCACGGTTGACTTGCCAATAAGCAGTGCAGTCAGGTGCTTTGAATATATCTGATGGACCGGCTAAACTAGTAAACCTGTCCCACGGAATTCTTAGACACGGGTGGACCTTAAAGATGACTGAAGCTGAAGGCACGGCGATTACTACAGAGCAGTTCTTGGAATTCTTGAAGAAGCTGCCATGGTGCAGACAGGGAACGAACGTACTTGTTGCAGTTGACAAGGCGACGCCCGAAATTATCGACATGTTCAAAGACCATGAGTTGAAGGTGTTTCCGACAGCGATGACAATCAAAATGAACAAGTCGATGCTGAAGGAATTTCATGAGAAATACGCTGACGGTATGCCACTGCCTGTAGTGGTGGTGTGGAAGCCTGAAGGTGTGTACATCTGGTATCGTCGTCATAAGAGCGCAGACTTCCCGTATGACGGTTGGACGAACACAGAAGCAGCTGCTTATGAGCGCGAGCGTGTCTTCATTCCGGCAGAAGAATTTGGTTCTACCTTTGCGCCCAGTCACGCCGATGCGTGCGGCAAGTCTAAAGAGTGCCCGACGATTATTCCTCCTCACTAGAGATGGGAAGGATTATTCAACCCTTTTGAAAGCCCGCGGGACGCGGGCGCTCCATAACACGTGCCCGCGGGACGCGGGCGGTCCATAACACGTGCCCGCGGGACGCGGGCGGTCCATTACACGTGCCCGCGGGACGCGGGCGCTCCATTACGCGAAGCCCGCGGGACGCGGGCGGTCCATTAGTTAGGGAGTGAGCAGGCTTTCGCGAAAGGCGCGAGCTGCGCTTAGAGCCGCATCGGCGTTTTCGGCGTACGTGACAAAGTGTCCCATCTTTCGACCGGCGCGAGCTTCGTGCTTTCCGTACAAGACTAGATCGATCACTTGCGGATGCCTGGCCAGGGCGCTCACATCCAGTTCTTTCCGTCCTTGCGCCAGCCATACGTCACCAAGCAAATTGCCCATGCAAAAACTTCCGGGGGCAATGATTTTTGGCTCGGATAGCGGAATATCGAGCATCACTCGTGCTAGCGCGTCGAATTGACTGAGTGTGCACGCAATTCTTGTCACGTGCCCTGAGTTGTGCGGGCGAGGAGCAAACTCGTTCATGTAGATTTGCCAGTCGCCACATTCGGCTCCATTGCCGTGTCTGGCTCGCGTCTTCGTGATAAAAAACTCGCTTGTGAGCAATCCGTAGACACCAAGTTTGCGGGCGGCGTCGAGGGCGATTTCACGTACTTTTGATTCCACAGCAGCAGGAACGCGCGCGGGAAAAATCGTGAAGTCTAGAATGTGATTCCTGTGCATGTTCTCAAAAACAGGAAATACTATCTCTTCTCCCTGAGGCGAACGTGCCACGATACAACTGACCTCGAGCTCGATTGAAAGAGCTTCTTCAAGCACGCCGCGGTAGTTGCCTTTATGTGATTCAAGGGCTTCGAGGGCATTGTTCAAGTCTGTTTCGTTGGCAAGAAAAAATTGTCCCTTGCCGTCGTAGCCGCCTCTGCTGCTCTTCAAGATGGAGGGAAAGCCAAACTCCGCAACTGTCTTAGCCAGTGTGTCTAAATTAGTGATTGAGCGAAATGAGGCATGAGGCAAACTGTGCTCACGCAGAAACTCTTTCTCGCGAATTCTGTCTTGGGTTGTATACAAGACACTGACGGATGGATGAATCGGTTTTACTTTTTCGAACTGATAAAGTTCCGTGCTTTCCACGTTTTCAAATTCATAAGTGGCGGCATCTACACTGTTGAAAAATTCTCCCAGCGCCTCTATATCTGTCCACTGCTTGTTGAAATAGTGTCCGGCGGAGACCTGTCTGCTTGCCGGAGCCAGAGCGTCCGGGTCATAGATGGAGACTCTGCCGCCGTGTCGATAAATGCTCTCGGTGAGCAACATGCCCAGCTGCCCACCTCCCAGCACTCCGATATGCTTCATTTGAAATCAGCGCCTTTCGTTAGTTTGGCTTGAACTTTGGAGTTGCCTGCAAGAGCGGCATCCGCCCTTTGTTTTCGATAGACTTCCAATTTTCCGCTCAGCACTTTATCTTCCACGGCCAGTAGTTGCACTGCGAACAGTGCGGCATTGGTGGCACCGCTGGTGCCGATGGCAAATGTCGCGGTGGGAATTCCGGCCGGCATCTGAACGATGGAAAGCAAGCTGTCGAGCCCATTTAGTGCTTTGGATTGGATAGGCACTCCGAGCACCGGCAGCGTGGTCAGCGCCGAGACCATACCGGGCAGGTGTGCGGCGCCTCCGGCAGCGGCAATGATAACTTTCAGCCCGCGTGAGACTGCGCTGGTTGCGTATTCGTACATGACGTGCGGAGTTCTGTGGGCGCTCGTAACAGATATCTCATACGGCACGGAAAAGTTTGTCAGAACCTCCTCGGCAAATTGCAGCGTCTCGTAGTCAGATTCGCTGCCCATTATGATGCCGACGACTGGTTTACTCATATTGTGCTCCCGTGGTGAATTGGAAATGCGTGCGCATTTGTGTGAAGCTGGAAAAAGCGTGAATCAGCTCCTGATTCACGCTTGCAACGCCGTTTCCTGCAGATTTCAATGCTCGAAACAACGCCGTCTCCTGCCAGCTTTAGTGCTTGAAGCAGCGCTGTCCGGTGAAGAGCATCGTGATTCCAGCCTCTTCGCAGGCGGCAATGACGTCTTTGTCTTTGACACTTCCACCAGGCTGAACAATGACGCTGATGCCGGCTTTCGCTGCCGCTTCGATGTTGTCCGTAGCAGGGAAGAAGGCATCGCTAGCCATGATCGCTCCCTTCGCCTTGTCTCCTGCTTGTGTGAGCGCAATGTTGACGCTGGCGATGCGGCTGGTTTGACCGATGCCGAAACCGAGCGACTGACCGTCTTTCACAACGAAGATGGCATTGCTGGTTAAATGCTTAACCACTGCCCAGGCGAACGCAGCATCAACGATGTGCTCGTTTTGCAGTTTGCCACCACTGACACATTGGAATTGCGCAAGCTGCACCGGCGGCTCTACGTCTTTCTCGATGATCCAGCCGAAATCTTGCAAATCTCTCAAATGCCATGAAGTCGTTTCGGTCGGTAATAGAAGGGCTGAGCGCAACTTCAGAACGCGAACATTTTTCTTGGCTTTGAATACTTTGAGCGCTTCGTCGTCGAAATCAGGAGCGGCTACGATCTCTACAAATCCCTCAGTAATCTTTTCTGCCAACTCTTTGGTCACTGTTTCGGTGAAACCGAATATGCCACCAAATGCAGCCATTGGATCTGTTTCGTAAGCTTTGTTGTAGGCGTCGAGAAGATCCTTGCCTACAGCTACGCCGCAGGGGTTGTTGTGCTTGATGATACAAGCCGCGGGAGAGCCGATATCACGCAGAATTCTGACCAGGCAATAAGTGTCTGTGATGTTGTTTGAGGACAGTTCTTTGCCCTGCAGCTGGGTGAATGGAGGGAAGGCGTCTTTGCTTTCGGTTGTGCCTGAGAAACGACCATCTGAGTACCAGACAGCGGCTTGATGTGGGTTTTCTCCGTAGCGCAGTTGTTGGAACTGGGAGAGTTTGATATCGACCGCTTCCGGCAAATCGCCGCCGGCTCCGGCTGCCACCGCAGAAATAGAGTCGGCTACGCCCTGACTTGATGCGAAGTAGTTGGCGATAGTCGTGTCGTATTCAGAGGTGCGTTTGAAGGCTTGCTGCGCCAGCTGTCGTCTGAATGTGTGGCTCAGGTCGCCCTTCTCGGCCGCCATCTCCTGCAGAATTTCGTCGTATTGCTCAGGGTTGCAGGCGATCGTCACTCGTGAGTAGTTCTTAGCAGCTGCCCTGATCAGGCTGACTCCGCCGATATCGATATGCTCAATCATCTCGGACTCGGTCAGATCTTGTTTCAGTTTCTCTTCGAATGGATAAAGATTGACAATCACCATGTCGATCTCACTGATGCCATGTTCACTTAAGCTGGCACGATCCTCTTTTGATGGTCTGGAAAGAATTCCGGCAAAAACCTTGGGGTGCAGGGTCTTGACTCTGCCGTCGAGAATCTCTGGAAACTTAGTCAACTCTTCCACTGCTTCGCACTTGAACCCTTTTTCTTCCAGAAATTTCGAAGTGCTGCGTGTGCCTATTAGCCTCAGCTCACCGTGTTCTTGAACACCTTTGAGAAACTGTTCCAAGCCTGTCTTATCCCAGACACTGACCAAAATTGTACGCATCGTCATCTCCTGAGTGAGTATTCGTTAGTTCGCAATTGCGAATTTAGTGCCGTTGCATTCGACACTAAGCTTGTCACCTTGATCGGTGACTTGTCCAACCAGCTGTGCTTTAAAGTTGTGTTTCGTAAAGGTTTCTATGACAGGCGCGGCCTGTGATTTATCGACTATGACTGCCAGACCCATGCCCATGTTGAACGTCTTGAACAGTTCTTCTTGAGCAACGTGCTTTCTCAATTCAGCGTAAATAGCAGGCTCAGGCAGCGGGTTGTCGATGCTGAAGCCAACTCCTTCTTTCAGTCTGAAGAGATTGCGCCAGCCACCACCTGTGATGTGAGCCAGTCCTTTCAGTTTGATTTCGGACTTGCCGAACAAATCAACAACCGGTTTTACATAAATCAGTGTTGGTGCCAGAAGTTCTTCCCACTTTGACTTTGGCACGACTTTACGAGCCAGTGAAAAGCCGTTGGAATGAATTCCGCTCGATGCCACTCCGATAATGACGTCGCCGGGGGCAATATCTTTGCCCGTGATCAAGTCTTTCTTATTGACCAGACCCATGGCAAAACCGGCCAGGTCGAAATGTTTGTCTTGATAGAGGTCGGGCACTTCGGCTGTTTCTCCGCCCACAAGCAGCATTCCTGCTTGATCGCAGCCGTCAGCGATGCCTTTGATGATATCGTCTGCGTAAGAGTCTACCAATTTTGAAGTGGCGTAATAATCAAGAAAAGAAACTGGTGGAGCACCAACGCAGATCAGGTCGTTAGCGCACATGGCGACGAGATCGATACCGATTGTGTCCAGTTTGTCCAGCTCAACTGCCAGAAGCAGTTTGGTACCGACACCATCTGTGGTGAGTGCGACTGCTTGCGAGTCTGAGATTGGCACTACAGAAGCGTAACCGCCTGCGCCTGCCCAGAGCTTTTCATGCCCTGGCCGCCGAGAGATTTTCTTCAGGCGTCCGACAAACGCTTCCGCCTTTAATACGTCTACTCCCGCCGCTGCGTATGTGTTTTCCATGTGCTCTCCTTCAATCAGTTCAGCGATGCTGCCGCGTTGGAAAAAATCGCTAAACCATGCGGAATCTCGGCAATCGAGTTGGCGCGTTCGAATCGTTTGATTGCCACCTGGCGGTTTGTCCATGCCGGGTTCTGTGTCCAGCGCACAAACGCTTCAGGGTGCGGCATCAACCCGAGTACATTGCCTGCCGGGTTGGTCAGCGCCGCGATGCGGTCGAAACTGCCGTTCACTTCCTCTGTGTATCGCAACGGTGCCAGCCGCTTCACTGTCAATTCGGTTGATTCGGTCGAACCACCGTCGACAGTCTCCAGAGCCAGTCGACCTTCGCCGTGACGAATCGGCAGCTCTATCTCTCGAAGCGATGTGAAAAACCTGCTGTTTACGTCTGGGAAGACTTGCAGCTTGACCCAGCGATTGATGAACTTCATTTGTGTGTTGCGTACGAGACTGACGATGCGCGGGTCGTTCTCTCCTGAAAAAGGAAGCAGCCCGAGCTGCACCAGAACCTGGAAGCCATTGCAGATTCCCAGAACGAGTTTTCCGTCTTCAATATAGGTGTAGAGCGCATCGCGCAATCTTTCTTTGAGCTTGATGGCCAGGATTTTGCCGCTGGCGATCTCATCACCATACGAGAAGCCGCCCGGTATCACAAGCATCTGCGCTTCTTGAAGCACGGCGGCGTTTTCCAGTAGGTCTGAAACGTGCATGGGTCTGGGTTCGAAGCCAGACAGGTTGAGCGCCCAGCTCGTTTCGGCATCACAATTGATACCATCACCGCATAAAACAATCGCTTCAGGTTTGTGCACGATTTCCCCCACTAATCAAACGGTAAAGCCGTTCGCCAGGCGCGCTCCAGATCTATCAGAGCAACGTCGATGACGGTCTTTTCGCCTTCCCACACGGTCAGTCGAGGCTTGTCCGCGACCACTCCGATCTCATGGCAGTCGAAGTCTTTCCAGAGCTTTTCCCATTCCGATTTTTGTGACGGGTCAACGCTGACCAGCAACTGGGCCGGTCCTTCGGCGAACAATATAGTATCGATGCGGCTCAGCACTTTCTCGGTGCTGAATGGGAACGGAGATGCTGCACCATGCTTCTTCTCGCTTTCAGCAAGATGAGTGAGGTCTATCTTTGCGCCTTTGCCGCCGCCGATTATGCATTCGGAAACCGCTACTGCAAGCCCGCCTTCCGAAAGATCGTGGGCAGAATTGACCAGACCTTTTTCAATTGCTTGATAGAACTGGCGATACATTTTTGCTGCTTTTGTCAGATCTATTTGTGGTATCAAAGCCGACTGCCAGCCGAGCATCTCTTCGTAATGGCTGCCTGCCAGACCTGGCTTACCAGCGCGGAGCAAGTAGATCAGGTCGCCCGGCTGTTTGAAATCCATAGAGACGCACTTGCTCACATCAGGCACACGTGCCATGCCGGAGATGAGCAGTGTGGGCGGAATCGAAAGTCTGACCACACCGTCGTCAAAGTCATTTTTCATGCTGTCCTTACCTGAAATAAGCGGTGCTTTGTATGCACGCACTGCTTCAGCCAGTCCCTGACAGGCTCGTACCAGCATAGCCAGGAGCAATTTACCCTGACTGTTTTTCGGACCGTCGACCGGGTCGGGCCAGCAGAAGTTGTCCAGCAATGTAATCGTTTCTGGGTCGGCTCCGACACAGACCATATTTCTTATCGCTTCGTCAACGGCACAAATCGCCATCAGATGAGCGTCGTGATGGCTGAGCCGCGGGCTCAGACCGTTCGAGACTGCAAGCCCCGTCGATTCGCCATAAATTGGAATGATCACGGCTGCGTCGCAGGGAGCCTGCTGTCTTTCGCCCATCAATGGCTTGATCACGCTCATACCCTGCACTTCATGATCGTACTGGCGAATCACATGCTCTCGGCTCGATATGTTTGGATGCGACAGTAAGCACAGCAGGTATTTGCCCAGGTCGGCTGGCACCGTGCCTGATGTCATCGTGATTTGGGATGGTCGCCACTCCGCTTCCAGTTCGAGTGGTGGCAGCCCGTCGTGCAGAAATTCCAGGTCGAGCAGAGCCACTGGTTGACCGCCTCGGGTCACTTCGAAGTAGCCTTTGTCGTGGAACGTGCCTATTGCAGTTGCTTCGACATGATGTTTTTCCGCCAGTGCTTGCAGTTTCTCAAGCGACGTAGTGGAGAGGGTCATGCGCTCTTGCGACTCGGATACAACCAACTCCCAGTCAGCTAAGCCCGGGTACTTGGTTGGAATTTGGTCGAGCTCGATTGAGGCGCCATTAGTTATTTGCGCCATCTCGCCTACTGAAGAAGAGAGTCCACCGGCGCCGTTGTCGGTTATGCCTGTGATTAATCCCTGATCGCGGGCTTCGATGATGAAGTCGAGCACTCGCTTCTGCGTGAACGGATCACCTATCTGTACCGCTGACATCGGTGAACCTTCATGCAGCGACTCGGAGGAGAAGGTGGCGCCGTGGATGCCGTCTTTGCCGACCCGTCCGCCGACCATGACAATTGTGTCACCGACCTTTGTATGTTTTTCGTAACCACATTGACCGTGTACGTCGAGCGGCAAGACCCCGCCGGTGCCACAGAATACGAGCGGCTTGGCTCGATAACCGGGATGGAAAAAGATTGCCCCGTTCACCGTTGGAATGCCGCTCTTGTTGCCGCCATCTTCTACGCCTTTGCGCACTCCGTCCATGATCGCTTTCGCCGGCAGCAGTTTGGGACGCACGGGCAGGTCGGATGACGGGTAAGCAAAACAGAAGATGTCTGTATTGAATATCGGTTTTGCACCAAGACCGGTGCCGAGAATGTCGCGATTGACGCCGAGAATGCCTGTCAAGGCGCCGCCATAAGGTTCGAGCGCCGACGGCGAATTGTGCGTTTCAACCTTGAAACAAACGGCGAATTCGTCGTTCCACTTCACCACGCCGCTGTTGTCTTTGAAGACCGACAGCAGATCTTTTCGTGATGCCATCAGCTCTTTGGTCGGACCTTGAATGTAGGTTTTGTAGAGGCTCTTCACCACTACTTTGTTGCGGCTGCCTGAGCCGAAATCTATGTGCGAGATGGTGGCGTTGAAGATTTTGTGTTTGCAGTGCTCAGACCATGTTTGAGCGAGAACTTCCAGCTCGACATCAGTAGGGCTGCTCGGCAATCCGCGGCTTGATCTGAGCTTCTGTACTTGTTTCTGGCGGAAATAATTTCTGATCGTGCGCATCTCATGTAGCGTCAACGCCAGCAGCCGATCTTTGCTCAGTTTTTCGAGCCCGGCATCATCAAGTTCCAGATCTACCGGCACTGTAGGCGGTGGCTCCGGCAAGTGCACGTTGGGAAAGTTCAAGAATTCGTCTGCACAATCGGCTGAGAGATCGTGCACCTTAAAGAGGTCAGCCAGTGGGTGATAGATCGTGTAACGGCTCTCTTTCTCCACAGCCTCAACATCGCTATAGATTTTGTGCATCGTCAGTGTTCTGCGTAAGTTAGCCGCGTCATCTGCGCTCATCAATCGGTCGCGGAAGATATATCCAGCTCCAGAAGCAACCATCACCCCGGGAAACTTCTTTAATTCCAGGGCTTCTTGAACTGTGTGAGCCAGGTTGTCGGTAACACCCGGCAGAAACTGCTTCTCCGCCCACCATCTGTAACCGCTCTTGTTCCACTGAGCAACCCAGGCGTTTCTTTCCTCTGGTTTTGCTACCCACAACTCTTCTTGCAGCGGATCGATGAGCACTTCGCGCAGGGCGCTTACCAGCTCGTCTTGCTGGTCTTTGTACGACTCTGGAATACGCACCCAATATTGTGGAAAAGATGAATAGTCAGTTTTAGGAATAACTGACAGGCACCACAACAGGGTCTTGTCGGCTTTCGCTGAACTGTTTGCAGTTTGGGCGGTACCCTGTGTCTGACTCATGTCTCGATTGACTCCCTGACAAAATTGTCTATTTTGATACCGTTGTTGGAAATATCTCTGAGCACGGAAGGATAAAGTGCGTGCTCGACGGCCAGACCGCGAGCCTTGAAAGTTTCGAGCGTGTCTTCCGGCAAGCGCGGAAAAGATTGCTGGGCCAGTATGGCGCCATGATCGACCTGCTCGTCGACCAGATGTACCGTGATGCCGGAGACTTTTACACCGTAGTTGAACGCGTCTTCGTAAGCAGATTTGCCGGGGAACGCGGGCAAGAGCGATGGATGGATATTGATCACCCGGAAGAAACCGCGAGGGTCTCTGAAGTGGTTGAGGAACTTAGGAGAGAGAATACGCATGTAGCCGGCCAGAATGATGTAGTCAAAACTGACTGTCTGGAGAAGCTCTCGCACTTTGTCTTCATGCGCAGTTCGGTTAAGACCGGCATTGGAAATAGCTGCCGTCCTTACTCCATATTCTCTGGCTGTTTCCAGCGCCTTAGCATGCGGGTCGTTTGAAAAGACAAGTTCGACCGATGCGTCTAATTCGCCATTTTTTATGGACTTCAAAATCGCTTCCATGTTTGATCCCCGTCCAGAGACGAAGATTGCTAACTGGATAGACATTGCTTGAAGGCTCTCCTTGCGATGTCTTTGCGATAGTCCATACCATTGAACGAGACTTTTTCCAGCGCGGCATAGCAGGTTTTTGCAGCTGCTTCCATTGTCGGCGCCGTGGCCACTACAGCCAGCACTCTGCCACCGTCTGTAATGACGTGACCGTCGACGAACTTAGTGCCGGCTTGATAAATTACGGTGCCGGGGTGCGGCGCTGTCGTAATTGTTTCCCCTTTGGAAGAAGCGGCCGGATACTTTTCTCCGACTGCCACGACACAGCAACTGCTCTGAGCGATCCATTCCATTTTTATGTTGTTCAGCCCTTCGCAGGTGCAGGCCCAGAGCGCTTCCAGTAAATCTGATTTGAGTCTGGGCATGAGCGCCTGAGTTTCGGGATCGCCGAATCGGGCGTTGAATTCCAGTACTTCCGGTCCGGATTCTGAAACTATGATGCCTGCGTAAAGGACGCCCTTAAATGAGAGTGCTCCTGAGGAAAGTGCCTTCTGCAGCGGTTCGACAATCTTTGTCTTGATTTGAGATTTATGGCGCTCATAGAGCTCGACCGGCGAATATGCCCCCATGCCGCCAGTGTTCGGACCGCTGTCGCCATCAAAGCGACGTTTGTGATCCTGGCAGGGAGCCAACTCTATCAGGGTCTTGCCATCGCATAGCATGAGCAGCGACAACTCTTCACCGACAATTTTTTCTTCCAGTAGTACGGTTTCGCCGGCGGTGCCAAAACTTCTCTTGCCAAAAATTTCTTGCAGTGCGTCTAAAACTTCGCTTTCGTTATCGCAGACGAAGACACCCTTTCCCAGCGCCAGTCCATCGACCTTAACAACCTGAGCCCAGGGGTTTTCGGTGGCAGCTTTCTTTGCTTCTTCATGTGAATTGCAAATGAGATAGCGGGGTGTCGGCAGACCGAGACGATCCATGAATTTCTTGGCGTGAGCTTTGCTCCACTCGAGTTTGGCCTGTTCTCGGGTTGGACCGAAAACACGCAAATTTGCTTTCTCCAGAGCATCGACGATACCGTCGGCAAGCGGATTGTCTGGACCGACTACAACCAGGTCGACTTTGTTTTCCAGGGCGAATTTTTCCAGCCCGGCAAAATCCATGACGCCGATCGGAACGTTTTCACACTTTGCTTCTCCGGCTGTGCCACCATTGCCGGGGGCGCAGAAGATTTTTTCGACGCTTTTGTTTTTGGCAATTTTCCACGCCAGAGCGTGTTCGCGACCGCCGCTGCCTACAACCAGAATTTTAAGTGGGTATTCAGGCAACATGCGATTTAGTTCTTCCTTGCTCCCTGAGCAGCAGATTCAACAGCTGATTTTTTGTCGTCGTGCTGGCAATCTCTGTCGCCAGGCTTGACCGGCATCGATTGCACGTACTGATCCAGCGAGGGATGATCGGCGAATACCGGTTCACCTATAACATGATTGGCGATAACGCCGTAGAGTCTGTCTACGAGGTTTTTGTCCGGCGGTGAAAGTGGCTCAGGCGACGCGCCCAGGTCAACCTTGCAGATGTGTTTCCAACCTTTGTTAGGCAAAATTTTGGCGCGTGCCTGGGCATCTTTGATAGCCGCTTCCCAAACGCTGCCTCGATAGATCTGTCTGATCATCTCTTTTGAGAGGTGGGCGCCTTTGTGAATCAATCGCAGTTCATCCGGACCGATGCTGTCTGCCAGCACCGGCACTCCGTCGGCAAGAATCATCTCGACTTTGCCGTCCCACAGTTCAATTGAACGCTCAGCAAAAATGACGTATAGACCAAGGGCAATATCAGTAGCCAGCTCGATCATGTCTTCGAAAGTCTTGCCGTCTAAATCAGCCATGAGAGCCGCTTCCTGGAAGGAGAGCAGTCGGTCTTTTGGTTCGAGCTTGGTGTAAAGCTCAATGACCGGGTGGGGAAAGAAGGAATTCGGTGCGGGAATCTCTTTCAGACCGAGGGCATGCACGTAACCTGGATCTCTTTCCAGGCGCTCAATCAGTGAGCTGCCGGCTGGCATGCCGAAGCGAAAAACGATTTCCAGTGGAATCAGGCGGCGGTTTGCAGTGACATCGTTGTTGTAAAAGTAGATCGTGCTGCCGTTAATATTGCGAGGTTCCGGTCTGAAGACAGCAGCCTTCAAAACTTCCATGAGAACTGGCTCCGGGCTTGCCGCTGCCGATTTGTAATCGGAAACTGTTGCTCCTGCTTGCGCCAGTGATTTGAAGTGCGTGGGCACTCCTTCCTTTTCTAGCTTCTGAAAAACCGCATGGTTTAAGCGTTCTTTCAGCCAGGTTTGATCAAGGTTCTGCAAGTGCGCAGAAGCAGGCAGCGATTTCCAGAAGTTTTGGTCTGCCAGACGGTTAAAGAAGTAACCGCCCATAAGCGCCAGGGCGCGTCCTTTATGAGCGATCGTGTCAGGCATCTTGCCCCAGTCGAATACCGAGTAATCATCGGTAAACTCGAACCATAGTCTCTCTGATTGGTCGGCTGAACTGTAGACTCGCTTCACCGAGCCTTCGTAGGCTAATTGAAGTGACTCCGGTTTGCTTTGATTCACCTGCTTCTCCTTAGCACGATGAGTGTTTTGCTGGCGTGAGAGCGCGATCGTCATTTCGATCTTGCAGTCTTCTCGTTTCAAATTCACGACCGGAATTTATGTCTGTCGGATAACTGTCAGTCAGGCAACCTGTGCACAGAGACTGCTGTTCGAGGGCGTCCTTGAGACCCTGTACCGTTTGGAAGACTATTCTGTCGCAACCGAGATCAGCAGCAACTTCTGCTTCTGATTTGTTGTGGGCGACCAGCTCGCTTGCGCTGGGGAAGTCGATGCCGTAGTAGCACGGGCTGTTGATAGGTGGGCAGGAGGAGACAAGTGTCACTTCTTTTGCGCCCGCTTGTTTGATCAATCTGACTATCTGCTTGGCCGTGTTTCCTCGCACGATCGAATCATCAACGACAATGCAGCGCTTGTCTTTGAACTCGGCTGCAATCGGGAAGAGTTTGCGACGAATGGCTTCTTGCCGCGATTGTTGACCATCAAGAATAAATGTTCTGTTGATATAGCGGTTTTTGATCAGCAATTCCCTGAAGGGCAGCTTCAAACCTTCGGCCAGTGCTACCGCTGCTACTCGCGAAGTTTCCGGCACAGGCACTACGATATCGGCTTCGATTCCCAGTGACTTGATGCGCTCAGCAAGAATCAGTCCCAGTCTGAAGCGTGCTTCGTAAACCGATTGCTTGCCGAATTCACTTTCTACCCGTGCGAAGTAGACCCACTCAAACATGCATGGGGAGTAGGAATCCGGCTTGATCATGCGGCGAGTTACTTTGCCCGTTGCGGAAATATAGATCGCCTCGCCAGGTTGAATTTCTTCGAGATTTTCATATTCCAAAAAGTTGAGCGCGATTGATTCGCTCGCTATGGCGTAGACTTTATCGCCTTCAACAGTCGTTTTGCAGCCGAATACCAGCGGTCGGATGCCGTTTGGATCTCTGAATCCGAAAATGTCGCCACCGCGTGTCAGGCATACTATTGAATAGCTGCCTACGAGCTTGTCCATTGCCACTTTGATTGCGGCAAAGATTGATTCCGGTTCAACTTTCTTTGTGCCGATACTGTCTGTCAGCAACTTGAGAACGAGCGCGGAGTCGGACTCGAGCGGTACTCGACCGACACTCTTTTTCAAAATTTCTTCGCGCAGCGAATAGAAATTGACGATGTTGCCGTTGTGTCCGAGCCCGATGCCGGTTTCATAATCTAGAAACGGTTGTAATAGGTTTGGATCGTCTCGACCGATGGTTGCGTATCGAGCATGCCCGATCGCTGCAGCGCCAGTCAAATTTTTGAAGGAGCGCTCTGAAAAAACATTCTCAATCAGTCCGCTTCCCTTTTGCAGGTGAAATCCGCCTGATTTCTTGCTGTCAACCGACAGTATCCCGGCGCCGTCTTGCCCACGATGTTGAAGATTCATCAGACCGGCGAATGTCTCTAGCGCTGAGTTAGTACTCCCCGCGACGGCAATTAGTCCGCACATCTCGCTGATCACCCCAAAATGGATATGAAGCCAGCAAACATTCCAGGCAACTGCTGAAGTTTTGCTGGTCCTCCCCGGTCCTGACCTCACTAAGAGTACTAAGAACGGCAATCATATCCAAGCAAAATAACCATTTATTATGTTTGCGCGCAATGCTTGTACGTAAAGCGATACGATACGGCTTGCAGGCGCGGCTCACAAATGTAAACAGGGTGCTTGTGTGACACTTGGCATGGAGTCAGTTACAAGCGAGATATATGTCTGAATGGACGGATCTTGAAACGCTCTTAGCCGCCGCTGACCGTGGTGAGATTGAGGCGCAGGTGCAGCTGGCGTTTCAGTTTATGAAAGGTGAAGCAGTGCAGCGCGACTGGTCGCGAGCTGCCTACTACTATGAACTGGCCGCTCGTCAGGGGGCGGCAGTGGCCCAGCACAACCTTGCTACCATGTATCAGAATGGTCAGGGCGTTGAACGCAACGCTGCCCTGGCCCGGCACTGGTTTGAGCTTGCGGCGGGGCAGAACGACGTCGACGCGATGTTCGCGCTTGCTTTGATTTATGAAGAGCAAGATCTGCTTGATGACGCATTCAAGTGGTATCAGTGCGCCGCAGAAAATGGTTCGGCGCGTGCTCAGTACGACCTGGCTGTGATTTATCATTCCGGCCGCGGGCGCGATAAAGATATAGAGAAGGCGCTTTTCTGGTACGAAAAAGCCGCAAAACAAGGCGTGCGCAGAGCTGAGCAGGCGGTCCAGCTCATTAATGAACAAATCCAATGATGCCTGGGTACATATCAAAAACAGGTCCTAAGAACAGCATGGCGAGGTTGATAACGGCTGTGAATCGTTTCCTATTGGCAGTGGCAAGCTGCATGCTCTTCCAGTCTCTAATTATTTCGCAAGCTTATGCGTCTGATTGCGACGACGGAGTGGCGTACTATAAGCAGCGCAATTATGCTGCCGCCAACGCTTGTTTTAAGCGCTGTTTGCAGGGACCGATAGGCGATTTGAACATCGCTTATTACGCCGCGTTAACGGCGCAGCAGATGCGCGAATATGAACGAGCTAAACATCTATATGAAAGTATCGTCAAGCTGGCGCCGACCAGTGAAGCTGGAAAAATGAGTGCGCTGGCCATCAAGAATCTTTCGGGACCACCGGAAGTGGCGAACTTGCCGCGCGAGACATGGGTTCCATTTCATCGACAGGGCGCGCACATTTTAATTGATGCGGAATTGAATCAACATCCTGTCAAAATGATTTTCGATACAGGGGCGGATACATGTTTTTTCAGTGAAGGCATGCTCAATGAACTCGGTATGAGCGTTCCCGATCGTCCACCCGACGGCATGAGCGGTGGAGTCGGTAAGGCAGGTATGCAGCCGATGTGGCGTGTGCCTTCCACTCTCAAGGTCGGTCGTATCGAACGAAAGAATTTCAAAATTGGGGTCACGAAGGTACCGCAGGTAGTGGCATTACTGGGGCGTGATTTCTATTCCGGATTCGAGTACAGCATCGATGATGCTAACAACACAATCGGTTTCAAGCGTATTGGGTCCGGAGCGTCGACAGAGACTGCTTCGTCATCAAAAACAGCCAAGCCAGCGCCTCTCGGTCCAGAGGGTTCAACTACGGTCAGTGCAAATGGAACATATGTCTACAACGTTCCTTACACCGGCACCACTTCGATGATCGTTGTGGAAGCAAAGTTAAACGGCGTGCCATGTAAGATGATTTTCGATACTGGCGCTGGTATCTGTTTCTTCACCTCTGAGCAAGCCGCTAAAGTCGGAATTTCACCTCCGCCTAACGCCCAGGTGATTCCGGTGCAGGGGGTGGGAGGCGGCTCCAGCGCGCAAATGGGTTCCATTGGCACCTTGCGTTTGGGGACGCTTGAAGTCAAAGATGTGCCATGCGCTATCGGTGGAAAGTCTGTCGCGCCTTACCCCTTGCTGGGGCAGACTTTCTTTCGCGAATTTCAATATTCAATTGACTCAGCAAACAAGGTCATTCACTTGAGCAAGAGTAAGTAAATTCTAGTGGTTCAAAGCTGATTTGATGATCTGAGCGCTCTGTTCTTGAGCGGCGGCTTCATCAGTTTTGCCCTGACCGCTGAGAGCGGCGGCCAATTTATGTCGTACTTCAGCCACGTCCGGGTGGGCTGCGCCCAGCAGTACCTCAAGACCAAGGCATAACTCACGATACAGCTGTTCTGCTTCGGCAAATTTCTCTGCCAGTAAGAGCTCATCGGCACGTTGCGAAACGCTCTTTATGTTGGTCAGCCCGTCTTCTACCGGCAGTTCGATTTGCCGGTCCGGTTGCGCGTCGTTGGCGTTCTTCATAAACTCTGTCCTCATTGAGCAATCGCTCTGATGACGCAACAGATGAGCAGAAAGTTTCTATTTGCGCAGATTCAGTTTCAGCCAGTTTTCCACGATCTGGAGATTCTCTGGGGAAAAGAAATTGTGCCCCCCATTTTTGACGACGTGATAAACGACTTTCACTTTTGCCGCTTTCAAAACTTCGTAGAAATCGGAACTCTGTTTGATCGGTACGACATTGTCGTGATCTCCGTGCATGATCAGGAAGGGCGGGTCGTCATTGCTGACAAAAGTCATCGGGCTGGCTGATGCTGCCAGCTCAGGTTTTTTGCTGGGTAAGCCGCCGAATAGTTTGGCTACTGGACCTTTGGGATCGCCAGGGCGGAGCTGGTTGTTGGCATCACCTTGTTCTTCAATGCTAATAAAATCGCTTGGACCGCACCAGTCTACAACCGCCTGCACCTTGCTGCTCTGGTTGGCATTGCCTAAATTACCTTCCAGCGGTTTGACATCACCTGTGGTGCCTAGCAAGGCGGCCAGATGACCCCCTGCAGAATTGCCGAAAGCTGCTATGCGGTCGGGATCGAGATGATATTTATCGGCGTTGGCGCGCAACCATCGTACTGCCGCTTTTGCGTCTTCAATCTGGGCGGGGAAGATTGCTGCGGTGCTGAATCTGTAGTTGATACTGGCAACTGCGTATCCGGACTTCATGAAAAACAAGGCCGGCGTATCTTCTTTATTGCCCATCAGCCAGGCACCACCGTGGATCCAGAGGATCACGGGCATCGGTTTAACCGCTTTCGCTGGTATGTATAAGTCCATCAGGTGCGCCTCGTCGTGCAGCTTAGGCACATACGAGACTGTTTTCATGGAAAAAGGCGCTATGACTCTGTCATTTGCCTCCACGCTGCACGAGCTGAGAAGCGCCAGGCACGAGATTGTTAGTATCAGAAATTGACCGATGCGCATTGGAGCCTTTGTCACGCTGACGGCTCAATGATATTAGACTGGTCGAATTTTCGCTACTTATAAGCTTTAGCAAGCCATTCCAGTTCAGCTTTTACATCGTCCATCGATCTGTATCGCTCGTCGGGATACTTCTTCATCATTTTTCTGATCAAATCTTGCAAACTTTGAGGGAAGGAAACGCCGGGGCAAGCTGCCGTGAGCGTCAGAGGTTCGTTGCTGACGTGTCCACTCATTGTCTCGACTGGTGTTCTGCCGATGATGGGCAAGACTCCTGTGACCAGATTGAATGTCAGTACGCCGAATGAATATATGTCGGACCGAGCATCGAGATTGGCGTTGAGGACCTGTTCAGGGCTCATGAAAGCCGGCGTTCCGACCACCTGTCCGTCCATCGTCAGTTTGTCGTTGCGGCGCTCATTGATGCGCTTGGCTATACCAAAATCGACTATTTTGACCAGGTCGTTGCGCAGCAAAATGATGTTGTCCGGTTTTATATCCCGATGCAAGATGCCGCGGCTGTGCGCATGAGCAAGTGCTTCGGCTGTTTGAATAAGAATGGGAAAGGCTCGATACAGCGGCAACCTTCCACGCTTTGCAATCACGTCTTTGAGGTTGTCTCCTTGCAAATAGTCCATCACAAGGAAGGGATAGGTGTTGTCTTGTAACCCGAAATCGAAAATCGTGACTATATTTGGATGGTTGAGAGAACTCGCTGCTTGGGCTTCGCGCTGAAATCGCAGGAAGCTGTTTTCATTGCCCTTGAGGTCTTCAAATAAGACTTTGACCGCCACAAGACGTTCGAGCGCCTTGTGTCTGGCTCGATAGACCTTGCCAAGCGCGCCCGCTCCAATCTCGTCTTCGATTATGTAGCGGTCTGCAATGGTGCATCCGATTAACGACGCCTGTGCCAAACCCAATTCGCCCCCCAAGACGAAAAATCCCTCTTATTAGTTCTACCAACTTGGGCAGCAAACTTAAACAGGCTGGGGCAATAGTTAACGCAGAAATGTGGAATACCGGTCAGGTGTGCCGCCTTTTGACATCAAGCCTGCACTTTTGTGAATTGCTCCAGTAGTTTGTCAATGGTTCCGAGTTCCTCAGCCGTCAGGGAAAATTCAGCTGCTTTTGCGTTTTCGATTGCCTGGGCCGCGTCACGTGCTCCCACGAGAGCGATGGTTATTCCTGGTTGTTGAATCGTCCAATTCAAGACGACGTTGCCTGTGCTGGTGTTGTGCCTCGCTGCAATTGGCTTGAGTTCAACTAGAAATTTGTTTACTCGTTCGATGAATTGAGGTTGGAATTGTGCTGTGGAGGCGCGATGGTCACCTGCTGCAAATTTGTGATCCGGTTTGAATTTGCCTGTCAGCAAGCCCCGTTGCAGCGGGCTGTAGACTATTGTCGCTATGTTGTGCTCGCGACAATAAGGCAAGACGTCCTTTTCTATGTCGCGCAAAACCATACTGTAAGGCGGTTGATTGGAGGCAATTGGCACGATGCGATTGCAGATCTCTATGTCCTCGGCTGTAAAATTGCTCACCCCGATGGCGCGTACCTTGCCTTCTTTCAGCAACTGAGCGCAAGCATCCATCGTCTCTTCCAGCGGAGTGCTGGTGTCTCGCCAATGACACTGATATAAGTCGATGTAGTCGGTTTTTAACCGCTTCAAGCTATCTTCGCACTCTTTCAAAATGCTCTGTTTTCTGGCGTTTTTGTAGATTTTTACTTTCTTGCCCTGCTCGTCTAAATCGAAAAAGTGGTTTCCGTCTTCGCAATCCCAGCGCAAGCCGAACTTGGTCAAAATCTGCACTTTGTCGCGACGGTTGCCGATAGCCTTTGCTACCAGTTCCTCGCTGTAGCCGTAACCGTAGATGGGAGCAGTGTCTATCGTTGTTACGCCGGCGTCGAAAGCTGCATGAATCGAAGCGATGGACGCATTTTCGTCGGTGCCGCCCCACATCGTTCCGCCGATTGCCCACGCACCATATGTGATGACTGATGCGTTGATATTGGATGATCCGAGCTTCCTGTATTGCATGTTTCTTATCCCCATTGCTGCATTCGATACGCCGCTGAGCGTGACTGATTCGGTGATTGGGCACGGATTATACTATAGACCGCCAGGAGGGTTGAACGTGGGAACCTGCTTTGTAATACAAGATAACTGTGGCTGAGTAAGGAAGCGATAGAACGGGCAATTCGCTGTTGTGGATGTGCTTTGTCGAAGTGCTCTTGTGGAGGAGCCTTTGTGGATGTGCTCTTGTGGACGAGCCTTTGTGGATGCGCTTTTGGGGATGTGCTTTTGGGGACGTGCTTTTGTATTCGTGCAGCTGTCGATGCACTGTGTTCGGTTTGCATGTGTCGATTTGCCACTGTATATGGTGTAATTTGCAACCGGTGGTCCACGCGGCGGTTTTCGTTTAAACTGATAGTGGGTCAGGAGCGGTCATAGCATGGGTGAACTGGTCAAAGTCTTCAAGCCGGACGCCTCTGTCATCTGGGTATGCAGAGGCATGATCGCATTTGGCGGTGTTGTAGCACTGGCTGGGGTCGTCGGACATCAGGCTATGATCAGCTGCCTGGGAATATTTTTGCTGACTATCTTTCTGGTAATTTCATTCCGGCAATCCTCGCAAACTATTCAGGTCTTCACTGATCGTGTTGTTTTCCTCTACCCCGGGCAAGAGGCGTGGGCAATAAGTTTTAACAGCTTCAGAAAGCTCGAGTTGGCGACAACCTACAAGAACGTTTCCGAATATGCTCCTGGGCGCTCCATACTCCTGCGCTTCGTGGAATTTGACGATAAAGTATGCGCAGAAGCCAACGTCAATGTTTTCGATAAAAACGCCATCAAAACCATGATTGAATTGATTCGAGCCTATAAACCAGACCTGATTTTAAACAGCCAGGCAGATCATTTTTTGCGAATTGGCAGTTCCAAAAGTACTACAATAGACGCCGTCACTAAAACGGAGTAGAAACATGGACGATTTGCCTTCAACGCGCTCGTCAACCGGCAATGAATTACTGGTCAAAACAAAGCTGTTTGATATGGATAACAATATCGCCTCTGCCCTGGCTTATGTTCCATTGATCGGAGCAAATATTATTTTTTCGATCGTCTGGTTGGTCACTGAACCTAAGAGCAACAAGTATCTGCGCCGTCACGCCGTTCAAAGTCTTGTTCTCAATGTGGGCTTTGTTGGAATTCACCTTGTTTTGACCATGGTTGCCTTTACGCTTGGCGTGATTCCGTTTTTGGGTTTCCTCGGATTCATCCCTGCTTTATTGGGGCTGTTGGTTTCGCTTGTTTATTTCGGCGGCAATATTTACCTTATGTACTGCGCTTATAAGGGGCGTCGTCTGCAAATCCCTGTCGTGTCTGATATCGCCGAGCAAAACAGCTAAATTACTCAGACGAGCAGTTTGAAACCTGAGTGTGGTCAGGAGTACAAATCAGACCGTGCCTATGGGTGATGCCAAAATCACCCGCCGTGGTGACGATATGGTTGATTTGTCCATCTATACTCGTACAAGTGACCCTGACAGATTACGAAGGTAAGCAATGACGAATCCTAATGCGTCAGTTCAAGTGCTGCTGATTGAAAACGATCGAGCTGATGCTAATCATCTGCTTAATCTGCTCGCAGAAGACCAATCTGCTTTCAGTAAAATCGGTATCGTGTGGGTCACTAATCTCGACGCCGCATTGCGTGAGCTGGCTGATCATAGCTTTGATGCCGTCCTTTTTAATCTCGAACTTCCCGACAGCAACGGTATAGAGACGCTGCGCAGAATTCGAGAATGTCGGCAAACCATTCCTGTCGTGGTTCTTACCGCTTCAATAGACAATAAAGTGGCGATTGAGACCATGCAAAACGGCGCCCAAGATATTCTCGTCAAGGGCCGTGCCACCTCCGAATCACTGGTGCGTGTGATCCAGTACGCGATTGAAAGATGCAGAGCCGATCGCGCTGTTATGCAACTGCGTTTGATGGAAGAGCGAGAGCACTTTATCGCTATGCTGGCTCATAAGCTGAGCATTCCAATCGTCGGTGCTCAACGCATTTTATCTATTCTGATTGAAACTGAAACCGTTCCCGATGACGTGCGCAATTTGCTCAAGCAGATTTGTCTGAGTAATCAGACTCTCTTGCGCACGATTAATAACGTGCTCGATCTTTATCGATTTAAAAATGGTTTTGATACTTTTGTGCAAACCGATGTGAACGTTGGAAGATTGGTCTCCGACTCTCTGCATGAAATTGTGGCGGAGGCGGCGGCTAAGAAAATTCGATTTGTAAAATCATTTTCGACAGAAGATGTGCTCTACGCTGACCCGCTTGCAATGCGGAAAGTGATGCTGAATCTCTTGAGCAATGCAGTTAAGTTTACTCCCTCTGGGGGATGCGTGACGATAAAATTCGAAAACTTGTCTAACCAGTCTGTTCTTTCGGTAACTGATACCGGCATTGGTGTAGAACCTGAACTGCTCGATTCCATTTTTTTGCAATGTGCCGAGAAGCCCCGGCGCTATCAACCTGATGGTTTTGGTATCGGATTAGATCTCTGTAGGCGTTTTGTAGAAGAGCAGAACGGAAACATAGCTTGTCTCAGTAAAGTGAACGAAGGTACGACCATCAGGATCACTTTGCCACGGGAGCCGGGTGACCCAAAGAGCACTGCGCAGAGCTTGAAACAGTCTCGCAACAGAAACCTTCCTGAAAGATCAAATCGTTGAGTTCCAGTTAGCAACTCTGTCATCGCGATGATGGTTGAGCACGCGGCTTTATTACCTTATTCGTGGAGAGCCAGGCATGAGCAATGTAGGCGTGATCAGAATTTTGATCGTAGAAGATCATCAAATTGTTCGACTGGGACTGCGACTCTTCCTTGAGAAAGTGCCGAACTTTGCCATCGTCGGTGAAGTCGAAGACGGCACGGCGGCGATCACAAAGTCCCTTGAATTGAAACCAGATGTCATTCTCATGGATATTGGTTTGCCTGGTACAAACGGCATCGAAGCTGGTTTTCAGATCAAATCACATCTGCCTTTGACTCGGTTGATTATGCTCACTTCTCATGATGGTGATGACGACATTCTTGCATCAATGGGATTTGGAGCTGATGGTTATTGCCTCAAGGACGTTCCGACCGCTCAACTGGCTGACGCGATACGAACCGTGCACGATGGTGGCACCTGGCTTGATCGCCGCATCGCAGAGCGTCTTTTGAAGACGCAGCAAGTCAATGCTGTAAAAAAACCTCAGGAGCCGCCCAGATTGACGGCAGAAAATCTCGATCTGCTTTGCTACATGGAGCAGGGCTTGACGAACGAAGAAATAGCCGTCGAAATGGGTTGGCATATCGATGTCTTAAGAATGAAGATGCGTGAAGTGCTCGAGATTTTGTTTCTTGCGGATGCTCCGGTTCAAAGCGGAATGAAGTTACGCCAGCAGTACGCCGCTAAGCTTGGTGACGTAATCTTCGATGGCGATCAGCCTGCTGTTCTTTCGATCGGTGATACTTTCGCCGATAAGTATTTGATTAAAGCCCAGATTGGGCGGGGTGGCATGGGACGCATCTATAAAGCTTTGCATCTGCACACAGACAGAGTAGTGGCAATCAAAGTTTTGCTGCCTCAGCTTGCCTCGGATCGCCGCGTTGTTCGCCTGTTTCAGGAAGAAGCAAAAGCAGCGTCAGCTCTGGTTCACCAGAACACTGTGCAGATTCTCGACTTCGGTGTCACAAGAGAGGGGCAGTCTTTTCTTGTAATGGATTACATTGAAGGGGTTTCCTTCGAAAGTATTTTGCGGCGAGATCGACATCTGAGCATAGATCGCTTTTACAGCATTTTCGAGCAGGTTTGCGACGCACTCATCGCTGCTCACGCCAAAGACATCATTCACTGCGATATCAAACCGAGTAACATTGTGCTTCTCCCCAACAGTATCGGTTTTGATACAGTCAAATTGATCGACTTTGGTCTGGCTAAGATTCTGCCCCCGCCGCAATCCAGCATTCAGGCTCAACTGACTGACAGTTTCGAAGTATCCGGCAGTCCCGCCTATATGAGTCCCGAACAATGTCGCGGCGGCAAGCTGGATGCACGCAGCGATCTTTATTCGCTTGGGTGCGTCATGTATGAGGCTTTGACAGGGCAGCAAGCCGCAGGAGGCTCTTGCGCCATGGAGTGTATCGCCAGGCATCTTCAGGAAATGCCGCCGCGATTTGAACAAGCTTGCCCGGACCGCCGAGTGCCAAAAGCTTTAGAGCACATTGTCTTTGCACTTTTGCAGAAGATGCCTGAGGCTCGCTTCCAAACCGCCAGGCAGGTAAAAAATGCTCTCGCCGTAAGCTACCGAGAGCAAGCCACTGCTCTGCAACGCGAGAAGAAGGTTTGCTGAAACGAATCGCTTAAATTGCTTCCCAGCGACCGGAGCGTGAGAAACGACCCGACGATATGGCAATTGCTGAGGCGCGCAAGGCTTCGGCCTCTGGTCCACGGTTTGTTTGATAAAGCAAAGTCGTGTAGTGTCCCAGCAAGGTCAGAACCTGAGGGTGTTTGGCACCCATGGCTTTGGTCTTGATGGCGAGCGCTTGCTTATACAGCGGTTCTGCCTGAAGCAGCTTGCCGGCGGAGTGATAAATCATGGCCAGGTTGTGAGAGATGATGCCCGTATCAAGATGGTCTTCGCCCAGAGTCCTGGAATAGAGCGAAATCAACCGGCGGCAGATTGGCGCTGCTAGAGCGTACTTTTGCTGCAAATAGTAGATTTCAGCCAGACTTTCGAGCGTCATGGCCAGCCTGCCATCGTTCTGGTCAAACGATTCGGCTTCTTCGAGGGCTGACAGTGCCATTGTCTCGGCTTCTGAGTAGTTCTTGTTTGTCAGGGCCTGCTCGGCCGAGGCAGTCAGGACCTCCCAGGGAACGCAAACTGTCTCTTCGGGTACTAGCGGTGGTTCGGCTTGAGTCTTCATGTAGAGTGATCTGCCCAAAACTGCCGTGACTAAAACGGTCTGATGTAACAATTGCAATGCTGGCCGGGCCGCTTATCGCACCAGATGTGGTGCAGGTGAGCAAAGATTAATGGACCGTCCTTCGGGTATAATTTCAGCACTGCTTTGAGGTTAATCATGCAAAGGCTGGAAAAAATCTTCGACAACAAGGGCGTCAAAGTTTTGGCTGGAGACATCGACGCGGGAGATTATGAATTCAACATGGGCGCGCTCTGGGGCGGTTTTGAAACTGTTCAGCTACAGGGCGAAATTAAGAGTTTGACTCTACAGACAGAAGAAAGCGTCAAGAAAGTCGCCGGCACCCTCGGTTGGGGGTTGGCTGGCTCACTCGTGCTGGGACCGGTGGGCATGCTTGCTGGTCTGGCTCTGGGCGGCAACCGTAAAGAGGTTTGCGCTCTTTGCGAATTGAAAGATGGGCGGAAATTTTTAGCGACAATGGACTCGAAGATTTACCAGCAAATGCTGGCACTTTCAATGATGAAGTAGCTTGCCTACTGGTTCTTTCGTCTGAAAAAGGTGCGTCGGGCCATGTCTGAGACGCATAGTACTACTGCGAGGGTCGTGTACAAGACGATTGTGTTGGAAACAATACCGGCGCCAAGAGAGACAGACATTGATAACACTGAGATTAATACAGCTGTAATAACAGTTGATGCAGCAACGAGGCCGATTGGAAGCAATATGAAGTCCGCGATTATCCAGCTGGTAGAGCGCTTGAACCTGAAGTAGATCATCAGCGCCAGGCTGAACACCGAAAGATAGCTCAGTAAAACCATCACCTGCGCTAATGGATTGTTCGCTGTGGAGGACGCAATCGTACCTGGAATACGGCTGAACGCGGAGGACAACCCCGAGCAAAATGCCTGTATTCGGCTGATCAGCAATGAAACGATGCTCCTTGGTTTGTTCGGATTGAACGGATGCAGTTTGATATCGCGGTCGTCGAATGCATCCACGCCGGCTCTAAAGTTTTCAGCCAGTGTTTTAGGCGCGATGAGCTGGAGCGAACTTTCGACACGCTGACCAGCATCTCTGAATGTTCCAGACACCGCCGACTGCTCCGTCACCCAGCTCAAACCAATGCAAATTAGATAGATGGGGATGTAAATTTCGGCATGTATGCCACCAGCATTTTTCAGTCGCCTTATTGACTGCTGCTGCGGAGTCTGAGGCGCCAGTAGTAGATCCGGGTCCATTGCCGCCATCTCTTCGAGGGTCAGATGGCGCTCCGAATCGGATTTATGCCTGATCGTTTCTGTTTTGAAATCGTCGAGTTCGGCAGAGAACTGCGGATCTACCTTTCGCGGTGATTTCTTCTCGCCGATTGGATGCCAATCATCCGATTGGCCGTCGGACTTTTGAGAGATGATCGATTCGCGCAGTTCAGCCACTTGCGATGACGATTTGGGTGCGAGTGGCGTGTCTCCCGTGGATTTAGACGGTGGAGCTTCTGCATCGTTCTCTTTGGCAAGCGGTGCGAGATCTCTTGAAGTTTGGTCAGCCGTAGCAGGCGTCGAAGAAGGCTTGGCTTCCGATGAAGGTTTAAGTACTGATGGTGCAGTTGCCGGCTGTACTGGTGCTGCAGGTGCTTGCGGAGCAGCGTTCATGTCGACGGAGGTTGCCGCCTGTTGTTGAGGAACGGCATTCAAATCAACGGATGTCGCGGCTTGCGGCATAGTCGGCGCACTTCCCGATCCCGTGATTTCACGTTCCCGGAGACTCTCGATGAACTTGGCCATTTTGGGAGAAAGCGCTGTTGCGTCAGTTGTTGACTCATACACTTTCAGCGGAGTTGCTGGACCAGGCTGATTTGGCAGCGGTTGCGGTGGAACAGTCGGAGCAGGCGGAACAGCGGGAGTTGCTGCACCGGAAGGGAAAGGTGGTGAGACGGGTGGGACAGCCGGGACAGGTGGAACTGGCGGAACAACCGGAACAGATGGAACGGGGGGAACAGGTGGAACTGGCAACGGAAGCGGCGCCGGTGCTGGTAACGGAGCGTTGCCGAATGGGGATGAATTCGGAGCTGAGAAAGGTAGAGGCTTGATTGTTGTCGGCCCAGTGCCTGGCGCGTTCGCAAACGGCGTTGGATTGGGCGGCATGGCTGGGTGCGGGGCGGTTGGCTGGGGTGGCGTCGCTGATGCAGCATTGTTGTTCTGAGCGTCGCTCGGCTTTTTGAGCGCGTTTAAATCACGATTGCTGCTCCCTGAAAACGATGACGAGAATGCCGAGGCTGACGCGCCGAAGTAATCAACTGGTGGGCGCCACTTGTATCCTTCTTCTTTGCCGGAAGAAGATAGTCCGCGAGCCACTTCGGATCTTGATTTGCTTCTGGTCAAACTTCCGAGCGATTGTGGATTTAGTGCGGGTGCAGTGCTCGCAGTAGGCGTAATGCCTGGTGCTGCGTTTTTCACAGCTTCAATGTCATATTTGGTCTTTTGCACTTGCCCGGGCAGTGCGCCAGTCGAGTCTTGAGCTTGAGCCGCCGAAACAGCGCCTGAATCCTGTGCTGCTGCGGAACTCGTTAGAGTAGCGGGCATCGGAATGTCATTAGTGATAGATGGCGATGGTGATGATGCTGCGGGAGCACTGCTGCCTGTTTCCACAACCGCGGCAGATTCGACTGCATTTCCGTCTTTTGTCGTGGGCTGCGGCTCAATGACTTGATCCGTAACCGCGGCTGCAATTGAAGTATGAGAGGTTGGCTCGGCGGCTATGTCGGTTGGAGCTGGCTCGGGGTGGATTGGCTCGGGAGCAGACAGTGCATGTGCATCGATTTGCGGGTCGACGTGTGTCGGTGTTTCCGCCGTCGGTTTTTCCGCCGCAGCTGTTTCGGTCGTCGGTTTTTCTGCCGTCGGTGTTTCCGCCGCAGCTGTTTCGGTCGTCGGTTTTTCTGCCGTCGCTGTTTCCGCCGTCGGTGTTTCCGTTATTGGTTTTTCCGTGGAACTCGTTACCGGTTCTTTCGGCGTTTCTGCTTCAGGTGCTGATAATGTTTTTGCATCGACAGGCGCTTCCGCCAACGGTTGTCCTGGTTTGATCGCGGGTATTTCATGCAAAGTAGGTGCTACGCCCGCTCTGGACGACGATTTTTTCCCACCTTGTTTCGCGCTTCGTTTTGACTGTTTCTTCTTGGTCAAAGGAGACGGCTCCGACCGTTTAATCTCTAGAATTCAATTATGCCACCCACAGACCGAAATCCTAACCTGCGGGCGCCTCATATCATCTGGCGTCGCGCCTTAATTAAGAAGCTGTTGGCCCATTCGTAGTCGGGACGGTCCGGCAGACTCGTCTCTTCGAACGCTTTGTCGAACCTTTTGTGCAGTTCCAGGCGCCACTTATTTGCGTCTTCCCATGACATCCGTTTCTGCCTGACAGCAAGCAATCGTTCTCTGTAGTTGCCAACGTCAACCGGCACCATGTGCTCTTCCAAAATGGTGATGCCGGAAATCAAAAGTCTCAGCAAGTGCATCACATGCTTCCATTTCAATTCGCCGGTTGTGCGGATATCTTGTTCCAGCTTCTTGAATTGCGACATTACATAGCCGTTGTAGGTCTGGTAGACAAGTTTTGAGAGGAATTTTGAGCGACCAGCAAGCAGCTCATCTGCAAGCGGCGTGGTCTTCTCGATCAACGGCGTGTACAAACATTCGAGAACATTTGGATTTGCCTTAAGCGACAAAGTCAGAAATTTTTGCAACTCCCAGTACACTTCGTCGGATTCTGTCTTTTCAATTTGTTCCGGTAAACCGTAAAGCGACCACTGCATATCGGCAGGCGGAAGATAAATGCCGCGCAGGTCAACATCCGAACTTTCTCCGGAGAGACCAAAGGCATTTGAACCCACTATGCATTTGTAGATGACAAATTCGTACAGATTTCGATCAGCAATTGCGTCTGCAGGCAGGTCGAAAGCCGCTCCCTGTACCTGTTTTCGAATCGCCATTTCATGGCGTTTTAAACTGACTTGTTGACCGTCTGGTAGTTGAATCTGATAAGCGTGTTCGTTGTCGGTTGGCGACTTGATGATTTTTCCGACTACACCAGCGCTTCGTTCAGGGTATGGTTTGCGCTCGCTAATGCTAACTAGCGTGACAATTTGAGTGCCTGCCGGCAAAATCAAATGAGGGTTCGGTCGCTCTGTCATCGATGTTTGTTTGCTGCCGATATTGTTGTCACCGCATATGGTGCTATATGCCCAGGCGACTTCTGATGTTCATTAGTGGTTTGCGAATGAAGTTATTTTCGAGCTGCTTCTTGTTTCTCGAAAAGGTTGATGGTGATTGACCGCCCGAGTTTGACTGCTGTTGCTGGTCGTCGGGCATAGATAAATCTTGAGTGTGTGCCTGATCTATCGGCACAATCTGTGGGGCTTCAACTCGTTGCACGCTCGCCTCTTCGTTGCTTCGTTGATACGTCGGTTCTCTCAAAGCCTGCTGATTGTTTGAATGTGCTGCCGCTGGTTGAGCGAAGGCGTCTCGGGACGGCAGGGGTGCGTGCACATAGCCCCCACCGTACATCTTGGGTTTTTGAGGTGCAGCGGATGGCGTTGGTCTGTATTCTTGCTGCTGTTGCTGACTCTGTTGCTGCGCCAGCGTCGAGAAATTGCAAGAAAATAAATTCACTACTGCGAGTGAAAAGCTCATGAATACTAAGTGATTTGTTTTCATAGGCACCTTCTGTCGACACTATACAGGTAACAAGCGCCGATAGAAAGCAGAATTTATCTGCCGAAGCTGCGTCGATGCATTGTGCATACTTCTTTTCGCAAGCATCTACTCAGCCTTGATGGTTCAGTAATGATCTCAGCCACTCTTGTTTCCAGAAGACGAGACAGGCGCGACCGACCACGCGGTCCTTGGAGACAAAACCCCAGACGTGGCTGTCAGCGCTGGCATTGCGATTGTCGCCCATCATAAAGAATGAATTGGGTGGTACTACTATTTCTTTCGTGCTGGCACCGTATGGGCGGATCCATTTACCACGCATGTTGTATCCCTGAATGTCGCCCAGATTCGATAGGTCGTACTCCGGAGTCGTAGCGCCATCGATTTTGAGCAACTGGTCGTTCACCAGGACTCCAACGCCGTGCTCGATTTTGATCACGTCTCCCGGTAGCCCAATTACTCTCTTTATAAAGGCAGGCGGGTTCTCCGGTACAAAGGGGATATATCTGCCGAGCAGTCCATTGTCTGGAACACCCGTTTCGATGGGCGGTGGATAGAAAACTAGAATGTCGCCGCGTTGGACGTCGCGCCCAAGCACGCCGTCAAGTTTTTCCACAAGCACCCGGTCTTGAATGTTGAGATTCGGTTCCATTGAGCCGGATGGAATAAACCGGGCTTCGGCTATCGTTCCTTTCAGAAGAGTCATAATGCCGAGCACTACCAGGACATACTTGATTGATTCGACAGTGCGTTTCTTCAACCCGGCGTCGCCATTTTGCTCACTGGCGTTTGAATTTGCACTGGCTGGTCCCATTTCTGACTCTGGCATGCTGGTCTCCGGCGAAACTATACGAACCCTAATCTACTATGGATTGAACAGGCAATAGGGTTATCTCCAGTTTCTTTAATTGACGATAAAGCTCGCTTTCTACCCCGGTAATTCTAAGGATGTAACCGTTCTTAATTAACCTCAAATATTGCTTGCATAATTATGCTTTGTTGTGAATAATTATGCACATGCAAGTACAGTCACGAGTTGAACGCCAGCGCAAAATCCTTACGGTGATTGAGAAATCAGCCATCGATACCCAGGCTGCCTTGCAATCTGCACTGTTAAAAATGGGAATTCCAGTCAATCAGGCGACATTGTCGAGAGACATCCGTGAGCTTGGATTGGTCAAAGTCGAAGACGAAGGAGCATATCGATATGTTAGTCGCCAGACCCTACCGACGACGACGAAGCCGTCACCGAAGCCTGCAGCGCTAGAGACAATCAGCAAGTTTATTCAAGACATTACTTATTCGGGCAACATGATTGTCGTCAGAACTGACAGTGGAGCAGCATCATACGTCGCGGAAGCGATAGACAACTTGCGCCTGCCCCAGTTGCTGGGCAGTGTTGCAGGCGATAACACAGTATTTTTTGTAGTCAGTGCTGAATCGAAAACTGCCAATGTCGTAAAGACTTTGCGCAGTATGACTCAGTAAATCAATAACAAGGGGATTTGAAAATGAAGAAAATTCTGCTGGCTTACAGCGGCGGACTCGATACATCGTGCATCTTGACCTGGCTCAAAGAGAAGTATAACGTGCCGATTGTTGCTTATTGCGCTAACGTCGGACAGACCGATGACCTGAGCGGCGTCGAAGAAAAAGCACTGAAAACCGGCGCCGACAAATGTATTGTTGAAGACCTGCGCGCTGATTTCGTCGAGAATTATGTGTTCAATTCCATCAAAGCGAATGGCGTTTATGAAAGCACCTATTTGATGGGAACCAGCCTTGCTCGACCATGCATTGCTGAGGGGATGGTCACCGCTGCGTTGAAAGAAGGTTGTGATGCCATCGCCCATGGTGCAACAGGAAAAGGCAACGACCAGGTGCGTTTCGAGCTGGCTATCAAAGCCCTGGCGCCACACATCGAAGTTATAGCTCCATGGAGAACATGGACATTCAACGGTCGAAACGATTTGATCGATTATGCTAAAAAGCACGGCATTCCTGTTCCTGTTTCAAAAGAAAAGCCATATTCGATGGACTCGAATATGATGCACATCAGCTATGAAGGCGGCATTCTCGAAGACCCTGCTGCTGCGCCGCCAGATGATCTGTGCCAGTGGACAACTAACCCTGAGCAGGCTCCGGACAAACCAGAGTATGTGACGATCGAATTCAGCAACGGTGTGCCCGTCGCAGTCAATGGCAAGCAGCTGAAGCCTGTTGAATTGCTTGAAGCCGTGAACGAACTCGGTGCTAAACATGGTGTCGGACGTGTGGATCTGGTTGAAAACCGCTACATCGGCATCAAGTCACGCGGCGTTTACGAAACCCCAGGTGCGACCATCCTCATGCAGGCACACCAGGCGATAGAATCTTTGACGCTTGACCGTGAAGTATCACATATGAAAGAGAGCCTGGGCGTCAAATTCGCTGAGCTGACTTATAACGGTTATTGGTTTGCACCTGAGCATGTGCTCTTGCGTAAGTTCATCGATGAAACCCAGGCAACAGTCTCTGGCTGGGCGAAATTGAAATTGTACAAAGGACATTCAGGTGTGGTAGCACGCGGCTCCGATTCCTCGCTGTATGACCATAAAATGTCCAGCTTCGAGGAGATGGGAATCTTCAACCAGGCTGATTCTGGCGGATTCATCAACATCAACGGTCTCAGGTTAACGGCATGGAGCAAGCGCAATGAAAGTTTTAAGAAAAGCCTTCAAACAACAACTTAGTGATGTAGTCACCGAGTTCGTTGCATCCGCTAAAGCGGATCAGGCGATTGTTGAAGCTGACATAAACGGCAGCCTCGCGCATGTCGAGATGCTGAAGAAGTCTGGGCTGGTCACTCCAGCCCAGGCCGACAATCTTAAAAAAGGGCTGACTACCCTTAAAGAACGGTATGAGAAGGGCGAGTTTATCCTCGAATCTCAATACGAAGACGTTCATATGAACGTTGAATCGAAACTGGCAGAATTGATTGGCGCCGATGCAAAACTCTTGCATACGGCGCGCAGTCGCAACGACCAGGTTGCACTGGACATGCGCCTCTTCATACTGGACAAGACCGCAGAAATCGAGGAATTGATTGCCGACTTGCAAACCGCGTTGATCGATACAGCTGAAGCTAATATCGATGTGGTTATGCCTGGATACACACATTTGCAGCGGGCTCAACCACTCCTATTTGCTCATGTGATGCATTCTTACGTTGAGATGTTTGGGCGGGATAAGAGTCGGTTTTCTGATTCCACGAAGCGCACCGGTGTGTCGCCGCTTGGTGCCGGCGCGCTGGTTGGTTCGGGGCTTCCCATCATGCCTGAAGTGACTGCGGCAGCGCTGGAACTGCAAAATGTATTTGGCAATTCGGTCGATGCTGTGAGCGACCGAGACTTCATTGCCGAATTCTTGTTTGATGCATCCCTTACTTCAGTGCATCTGTCACAACTGGCAGAAACACTCGTTATCTGGTGCACGAAAGAATTTGGCTTTATTCAATTTCCAGACGATTTAACGACTACCTCCAGTTTGATGCCGCAGAAGAAAAATCCGGATCCAATGGAGCTGGTGCGAGGAAAGACCGGCGCGATTGTTGGGGAACTCGTCAACGTTTTGATCACGCTGAAGGGGCTTCCTGTTGGATACAACCGAGATCTGCAAGAAACTAAGCCGGGTGCGATTCGTGTCGCAGATGAACTGTCTGCTTGTTTGAAAGTAATGACGCTTGCGATTAAGGGCATGCTTGTAGTAGGTGAAAAAACTCACCAGGCTGCTTCTGATCCAGAGTTGTTTGCTACGGACCTCGTGGAGTATCTGGTCGTGAAGGGCGTTGCGTTCAGGGCTGCGCACGATGCGGTTGCTTCGGTGGTGCAGTATGCCAGAGACAACAAGAATGATTTGAAATCTCTACCGATAGCTGACTACAAAAAACATGCCCCAGAATTTGATGAGAGCGTCTACACTGTGTTTAACAGCATCAACTCTGCCAATAGCAAAACTTCAAAAGGTGGAACTGGAAGTGAGCGCGTGCGTGCAGCCTTGAGAGCCGCACGATGCTGAGATCGCTACCAGCCAATTTGTGGTGTTGAGCCATCGTAGTGCATTCTTTTCAACTTTGCAGCGAGCAGAGAGGCTTCAGGTGTGCCCGGCTTAGCTAGCCGAAACAGAACGGCGTATGAATCTGAATTGTATGGATTCATTCTGATAGCTCGCTCCGCGAGCGAGTGCGCTTCAGAGCCGTTGCCTCTAGAAAGTTCGATTGCAGCCCGATTTGCAAATGTATCGGCTGTAACAGTGGGTGCCTTCAGTGCATTTTCAATATCGCGGTCGGCTAATTCGTGATGTCCCAGTTTCTCTTCAGCTAGCGCCTTCCATGATAGAGCTAGTGCGTAATTTGGATTGAGCTTTGCAGCCTGGTCGAAATCGACTAACGCGTTTTTAAGTTGATTTATTCTGAAGTAAGATACACCTCGCTGCACGATACCTGGCACGTAGTTGGGTTCCAGCGCAATGGCTGCACTGTACTCTTCGATCGCATTTTCGAACTTACCCCGAAAGCGCTGCAGTTCTCCCCGCATTCGGTGCGCTCGGGCCGGAAAAGTCTCTTCCTTCAACGCCTGGTCAGCTTGCTTATCGGCTTCACTATGGTTGCCGACGCCATCGAGAGCGAATGCGTACAACATACGGTCGTGCCAATCTAACTTTACTGCCGCTTTTGTATCTGCGAGAGCCTTCTCGAATTCAAATCTGTGAAAGTGATACAGCCCTCGATAGGCCAGGGCATAGGCATCATCCGGATTTCTACTGATATTTTCGTCCGAAACCTTAATCGCTTCATCGTGTCGTCCCCACAAATTATAGGCAAACGATAGCTCCTGCATAAGAATTTGGTCGTGTGGTTTAAGCGCCAAGCCTTTGAGCGCGTCCGAAGCCGCTGCACTGTAATTTCCCAGGCTGTTGTGGATGCGTGCAAGTGTGTAATAGTTGAGGTATTTCTTTGGGGCTAGTTGGATGGCGCGTTGAACATCCGCCATTGCTTTGGGAAAGTCATTCAGGAGGAGCAGTTCCTCGGCGCGGCATCTGTATGCGTTTGCAAAACCTGGCTGCATTGTGATAGCTGTTGTGAAGTCTGCAATTGCATTGGGTCGCTGATCTTTGATGTAGCTATAAAATTTCCCCCGCTCCAAGTAAAGATCGGCATTCGGCGCCGCCTCGATCTCGCGGTTCAATTGAGCAAGTGTTTTACCGTTGTAGTCCGTTTGTTCTGACTCTGGAGCGCTGCTCTCTTTATCATCATCATCTGGAGTTGATTCGATGAAATGTATAAGTCCCGCGAAACACGCTGCAAGTGCCAGTGTTCCTATGATGGAATATTTGAGCCACTTCTTACCTCTGTCGTGCCTGCCACTACCTGTAGTGCTTGTAACAGGCTTGTTTGATTCAAAGCGCTCAAGATCTGCTTTCAAAGCATCCATAGATTCGTAACGCATTTGCGGATCCTTTTCCAAGCAACGAAATATCACTTGTTCTAGCTGCTTCGTTTTATACGCATCTGAACCTTGAATCACTAATGGTTCTGGTTGTTCAGTCACGTGCTTGTACAGCGTGTCCAGAGGATTCTCACCGATAAATGGTGGGCGCCCGACCAGTGTTTCGTACATCAAGCATCCCATCGAGTAGATGTCGGATCTAAAGTCCAATTGTCTGCCCCGATACTGTTCGGGGCTCATGTAAAGCGGGCTTCCGAAAACTTCGCCGGTTACTGTCGCGCTCAATGATTCGCCGGATTGCGGATCTGGATGTACAACCTTCGCTATTCCAAAATCCACAACCTTCACATAGTCAGGATAGTCCTGGTCTTTCACCAACATGATATTGCTCGGCTTCAAATCGCGATGAACAATACCTCTTCTGTGCGCGTGCGCCAAAGCATCTGCGATTTGCACGAATATCTTGATGGCACGGGCTGTAGGTAAATGGTTCTCTTCACTGAGCAATTCAGCCAGACTTCTTCCGTCCGCAAAATCCATGACGATAAATAAGTGACCATCGTCTGTAGTGCCGCAATCGCTAAGATGCACGATGTGTGCGTGATCCAACGCACTGATTGCTTTCGCTTCCACTTCGAATCGTTTTAATGATTGCGGTCGTAGTTTGTGTTCAGGCAACAAGACCTTAATCGCACTGACTTTTCCTGTAACTCGGTGTCTCGCTTTGTATACCGCGCTCATCCCACCTACACCCAGTGGTTCGACTATTTCCCAACGATCCTCAATGCTTTCGATAATCAGTTGAGGTGGCTCTGATTGCCATGAGTTGGCCGCTTCGCTCTCTGAGTCGCGAGATGATGTTGTGTCGGTGGGCGCGGTCGAGTCGTCGCGGCTGACCAGGTCAGGTTGCTCAAACTTGTCCTTATGCTGCTTCGACTCTTCAGGCACTGTTAATCATCCGACGCCAGTTCCTGTAGTGTACCCCAACAGCGCCTGCGAATATTTTGTCGGGACGCCAATGTCGACTATTTTTTGACGCTGGTTGCGACCAATTTCTAAAATATCTTGAGCATCAGTTGTTTGGTGCCTTCGTATTCAGTGCCTTCATGTTTTGTCGCGGCTTGAATAACCTTTTGCTTGTATTTCAGTTTCAAATTTTTGAATGCTAATGGACCTTTGACCGGTCCACAGCTTGTGCAGTAGAAGCCGCTCAGGACTTTCGGGCGGCGAAATCGCGTGAAAACTTTCAGGCAAGTTGGGCACTCTGCTCTCCAGTCGCCTTCAGGCATTTCGGCGCTGCTTTCACACGACATCGGGTTGCAGCCGAGCTTTGCGCACATATCCTTCCAAACTGAATCGTGTCCATGCTCAACACCAACCAGGGCATGTGCGATCTCATGCAATATTGTGTCGATGACCTTCTCACGAGCATTCATCATCACATAATGCTCGGAGAGTTCTATCCGCTTCAGATTCTGTTTGCAGACACCGAGCTGCCGCTTGTTTTTGTTGAGCTTCACGTCCCAACTGGGCAGACCGTAGTCCTTTAGTAAATCGCGGGCGAGAGTGACTGCGTCGTATTTGTCCATGGCTTCCTGAAATCGTCACTGCATTTTAGATCAGCCGACGACTTTGCACTAGATATAGTGCGTGGATGTCTTGAGCGTATGTGTCTACAGGCGTGTCGTCTATGTCTTTTGAGATAGTGCTCAATTCTGAACTACAAGCGAGGGTCGACCGGCTCGCTTTCCAGCGCAAGTACGCCGAAAACACACTCATGAACCCGGTAGAGTGGTTCGTGACGCACGAATCTTTCGAGAGCCTCTATGCCGAGTGCAAATTCGCGAGCAGCCAGACCGCGCTTGCTGGCTAAACCGCGGCGGCGCAGTCTTTGCAGATGCTCCTCATTCGTGTATTCGGGACCGTAAATGATGCGCAGATATTCTCGTCCACGGCATTTTACAGCAGGCTGTACAAAGCCGCGCGTGCCTCTGGCGATGAAATCGAACGGTTTGATCACCATGCCCTCACCGCCGGCATTTGTCAATTCCGTCCACCATTGTGTGGCGTCTGCGACTGCTTCTTTGTCAGTCAGGTCGACGATCCTGTGTTGTGTGCTGATGATCAAGCCGTTGCTTTGTTCGGCGATTCGGGCAATGTGGTTCATGTGCCATTGATGATTTTGATCGATGTGTACTTTTCCTTCCGACGCCATTATGTGAAATGGTGCCAGTTTGTAGTCGCTCAACCCGTTCACGGTCCAACAGTAGCGTTGGTAAGATTCAGTGTAGAGATTGACAGATGTTTCACGGCTCTTGAACCTTTCCGTCAACCCACTCACGTCAATGCCGCGTTGTTGTGTTTCGTTCAGCGCCTGCAATGCCGATGTAATCGATGTGCGGGCGGCCGCGCCTACCGCTGCGTACTGATCCTTAATGAGTTCTTGCGCCTTGGCTGACCAGGGCATGAGCTCGCAATCCAGGACAAACCAATCGGTGCTGAATTCTTCCCACAGATTTGCTTTTGTTATCGCTGTCGTGATTTCAGCAATTAACTCAGTCTCGAGTTGCGGTTTATCGAAGAATCTCCGCCCTGTGCGGGTGTAACAAATTCCAGAGCCCTCAGATTTGATACCAAATCGTTTCTCGATGGCGTTGGTGTCTTTTCCCACTACAACGGCAGCGCGAGAACCCATATGTTTCTCCTCGCAGACGACTTTTGCTATGCCTTGCTCAAGGTAGTAGTTGAATGCTTCGGTCGGATGTTCAAGCATTCCCGGCTGCTTGCTTGTCTCGCTCGGAGACATTGTCGGAGGCAGGTAGACGAGCCATTTAGGATTGACAGCGAAGCGACTCATTACCTCCAGAGCCGCAATAGCGTTCTCTTCGCGAATCATCACTGAGCGTCCAAAGCGCGTTTGAACAACACGCTTGCCGATTACGTCATTCAAATCCAGAACATCGTTCTCTGCTGTATGTTTCTCGACCGGCGGACTATCCTCCGATTCCGGAAGAAATGGCTTGACCGACTCGTAGTAGATTTTCTTTGCCGGCACTGAAACAAGTTCGCGCTCTGGATAGCGTAGTGCCGTGAGCTTGCCACCAAATACGCAACCAGTATCTATGCAGATGGTGCGATTGATCCACTCCGGTTCTACAACGGGCGTGTGTCCGTACACGACCATTGCGTTGCCACGATAGTCACTGGCCCAGTTGTAGCGCACTGGCAGTCCATATTCGTCGGTTTCGCCAGTGGTTTCGCCAAATAGCGCGAAGTCACGCACTTTGGCTGAACCCCTGCCCTGGAATTTCTCTTTCATACCGGCGTGGGCGACAACCAGTTTGCCGTCATCGAGCACGTAATGGCTTATCAGTTTGTCTACCCACTCAACAATCTGATTTTTAAACTCAGGCGTTTCGCGCTCAAGTTGCTCAAGCGATTCCGCCAGTCCATGAGTGATACGTACGTCGGCGCCTTTCAATTTCCGCATCAGTTTGACGTCGTGATTGCCTGGAACGCAAATGGCGATGTTTGCTTCCATCATGCTCATCACCAGTCTCAGTACGTCTGGCGTGTTCGGACCTCTGTCAACGAGGTCGCCGACGAAGCAGGCTTTGCGTTGATGCGGAGCGCTGACTGAGAATCCGAACGGCGCCGTCTCCGTGCGCGTTACGGAGTATCCCAAATTACTTACGAGTTCGAGCAATTCATCGAAACATCCGTGCACGTCACCGATAATATCGAATGGACCATGCTCATGCTTCAGGTTGTTCCAGAGCGGCTGACGTTCGATCGTCGCTGCCTCGATCTTTTCTTCTGAGTCGAGAATATAGATATATCTAAATCCTTCTCTCTTCAGTTGTTTAATTGCCTTGCGGAGCTGCTGCCTCTGGCGTGGAATCACATGTGGACCAAAGTTTCGGTCCGGGCGAGCTTCATTGCGTGAGTTGCAGATTTGCTCAGGCAGGTCCAACACTATCGCTGCACTGAGACAGTGGTGCTCTTTCGCGAGGTTGAGGAGCGGTTTGCGCGCGTCGTCCTGAACATTAGTTGCATCGATAACCGTAAGTAGACCAGCATCAAGCCGTTTACCTGCAATGTAGTACAAAACGTCGAAAGCATCATTTGTCGCAGCTTGATTGTTTTCGTCGTCGGAAACAAGGGCGCGGCAGAAGTCGGAGGAGATCACTTCGGTTGGCTTGAAATGTTTGCGTGCAAAGGTAGACTTGCCTGATCCGGAGACACCGATCAGCGCTACAACACACAGTTCTGGAAGGATAATTTTCATGTCGTGAATACACCCATTTGTGTAGGTGCGCCGAGAGCAGGGTCTTCGTCGCCGACAGGCAGGAACTGAACTTTATAACCGTATGTGGTGGCGATTCGATGCGACCAATCTTGAAATTCATTGCGTGTCCATTCGAATCGATGGTCTCTGTGCCGCAATTTCCCTGCCGGCAGGTTCTCAAAAGTGGCGTTGTATTCCACGTTCGGAGTTGTGACCACGACGAGTTTTGGTCTGGCAAACTTGAAGACCACCTTTTCCAGGGCTGATAGTCGAGGCTCATCCAGATGTTCAATGACTTCAATCAGTGTGGCTGCGTCGTACCCGGCGATTCTCGCATCTCGATATGTGAGTGAGCCCTGCATGAGTTTGATTCTGGCTCGCTTCATTTCGGGCAGTCGATCTAGATACAATCTCTGATGTGCGATTTCCAGCGCTCGGTGCGAAACATCCATTCCCACAATTTCTGAGAATTCCTTTTCTTCAAGCAACGCCTTCAACAGCTTGCCTCCGCCGCATCCGAGATCAACCACGCGGTGCGCGTTGTTTTGTTTGAGCACCGACACTACTGTGCCTATGCGTCTCTCGTTTAGACTGATTTTTCTTTCCAGTGACTCTTCTTCGGCTTCTTTCTTCTCAGCGACGGCATCAGGATCTTCGTTGGATTCATCCGCTGCGAGCCTTTCGTTGATCTGACGGACCAGGCTGTGTCGATGTTTTAAATACTTATTGGAGATATCTTGTTTCTTGGGGTGGTTGTTCAACCAGCCCTCGCCGTGCCGCAGCAGTTTTTCCACTTCGGCGTCACCGACGTAGTAGTGTTTGTCGTTATCCAGGACCGGTAGCAACACATATAAATGCGTGAGAAGCTCGCGCAGCTTGCAGTTTTTCGTCAGAGTCAGTGCGTAATATTTGCTCTTTCCCCATTCTCCAAATTTGCTATCAAGCTCGGGTTGGGTGACCGTGACCTCGTAACCGAGGGGCTCGAACAAACCGCGCAAATAATCTTCGCCTGCGCGGCAGGGAATTACTGAAACTGATGCCACCAGAGGCAGTGCTGCGTCCGCCAGCTCCGGCTTCTCTTTGCTTTTGCCTGACAGAGCTGAACGAAAAACCTGAGCGATGGCGACGCTGACAAAAGATGACGCGACGTATGGTCTGTCGTTCACATATTGATCCAGACCTCCCCCTTCTGCGGAGCCTTCCGCTTTTCCGCGCACAAGTGCGACCGGATCGACGTCGAGCAGCATCGCCACCGTGCATCTTTCGTTGTTGGCTTCGGGGTAGAAAACATGCACCTGACCAAATGAAAGTTCGAACGACTGCACCTGGCTGGGGTTCTTGTGAAGCAAAAATCCCAGGTCTGTAGCAGGTTGATGTGTAGTCGAGATCGTGAGGAGCATATCTTTTGAATATTGCAGGGATTGGTTATTATCCTGTATTTCAGTTGTATATACGATCGTTGATTACGAATATTTGATGAATTGGCTTGTTCACTTGATTTGGCGCAAACGCACAACCGGTGAGTGGATGGAAAATTCGATTGCAAAAACTTAAGTACATCTGTAAACGCCAAGCAGGTATTCTAAATTCGGGACTGTCAAGAGCCCGTTGTATATCTTTCAGGCATCATCAACCGCGTGGGTGGGAATGAGAAGAACTAACTTAGTGCATTTGCCAAACAATCGTAGAAATCACTCGGATGCAGCGATCGATCCAGGCGAGTTGGATGGTTACAACAACTTCGAGCATCAGGCGCCGAGTTCGACTTTTGATCTCGCTCGACAAATATTGGGCAACTACAAAGTTCGTGTGCAAAACGTCAGGTTGGAATTTCTGCAGGACATAACACGCGAATCTCTCAATTTCCTTGCCGGGCAGAAGCTTCTTGAGCGGCAGAGAATGAACATGGACGAGGTCATCGCTTCGTCGATGCGCTCAGTGGTCGATGAAGTTTTCACCACGCTCGAACCATATATTTCTGAGTTCAATCGCGCCGTCGCATGTACCGAACTATCAGTCTCTTGCACTAATCCTGCACTGGTGAAAGAGGTGCTCAGTTTCGATAGCCTGCGTCGACCATTGCACAGCGTTTCGTCTTACCGAGCCAGAATTTCTACCTGCCGCTTCAGCATGGTAGTGCGTGGACAGTACAACAAAGTCGATTTCTTTTTGATTCCGGTTGAGCGAGTCATGGCGCTCACCAACATCGAGTCGCAGCACAAGCCGCTGATGACGTTCACTGGTGAAGACAACGGCGTCGGGCTGGTTGACTGGCAAGTAGAAGGAAAACCTCTGACTTCGGATCGGCTTGAGCGCTACTGCTTGCACTGTTTCGATTATCTGATCGAGCAAACCCGCGATGAAATCGCCGCAGCTAAAGCGCAGTATTATCTGGCTGGTGCTGTTTAAGCTAACCTGTTTTCAGGGAAAACCCTATCGCCTCTTTTCTGCCGTTTGCATAAACTGGTGGCGCTTACTGTTTTGTAAGCGCTTTTACTAATAGGCTTCGAATTCAGTACTACATTCGGTGCGCCGTTTGGCGCGCTGTTCTAGCAACTCATGTCACGCATTCCGTGCCTGGGCGGTGGATAACTGCTCTGGCGCGGGGAGGTGATGTTGGGCTGTTGTTATGGAGAAAATTACTATGGTTAATTTGGATTTCAACCGAGCCCGACCACATCCTGGTCCAGGTGTTGAGGAACCGCCGCTGGAGAACTGGGCCGAAGAGTTGCATCAGAAACCGCAACACCGAAAAATCTGGGAAGCTCCGATTGGCTCTGCTGTGATGATGACTGGCGTGGTGCTGCCAGCACTGTTTCTAGCGCTGTTTGCAATCTTCTGTCATGAGCGAATCAGCATGTTGCTGATTAAGCATCCCATTGAAACGCTGGTGGAAGTCACTCTGGCCCTCGCCATTCCCATCGCGAATTTCTCTATTTGGTCTTCCATCTGTCGCAAAGACGTGCGGTTTGCGATGCGGCGTAGTCTCTGCAATGGAATCTCTATAGGGGCATCTTTTTTGTTTGTAGCCGTTTCAGTTGCTGCAATCTGTATGGGGCGCGTTAATATCTATTTCTTGCATGAGATCCATTCTTTCGCTGAAGGATTTGCGGTCATCGCTTGCACGTTTTTTCTTTCAATGTTGTCCTCGCTTTACCTGGCATATCAGTTGCGAGCCTTGCGCGAGTTCAAAAGCGCCAGGCTTCGCACCACGCTTTATTCTGCTGTGGGAGTCGTCATGGCACTGCTTAGTTTTGTCGGGGCTGAGGCGAAGTCTGTGTATATGCGTGTCGCGCAACACATGGCTTATGCCGGCAACACGCATCAAGAACAGCTTGATGGATTGAAAATGTTGCGTTGGTTGAACGCTGAGCAGGATATGCGTCTTGAATGCGCAGATGCACGCACAGTCGGGCTACCCGGTTTGTTCATTCCAATCAATACGCAAGCAGAACAACAACTTTATTTTGCTGCTTTTGGGAAACCGTTCCGAGACGATCGTTCAACTGACCTTTCAGGTTTTTCAAACGATTACCTCAGGCGCCATGTTGTTGGTGCAATGATACCGGAGCTTTCTCTGGTGCGATCAGGTATGGATGGAGCGGTCAATGCCGATGCACTTTCCTCGACGTTGAATTGGACCTTTGTTTTCAAAAACACAGCTTACGATGACAAGGAAGCGCGCGCCGAGTTTTCATTACCTTCAGGCGCTGTGATTTCTAATGTCACAGTCTGGAAAGATGGACAGCCTGTAGATGCCACTTTTGCGCCGAGCGGAAAGGCACCGCGTGCCGACAGTTTCACCGCTGTTGGTCACGATACTCCTGCTGTTGTCTCGGACCTTGGACGAGGACGCACGCTTTTGCACTGTTATCCGGTCAAAGGACAGGATGAGCTCAAGGTGCGCATGACTATGGTTTTGCCTCTCAAGTTGGACAAAGCCGACGAAGCCACGCTTGCTTTGCCTCGCTTTATTGATACCAATTTTGCGGTCAATGGCGAGCATCAAGTCAGATTGCGATCTTCAGATCG
The DNA here is from genome assembly GCA_003963305.1 of Candidatus Melainabacteria bacterium. NCBI lineage: Bacteria > Bacillati > Candidatus Melainabacteria > Candidatus Melainabacteria bacterium. Next base: position 45,900 of record RXJR01000011.1, on the reverse strand, counting down.
CCTGTCGTTGAAGCTTGGTGGATTGAAAGAGAGTCTTTCGCCGACCGGTGAACGAATTCTCGTCGGTAGTATGAAAAACGAAGAACTGTCCGGACCTGGAGTATCTGTGACAGCAGCTCGCAAGCCGACGCTCGGAGCAATTGCCGTGGCAGTACCCAACAAACCCGGTCGCTATTTTATCGAGTCAATACAGGCTAAGCCGGTGAAGGTTCCCAACCATTTGATTGTTGTTTTGGACGGTTCGCAAAATGTTAAAAGCGATCTGGCTGCAATCAAGGCTGGTTTGTCGAAACTGCCTTCTTCGATGACTAGTTCGCTTATTGTTGCAAGTGATGTTTCTCCCAAATTGCAGGAGCTGCAGCCACTTTCGTCTGGATTGCCTAAACTGACCGTAAGTGATTTCGATGGCGGTCAGGATAACTTGCAGGCGGTTGTAAAAGCAGCTGGCACTGCAGGTGAAACCAGGGACGGTGCGATTTTGTGGATTCACGGACCGCAGCCGACTCTGAATCGCGAACTGTATGTGATGGCACCATATATTCAAACGCCTGCCTTCTATGAGCTGGCCTTGGATAATGGAGTAACAGACGGAATCGATTTTTTCAAGAATCACCGCGAAATCGGACCCTTTGTTCCGGTTCCTCGCAATGGATCAATTGAAAACGATCTGGCTCGCTTTGTCTCTCGGTGGCAACCAGGCGGCGTAGAGTACATAGTCAAACTCTACGAGCAGGGCGCATTCCCGAAAACTGGAAGCGCAGCGGTCGGTACGCCGCAGGAAGCAGCAGAACTCGGTGCTCTGCTTGCCAAGGAACAATCACAAGCGTTTATAGCTCGCGGAAATTATCATGCGGCTACAGCTGTTGCTGTTCGCAATCGGCTAGTGACTCCGGTAAGCTCCGCCGTTGTGCTGATGAGGAAAGTCAGTGATGAAGGATACGTTCAGCAAGGCTCGGGCACTGTTGCCTCCTCAAACACTTCATCTGATGAGGAAGCAAACAAACCCGCCGAACCTGCATTGGCTGGAGTGACAAATGGTTCTGTCTCCTCCGCGTCGGAAGCGCTGGAAGGGGTGAACACCTCGGGAACAGTGCGTGTAAACAATCTCGCAAATCTGGAAGCGCTTCTGAACATACTCGCTAACTCGTTTGAGATTGTAGGTTTCGTATACGGAATGTCTCTGACCGTGCAGGCATTGCTGTTCCGCACCACCTACTCAGCTTATTTCGGCATGAAAGGTGCTTCGGTACCGGTTATGGTGATTACTGGTTTACTGGTGACTGCAGCCGGACTCGCCTGCCCTGGAGTATTTAATTGGTTTGTGGCTTCAGCAAGAGATGCGAATCTGTTTTCCTGAAGAGGCAATCACTTTTAATGGAGAATTATCCTCCATTCTGTAACTCCAAAGCAGGACCTGCAAAAGTCGAAAGCGCTTCCTTACGGGAGCGCTTTTGCTGAAGGAGTTTCGGTCTAACTTATCTCGCTGATAGCTTGTCGCCGTCGCAAGGCGTCCCAATAGCGTGGCTGGAATTGCTCCGTATTTACCAAGTCTTTTGCCAAGCGTGTCCGGCAAATCGTTCGCCTGGGGTTTTGTTGAACTCAAGGTGTAATAACCAAGAATAACACCAGGCTCCTCGCGGCAACTTAGCACAAATGTTAGAAAGAGGTCTGGAGCATCTTTACGAGCCTGCTTCCTCAAAAAATCATCGAGTTCGATGAGGATGGACTGGTCGGATAATTTTCGTTATGTTTCATTCGTTGGCCTTTGCCACAATAGCGGGACTGAGTGCCGCAGGGAATATTCTTTGAACGGATTGTGCGTCTTTCCGAATCTCTGTTTTGCTCACGAAATCAGTTATCCCAAATTCAGTCTTTCTTACTGCGGCGAGTCTCACAGCGCCTTGATCGATCAGCTTGCTACCCTCATAGACGCGCACCCAAGCATAATATTTTGGCCAAGCTATACCAGTTTGAGTTGGTCCGTTTCGAAGCAGTTCATATTCCACGTTCACATTTTTCTGTAATTTCGACCCGAAGTAGGAATTCAAATCTCGAACTAAAAAAGTTCTGAAATCCTGAGCATCAGGCACATTTGCTTCGATGTGACCACATGCAGTTATAGACTGACCAACAAGGATCAAACAAGAAGCTGCTGAAAGTAGATTGTGCTTGCGGTTTTTTTCCATGTGTTCTTACTCAACGTCCTATAAGCTGATTCATGTTTCGTTCTTCACCACAATCTCGGCCCGTAGACCTGGATCCAAACCAAAGTCGTGCAAAAGGTGACCCACAAAATAACAAAACCAGTTAAAAGCATGGGGAAGAAGATCAGTGAATAACCAACTTTTGCCGGTAGAGATTGACTCTTCCAGTTTGTGGCTAATTTTTGAAAAAAGGTCTGTATTTTAGAATCTTCTGGAATGGGCATTCTTGTGTCCGAGTGTCTGATACCTTTGATTGTGATTCAGGGAGCGAAAACTGAAATTGCCAGTGCACACCACTGTCCACTTCCTGAATCTTTATGGTTCGGTCAAGTCAATACAGCCTCCAGAAGCTAGATGAATTGGTTGGTTTGATTCGTTTGTGCAAGAAGGAGAGGCACCAGTACGACGCTCCTGCTCACATCCCAGGCCGTTTGAAAATTAGGTCACCAAATTCGCCTTGCTCGTTTTACTTTTGACCGTCCCTTGGATTCGTTTTGCTATTCATTAGCAATCGCAACTCCTCGATCTTTTCTGGATAATTAGGATTGAGGAGTTCGGGACTAAGGTGAATGCTCATCAATAGCCCCATCATTCCGTTAGTTCGGCCCGAAAATAAGTGTAGGCTATAGTCTGCATCAAATTTAGTGTAAAGTCGTTCATGATGATTTATAGCAGTAAGAATGTTTTTGGAAAGCCACACTTTTGCTTCCTTAAACGACTTGTCACCTTCGCTGAGCTTTCGAGTTGGTTCTTTTGAGTTTATTGGTTGCAATATAATTTCCTTGCAACTGGAAATCAAAGCGGGTCCAAAGAAAACCTCATTATTCTCGCTAACTCTGGCTTGAGCACTCGTTTCAGGGAAAACTGAGAAATTATGGAAGAAACATAGAAGCCCAGAGAATAGAATGGTTTTTACAAGACGGGTGGTTTTGGTGTTAAGCATTGGTCCTCCAAGTTGGCTGGCCATGGCATTGGTTGAATGCTAGGATACCTTACCTCCCACCCGGGTGGGATTGCCACGGGGCGTGGCATTGCGCATCCGTTCATAAACGAGTCGGACAATATCGTTGAAAGACGATCTATTTCTTGAGTTCGCACTGCACAACGCCGGTGCTTGTGTCGCCGCCACCGTAATACAAGTTCAGCTTGCTGCCTTCTTGTGTCAGACCTTCAACGAAAACCACGTTGGGCACTTGCCCTTCGATTTCCCACTTCTTTTCCGGTACAAAGAATGGTTCGTCTGATCGTCGCAGCACTCTGGTCGGATCTTTCCTATCGAACAAAACCCAGCCGGTGCGATAGACCAATTTGTCGTCAGCGCCGTTGTAGATAAGCAGAATGCCTTCATCCGTTAATAGCGGTGCCGGACCGGGCTCGACCACCTTGGAGTCGAACATGCCGGGGCGCTTTGGCAATACCGGTTTTTTCGTGGCGTCTTGCCAGTGTTTCAGATCGGTTGATGAGGCCAGTCCCATTTGGTCGGCACCGTCTGCGGTGCCAAGGTAATACATCCAATATTTGCCGTTAACTCTGGTCGTAAGTATGGCACCAGACTTCGTCCACTTTGTATTCCACGTGCCTTTATTTGCAGGCATGATAATTCCGACCCGGTCCCACTTCTTCAGGTCTTTAGAGGTGGCGAGGCACAATTGCGCATCCGTTTTGTTGTAGCCTGTATATGTCAGGTAGTAGGTGCCGTCGATTTTGACAAGGCGAGGGTCTTCGATGCCTCCATCCTTTTCATATGCGGTTTCGGGTGAAAGAACTGGTTTGGCGCTGCGGGTGAAGTGAATGCCGTCGGTGCTTTCTGCGTAGCCTATTTGTGACGTGCCGGCTTTGTTTTGGCCTCGATAGAGAAGCACCGTTTTCTTGCCGACCTTAACGGCAGCAGGGTTATAGGCAGCCATGTCGTCGAAGAACTTGGGGCGCGGGGTGAGAACCGGTTCATCAGACAGGCGCTTTACGTCGGTCAGAGGTGCTGATTGAACCGTCGCCGCGGCCAGCAAAACGTTTGCCAATTTAAAAAGGTACATACTTGAGTTCACCCGTTCTGGAATGTCGGCAGTTTAGCAGCATGCTCTGGTCGTAAAAAGGTCGCGCCAGGAGCGCGTTTTGGAGACTGCCGATATTTGATTTTGTTCAGACATCGGAAACGTTCACGGGCGCCTCTAGCGACAATTGTGAATTTGAGCGGAATAACCATGACTTTTTCGCGAATGTGTGTAGAATTACTCTCCATGTTCGATATATGCCTAGCACTGGCGGGGAATCATGTCACAAGAATGCCTCATAGATATGACTAAGACTTTCACTGACGAAGGTTATTCATTGAGAAAAGGCGTTCTTAACGCCTCACAGGTCGATCAGATTCTCGCTGCCATCGAGCATGCGAAAGTCAGTGCAACTGTGCGGAAGCGCGGAGCCGGCGTGTTTGCCATGCGGCACCTGCTTAAGGAAGTTCCCGAAGTTTGCCAGATCGCCGAGTCCGCCACCATCCTCAATATGGTCAAAGAAATTCTCGGACCAACCGCCTTTCCGGTTCGAGCTGTATTGCTGGATAATGACCCGGATGCTGCCTGGTATCTGAACTGGCATCAAGATTTGCATATCGGCGTCAAGAAGCGTGTGGATGCACCTGGCTTCTCAGCCTGGTCGGTAAAGAATGGCATTTTACATGTGCAACCGCCCGTCGAATATCTTTCGCGTATGCTGACGGTGCGCATACATTTGGATGACTGCCAGCCTCAAGATGGCGCTTTGGAAGTGATTCCAAGTTCGCACTATACTGGCGTTCTTTCGAAGAAGAGAATTGACGATATGGACGCCAAAGGGTCCTATCAGGTATGTGCTGCGCGCAGCGGCGATGTTCTTTTGATGCGTCCGCTGCTTGTGCATCGGTCATCCACAGCACGGGACGAAGGGCACCGACGCATCGTGCACATCGAATACACGTCGCGGATGCTTCCCGACGGTCTGGAATGGGCAATCGCCTAGTTGAAGTCAGCCGCCTAAATGAAGTGGGGTCACTCTGCGACTTTTGCAGTCTGGTCGCCGGTTTCTTTGACCACCACTTCCTGGTCGTCTGGGTCGGATGATTTGACTTCCAGCACGATTTCGCCGTCTTTTTCGTTGACGATGACACTGCCGCCTTTTTGCAATTTGCCGAAAAGCAATTCTTCTGCCAGCGGTTCGCGAATCTTCTGTTGGATGATTCTCGACATCGGTCTTGCGCCATAGAGTTTGTCGAATCCCTTGACCGCGAACCACTGTTTTGCAGCATCGGTCAGCTTAAGGTCTACGTTTTTATCGACCAGCTGTATGCGCACTTCATCGGCGAACTTGTCGACTACTCGCAGAATTTCTGCCCGACCGAGTTGGTGGAACACTACCGAAGCGTCGAGGCGATTGCGGAATTCGGGACTGAAGGTGCGCTCCAGTGCGCTTTTGCCTTTGCCTGTGGGATCTGCCACTTTAGCCGAGGGCTTGAACAACTCCTGTTCCAGACTTGGCGAGAGGGCGAATCCGATGTCGCCTGCACTCATCTCTCGGGCGCCGGCGTTTGTCGTCATGATCAGAATGATGTTGCGGAAATCAGCTTTCTTCCCGTTGTTGTCGGTCAGGGTGGCGTGATCCATAACCTGCAGCAAGATGTTGAACAGATCTGGATGTGCTTTCTCGATTTCGTCAAGCACCAGCACCGCATGTGGTGTTTTGGCGACGGCATCTGTGAGCAATCCACCCTGGTCGAATCCGACGTAGCCGGGAGGTGCACCAATCAAGCGTGAGACAGTGTGCTTCTCCATATATTCGCTCATGTCGAAACGCAAGAAGCTGATGCCGAGAACCTTGGCTAGCTGCTTGGCCAGCTCGGTTTTTCCAACTCCGGTCGGACCAGAAAACAGGAATGAACCAATTGGCTTGCCAGGGTTGCTCAGACCTGAACGAGACAATTTGATCGCTCGCACCATCTGCTCGACCGCGTGGTCCTGCCCGAACAGAACTGACTTGAGCTCTGCTTCCATGTTCTGCAGGCGTTCTTTGTCCGAGCCCGAGACTGACTTGGGCGGAATCTTCGCCATGCGCGCTACAACCAGCTCCACATCGTGCGTGGTCACTTCTCTGGAAGGGCGCTCCGATTCCGGCATCAGTTTGACAGCGGCACCGACTTCGTCGATGACGTCAATGGCTTTGTCCGGGAGGAACTTGTCGTTGATATGCTTGGCTGCTAGCTCAGCCGATGCGGTGATCGCTTCATCGCTGTATGTGACGCCGTGATGCTGTTCGTAATAGCTTTTCAAGCCCTGAAGAATCTTGATCGTTTCTTCGGTTGTCGGCTCCCCAATATCGATTTTCTGGAATCTGCGGGCGAGCGCCTTGTCTCGTTCGAATGCTGACTTGTATTCAGGATATGTGGTCGAGCCGATGCAGCGTAACTCGCCGCTGGCAAGCGCCGGTTTGAGGATATTGGAGGCGTCCATTGACCCGCCTGACACGGCTCCTGCGCCGACAATCGTGTGAATTTCGTCGATAAATAGAATCACGCCCGGGCGTTTTTGCAATTCACGAATCACGGCTTTCATGCGCTGTTCGAACTGTCCACGAAACTTGGTTCCGGCAATCAGCGCGCCCATGTCGAGGGCGAAGACTTCTGCTCCCTTGAGAGCTTCCGGTACTTCACCTTTGAAGATCTTCAAAGCCAGACCTTCGGCGATAGCTGTTTTGCCTACGCCTGGATCGCCCACGTAGATGGGGTTGTTCTTGCGGCGGCGGCATAGAACCTGAATTGTGCGTTGAATTTCGGCATCGCGACCGATCAGTGTATCTATCTTATTGTCTTTAGCGCGCTCAATCAGATTGACAGTGAATTCCGCGAGCGGATCTTTGACTGAGCGTCGGTCGTCGTCTTCATCGAAACCACCGGCATTCGCTCCTTCTTCGTCTTCGTCACGTCCGCCAACTTTCGAGATGCCGTGCGAGATGTAGTTGAGCACGTCCAGTCTGGTTATGCCTTGTTTCTCGAGAAGATATACGGCGTGAGAACGGCGCTCCTGAAACATTGCCGCCAGCACGTTGCCACCATCTATGGTGTTTTGGGCCGAAGATTCAGCCTGCATAGCAGCGCGGGAGAGCACGCGTTCGAACGCCGCGCTCGGTTCGGGGTTCTGTCTGAATGAGTCGCCCATGCGCTCCATGCTTTCTCTCAAGAACTGATCCAGCTCTTTTCGCAACTCGTCGATGTTTCCGCCGCAATTGCGTATCACCTGGCTGGACGTCTTCTCACTGAGCAGCGCGAAAAGCAAGTGCTCCAGTGTCAGGTATTCGTGTCTGCGAGCTACCGCTTCCTGCAAAGCCAGATTGAGCGTGTCTTGTAATTCCTTTGTGATCATATTTTCTTCTTCTTTTATGCTTCGCGCTTGTCTTATTCTGTTCTACCCGGCACTATTCTTCTTCAACGGTGCAAAGAAGTGGAAATCCTTGCGATTGAGCCATTTCAATCACTTTGTTGCACTTTGCTTCTGCTATCTCATGCGTGTATACCCCGGCAATGCCGATTCCAGCATTGTGAACGGCCATCATGATTTTGAAAGCATCTGGAAAACTTTTATGAAAAACCGATTGCAGAATGAGCACAACGAATTCCTGGGTTGTGAAGTCGTCGTTGTGCAGAAGCACTTTGTACATCGGTGGCTTATCGACCTTCTGCTTGCGCTCGGTGATAACGCCTTCTTCGTTTTCGTGGTCTTCCTTTGACCAGTTCGGCACTTCCGCGATCCCTCACAGTGTCAGTTTCGAGCCATCAGACTCCTAGTTTTGTCTATAACATATTATCCGGCCGAATTACGGGAAAAACCCCTCGTACCTACATAATTCAGAATCTTCGCAACTTAGTGCGTGCTGCCGTCCTGAGCCAGTTTTTCCCGGTTTTTGTGGCGCTCGCTAGCGTATTTGATCAACTCGGCGAAGAGCGCTTTGTTAGCCTCATAATCTCGCTCGGGGTGGAACTGTACACCGACTACGAACTTTGAGCCTGTCTTTTCTATTGCTTCAGGTAAACCGTCGGCTGAACGACCAACGATTTTGAATCCGGCAGCTACCTTGTCGACGCACTGGTGGTGCGATGTTGGTACCGATAGCGGTGCCTTGTAGATTCTCCCCAGTTTGCTGTCAGCTTCGAACGTGACTGTGTGCTTGTTAAAGCCCTTCTTCCAACCGTCGCGGCTGGCGTGCATCACTGTTGACTCGGGATGATGTGTGGGAATGTCCTGCGTCAGTGAGCCACCCGGCTGAATGTTCAAGACCTGGCAGCCCGCGCAGATGCCTAAAATCGGCAAGTCCGGTGTCGCCAGCGCAGTTTTAGTCAGTTCGACATCGAAGTCGGAGCGCTCTTTCTCCATGATGCTGGTTTTTTCTTCCGTCTCTTTTTTGTACAGGGAAGGCGGATAGTCGGCACCACCAATCATCATGATGCCGTCCAGCTTCGGAACAATTTCCCGCAAGTCAGCACCCGCTATGGGTGGAATCAAAACCGGAATGCCGCCCGCTTTCTTGATTGCTTCGTAGTAGAGAACTGAAATCTTGCTTTCTCTGTGCTCTGCACCTTCAAGGTCCAGGTTTATGCCGATAATGGGTTTCTGAGCCGGTTCTGTTTGGGCCTGGACGGATGAAGCGATAGCAGCGAGAGCGAAAAATGCGGCTGCGGTAAGCGAACTTATCCTTTGTAGCCGTTTCGTTCTGTGCGCCATAAGTCGACCTCCCGATGTTGTCGCCTACAGCTTACAATAAGTGTTCGAATTAAGACTTTTTCAATAGTCTTCAAGAGGCTCTCCTGGTGTGCAAAACCAAGCGGCGATGGGGCTGGACGACTGTAAGCGGCGTTTTAATTGGCTGTTTTTGGGCATCCTATTAATAACTTCAAGGTTGTAACTATGAAAATCCAAGTTCTGCTCACTACTGTTATTCTGGCTGGCGTTTTGTCGGGGTCTTTACCTTCCGTTGCGGCCAAGCAATTGAAGGCGGGAGTGGCTGTCAGCAGGGTTGGTAAGAACGGCAAGAAGCCAACCAAAGCTCAGTTGATGGCTAATCCAACTTTCAAGGAAGCGATTGGATACTTTCAGAAGAAGAACTACGCCGACGCCTTGAAAGACTTTCAGATTCTTGACAGTACTGGATTCTGCAGCGATACGGTGCACTATTACATTGCTCAGTGCTATCAAAATACAAATCAGACGGTTGCCGCTGAGCAGCACTACGGCTGGGTTTTAGAGAGATCGAAAGACGCAACGTTGCGTCGATACGCAGAATATGCCAATCAATGTCTGGCCTACTACAGCGGGCACCGTACTTACTCTGGTCAGGGTAATAACTTTGATCGCGGCAGTCGGGGCGGCTTCAACGGTGGAGGCGGCGGTGGCGGCAGGGTCAGCTTTGGTTGAGGGGGCTAAGTGCCCCAAGACGGCAGGTTGCCGTCTCCGACTAGAAAACCAGAATAAAACCAGAATAAAGCTGGAAGCTGCACTGAGAAGAGCTTGATTGTCAGCCAAAAAGCAAAAAATGACGTCACCGCAAATGGTGCCATCAGATTCTTGCCCGATTATGGAATCGATTTATCCGAAATGAGATGAGCTAGTCAGCGCCTTCGCAGACAATTTCTTGCTCTTCATCTTGGTTCAATCTATCGTCATTGTTCATTAGTTGGTGACCTCCGCAACTCTGTCCCAATAGTAAAGGAAAGCTGTATTTCTGTATCGAGTACAAATTCCAATAAAGGGCGAAACCCAGACGAGCGCTATCAATCCGGGTTTGCAAAGAGCTTTACAAGGTTGAGAAATATTGCTAAATTTCACACTCCGCAAAATGGACTGCACGAGATCGCATTTTTCCGGCCGCAGTTTATGCGCAGTGTGATGTGGGCGCGCTAAAGCCGAAAGTTAGCCCCTGGTCAGCTTCTCCGGCTCTAGGTTGCTTATGCAGCTGTAACTTTTCGTATGCTCTTCATCAGGGGGAGAATCGCCTCGCGTGATGCATTATCGCTAACCGCAAGCAGGAGTCCTTGCCCGAAATCGGCGAGCAGTAAGTATCCGCTGAAAGTTCTCGAGACGAACTGTCTTAGTTTTGTGTGACCGATCACTCGGATCAACTCGTGGCTGTTCATGTAGGTCAGAAGTGCCCAGGCTGACAAAGCGTCTTGATCCGCATGAGCCGGTAGAGTGTTCATGACGATCATGCCGTCATAGCCAAGGACAATACAGCCGGCAACACCTTGTAGGCTCTCAATTGGTGAGAGGCACTCTTGCAGTGCTATCGCCTCTTCGTCAGACAGGATGCGTGCATGTGAAAGGTTCGCGCTGTTGCTGGAAAGGTTGCCGATGGCTGCTTCTGACTGCTCGTCGAGCAAGAATTTGCCGAGTCCTCTTATTTGTCCGCTTGACTCGCTGGTATTGTCATTAGTGGCAAGCCTGGCCGCCCTGGCTTTGCGCAAATCGATTTCGCTGATTTGAGGATAGGGCCCCGACGAGAATCCAAGCGGGTCTTCCTTTGTATCGCTCGCTTCGGCAAAGATCTGACTGACGTGTGCAATTATGTCGTCAACTGGTATCAATCCGGACGGCTTTAAGACTTCATGCGGAACTGGAGCAGAGCTTGCTTTGTCGACATTGTCAGCTACAGGTTGGATTGGTGGTTCAGTCTGCCGGCTCGGTGAATCCTGTTCCCGTTGCGGTGTAGGCTGAGGTGCTTGTGGTTCAATCTTCATCTGCTTTACCTGTGCTGCCAGATCCATGTGCCATTCCGGCTCGGGCAGCTGTGCCTCAAGTTCTACTTGCCATACGGGTACAGGTACTTGTGTCTCCGGCTCCATCTGCCATATCGATTCCATCTGGCCCGAGGTACCTGGAACAGGGACGGACCATTGCTCAGGAGGATGATTTTGAGCCGATTGCAGATGATCCCCGCGCGGAAATTCGGGCATAGTCGCAACCGGCTCATCATCGCCGAGCCAGGCTCGGTTATCTGTTCCGCCAGCGTTGTTCTGGCGGTGTTCCTCTCTGGGCTGTTGTTGTTGTTCTTCTTGTTCTTGTTGTTGTTGTTGGTTAAGTCTGTTTCGCAGGATAGTGTTGAATGGCGGAGGCGTGCTCAGAGGCTTGAACTCCGGCAGCTGTTCCGGTGATGTTTCGACAGCACCTGGGGCTATAACGGGCCAATTTGAGGAGCTGAAAAGTTGATCCATCGATTCTGAAATTGAGGGCGTAGGAGCTGGATTCGTCTCAAGCACTGCACTTGTCTCCGTTGAAAGCGTGGCCGGACCAGTTGCAGTCGTTGGAGCCGGCGTCGGTTCCAGCATTCGTCTTTTAATAGCTACGGCCAGGCTGACGGCATCATGTGAAGTGACAGGCGCAACTTCAGCAATCACTTTGTTTCGCAGCGCGTCCATGGCTTTGCTGCTGCGATGCTCCGCTGCTGCCTTGTGTTTGCGCAAGACGGCTAATTCATCTGCGTGTGTAATATTGGGCTCTGATATTTTCGTCTTGTTTCGGACGAATTTTTTGACTTTCGAAAACCATGACTTTGACTCTGTTTTGGTTATAGCTGAAAGAATCTCTCTCAGTAAGTTTTCTGCGTCTGGTGGTTTCAGTTGTTCCGGTAAGTCTAAATTCTCTGATTCTTCAAGGAGTCGTCGCAGGTTTTCGCAAAGCGTTGCTGCTGCTTCGTTTCCGGCAAGGAAACCTTGCAGCTCGTATGTCTCTCGCTCCGAGAGTTCTTCGTCAAATTGTTTTTGAATAAGCAAAATATATCTCGCGTTCATTCACCACCCTCCTGGTGTCTGCACGGCAAGCCAAGTACGTCACGGCCAAGCAGTGAACGCAAGTGCTCAAGCAGGCAATTTCTTTGCCTTCGGTTCCTTTAGTATCCCGCCAGGGGCACGTCGCGCCAACGACGTTTGCGATCGTAGAAGATCAAGAATGCGCCCCATGTTTATCCTTTCACGCTAGCGCGCCGGATGTCAAGCGAAGCTGTTTCTCCGAAACTATGCCACATTCAGGGTTTCGGTATTATTAACAAAAATCAACCTGGAGGCTCGATCAGTGTGGATTTTAGGGTCCGCACCATATCTAATACCACTTTCGCTTTTGTTTCAGGTATGAGAAACAGCTCTCGAGCGTCTGGCTAACTCGTTTTGAGTGGCTTGCAATTCGTTTGCGAGGTCTTCTGGAATCTCGACTCCATGAATCGTGGCCGCGGACAAGCCATTTTCTAATTCGCGCTTTCGTTGCATCAATTCTTCGGTGCTTGCTGAAGACAATTGTTGTTCGAGCTGTTCAGTCATGATTATTGCTGTCCTCATCAATTATTTTGCGCGCACCGGCTGGAAATTGTCGGTCGGTTTCGTCGGATCCATCGCCGCTTCTCTGCGAGCAACATCACCGAGAATGGCGCGCACACGAATGGCTTGCTGATAGTCAGGCGTTTGCTCTTTGTAATCAGCTTCAGTGATCGGCCGTCCGTAATATGGTATTTGTTTAAGTTCTGCTTGGATCTCTTCCGGCGTTTTGCCCTCTGTCTTGATATCGAAGGCTTTGATCAGCGCCTGGTCAGCTCTTTGCCGGAATGTACCGTTGGTGCGATCGAAAACCTGGGCTGTTTTGGCTGTGGTGTCGTCCAGGACCTGTCTTCCTGCCGAGTCGAGTATTCTGCGCGAATCGATGCGGCTTGTATCAATGCTGTTAATTGAATCCCAGACGGTGCCATCATGGAAAGTGGTGCCCGGTCCTCGCATTGCTGCCACGTACTTGTAGACTGATTCGCGTGCGCCGTACTGTCCATTATCTCCTGCATAGACTGCCTGACTGACTTTCCATAAATCGTCGAAGTATTTGATCTGGTCAGGTGTCATGGTGCTCCGCTCGGCAGCCGACGGTTGATGCGCGACATACCAGTGCGAGTCACCAGCGAGGCGCAGAAGCATTTGAGCATCAGGGTTCAAATCAAGTTCCCAACCTTTGCCGTCTGCGGTCATTTTTACTTTCGGAATTTCGGCACCTTTTGGTACTTCTGCGGCAGGCATGAGTAAGTAGCTTGTATCTGCTATTGCCTTGATCACGGGCATGCCTTTAGCAAGCGGTGCTATCTCTCCGGTGTTTCCTTCTGCAACAGGATCTCTCATCACCCGCGTTTCGCGTTTGAGCGCGTCGCCCAGTTTCTGCGGGAACTGTGGATCTGCCTTGATTTCTTCCTGGACCCAGGGCGCAAGTTTGCTTGTGTCCCCAGCTTCAGCGGCTTTTTGAATGGCGCTTACGGCTCCACTTGTTTTGAAGAAGTAGAGCAGTCCCATAATCGTTTCTGGTGGCGCAACTTGATGTGCCAGAATGCCACTTTTGACCAGGTCGAACTCTCGTGGAGCGAGACCAATCTGATTTCGAATGCCGTCAATTGCTAGCACGCCTTCGAGATGATGGGTGTGGAAATTTGCTGGAAGATTGTCAGCCACAGTCGTGCCGTCCGCGAGCATTCGCATGTAGGGACTGGCCTGTGATTTTGTGCTGTCTGAACCGGCAGAAGCGATCATTGCCAGCTTAGTTGCCTCAGGCGACATTGCCTGGTCTGCTATGGCGCGAACTTTTGCAGGGTCGGTTTCGCCGCTCTGGCTGACGGCTGTGCTGCGAACCAGGTCGCTGTATTGGACGACTCTGGCCAGCTCGCCCATCGTGTGCACCCAGTTAGCTGCCTGGTCTGGAATGATTGCACCATCAGCGGTGCGCAATGATGAAAAGTGCTCTCGCGCCATGGCTATTGTCGTCATGACTGCTTCAGGGTCGGCAACAGTGCCTGTCTTGAAAGCATTGTTGATTACATCCCAGGCGCTTTTACCTGGTTCGATTTGAATTTCGGAAAGATCCTGACGAGCCATTTCTTTTGCATGTGTGATTTGCTCTGGAGACAGTTGTTTTATTGTCTCCCACTCTTTTTCCACTCTGGCTCTGTCGCTTTCGCCGGCGGGACGATTGTCTACGTCAAGCTTTGCAGTCTTCGTGCTCTCGCTTTTGCCATCTGTCGTTTCTGTAATTGAGCGATTCAGATTATCGCCGCGAGTCGGACCATCCTTGCCAATCAGTGTTTCGACTCGACCGTTTGCCGTTGCGGTCTGCATTGGCGTTACCTCCAGACCGTTTGCCGCTGTGGTCTGTGGAGGCGTTGCTTCAGCTTGAATGCCGGCTGTTCTTGCGGCTTCGATTTTGTTAAGGGCGTATTGATTTGAGAATCTGTGCCCGACACCACCTGCTGCTGCTGTGCTCAGCCCTTCGACGACGCCACGTCTTGCGATCGCCAGGGGATCGAATGATCCTGAATAGAGTTGCGCCGCTGATTCACCAACAACACCTGAAGTGAAACCAAAGGCACCACCAGTAGTGACGGCGCCAACTATGGATTTGTCGATTGTGTTGCCGAGCAACTTCTCTGCTGCAGGAGTGACTCGACTTCCGAAGGCATGACCGAGCGGGAACGCCGCCATACCTACTCCGGCTCCGAAAGCTGTGTTGAATGCTGTTTTGGTGAAGCCGCCCGCCAGGTCTAACTGCCCGGTCGTTTGATTTGTCCAGGTAGAGCGGGTCAGGGTGCTGTCGATTAGACTGCTGCCGCCACCTATCATGAGTCCTTTGTTTGCCATGGAAAGTTCTTGAGCGGCGCCGAATTTATCCATGAGTAGTTTTGTGCCCACGCCTTTGGCGCTTCCCAGGGCAAAATCTTCGACTTGATTTTGCGTTGTATCACCCCGATGCACTTCGTCCAGACCGTGCAATGCTGCTGACAGCAACATGCCCTTGCCCGGTCCCATGAAGAGTGGTACGGATTTTATGAAACTTGCAGCGGCATCTGCGGCGCCGAAGTCCGATTTCCCAGAACTGTCCGTATTTTTTGACCGCCCTGGAAGAGTATCGATTGCCAGTTCGAGTGCTTCTGTTAACAGTCCATGGTCTGAGCGCTTTTCCGGAGATTGCGAAATCTGCTGGGCGGCATCGGTGTTCTTAATAGGTGGGATTTCTGGCGGCATCTGCTACTCGATTGCGGAGTTTCATCCGGTAATTGAATTAAAACGGGAAGATATATCCAAGTTGTTTCATACCCAAAGAAACACACCCTGTTTGCGTGCATTTCATGTGGCTATGATTAAACGCTGGCTCAGCTTGTTTTTACGGCGGTTGCCGCTATTTCGCTCTGCTGAGAGTTTCATTATTGAGGGCTGGTGTGAAATCCACGTGAAGTGAGGTGGAACAGTTATAGATGCCTGGAGTTAATTCAACGTTTACAGGTCTCGACTGAGCTTTCAACTGGCAAAGTTATGCAGCCACCTGTACTGGAGTGTCGCCGTACTGAGACTGTTCGAAGTCCATTTGTCTCTGGAACGATTCAACGATTGCGGCGGCTTCCCGGTTAATGCCGTGGTTCAGGAGCGTTCGCACGTGGGTCCAGGATTGCATCGAATCGCGCTGCGAAACCATATTTTGGAAGCCGGTCTTTTTTGCTGTTTCGTTAGTCATTTTAGAATCGCTCCGCGCTGTCCCTTTCCGTTCCCTTAATCTAATGGCCAATTCTGGCATTTCTCTGACATGCACATTAAAACTGGGAAGATTTTGACCCAATAAAAAAAGCTGGCGCCTGCCAGCTTTAAAAGGTTTTTCCAGGGTCTGTAGAATCATTGAGGGGTGAAGTCGACCACCTGCTGTTCCAGGTGCTGTTCTTGGCTCATTTGGATTTCGAACGATTCGACAATTGCTGCGGCTTCACGGTTGCTGCCCTGGTTCATCAAATTTTTCAGGTGAGTCCATTGCATCGACGCTCTGCGCGCCAACAATGATTGGATACCGCTTACTTTGTCGTGTCTGCGAGTGAGTTCTTCAGTCATTTTTTACTCCCGCAATTGCTATGACATCACTTTAGTCATTTCGTGTGTCAATTTCTGGAAAGTTCGGGCGCTTTGAGATTAATTAGACTCAAGCTGCTTTGTCGTTGGGTGCCGCACTGGTGGACGATTGCAGTTCCATCTGGCGTTGAAATGACGCGACGATTTCAGTTGCTTCCTGATTTTTTCGCAGCGTCAAAAGATGCGAAACCGTCGACCATTGCTGCGTTACCGCCCTTCTTTTCAGTAACCGTTCGAAGCCGGTCGATGGGGAAGCTTGGTACGCGATGTAGGGATTCATTCGTTTATCCTCTGCTTGGTGTCATCAATCTACAGGTCAAATCTGAAAAATATTTGAGAACGGGTGCGCGAACAATTAAATAGAAAGTTCGAGCGGCTGCACGCTCTTTGGATAAATCAGTCGTTGTATGTTTAGAATGGCTGGAAAGATATTTGTTCCTTTGATGAGATGGTTACACGTGACCAACACTGCGCTGGCTAGGGTTTTCGGATTCCTGTTAATGGCGTATTTTGCTGCAGTCGCATTCCCGGCTGTTTGTGCAGCACCGTCGGGGCAGGCATTCTCTCTGAAGCCGGATGAGGAGCTGGATCTGAGCTATGAACTTGAAATGCACCGTCGCGTTAACCTGCGCATCTGTAAGGACTACTTGAGCGTTGATTTGCCTGACCATCAAATGGTTATCCTGTCCCAGGCACCAGATTGGCGTGTACGTGCTATCTCCCCAGTGCGTAAACTGACGGGTGTGAGTACTTGCCAGGACTGGGTGCGTCGTGGGTCGCCTCTCAACTTTTTGAAAGTAACGTCGATTCCTGAATGGCCGTTAGTTAGAACAGGAATCCGTCCGTTTTTGAATTGGAACGCGACCTGTTACGCACTTCCTTATAAGACGCAAAATGGAGCGATTGTTCCGGTGAGTCGAGGGAATGTAGGAGACTTTCTTGTGCTGGGGGAGGGATTCTTTCCCAAGCAGCCATGTCAGATTGTTGCCACTCTCATTCAAACTCCTAAAAGCGTAGCGGCGTTGCCATTGCAGCTAAATTTATGGGACACGGATAAGATGAGCAGCAAGATGAATTCGTTGTTTTTGTACTCCGGTGTCAACAACGGCGGTCCGAAAGCGATGGAGGCAAAGAAGGTCGCTGTCGTGAAGCGCCACAGCTTGCCGTCTTATCAGGGCTACAAGGAGTGCAAAGATCCTCGTGATGTTTGGGTCAGCCATGCTGATGTTGAGGGTTTCGAGGGGCTTTTGCGTTAACTGAAAAGCTTTTGTGTTAACTTGGTTCTTTGCGCTTCGTGGTAACAAAAAAGAAACAACTCTCAGGTAATTTAGTCGTGTTGAGACAGACACCCCCGTCTAATTTACTAGAGGTCCCACCCCATGAAGAGCTGCTGGCAGACAGGATTTGATTCTGTTGTGACGACGAGAAATAACATGCAACACTGGCGCCAACTTCAGAACCTCTTTAATCAAGGTGCCAATAGAGAAGCTATTGCTATTGTCGAATCTTTTCAGATCCAGATGGACTGGGAGTCTTATTGTCAGCAACAGTTCGAGCAACAGTTCCAGGTTCAGGAGCAGCGTTTGGCGAGCTGATTGGCGACCGTCTTTGTTTGTTTGTTTGTTTGTTTGTTTGTTTGTTTGCGGTGCATCCTATGCGCTATGAACTTTAGTTTTGGTTAGTGGGGCTCTTAGTGAAGAACCTTCGCCACGTTTAAACCATCTTCGACGATGGCTGCTGCTGCACCGGCGTGTTCGACTGCCGCGGCAACCGACCCAACTTCTGAGCCAACGCGAGCAAGTGCTGCGGACTCTTCAGCAATTTTGGCGCCCATGCTCAAGCCATCTGCCGCGAGACTGGTAGCAGCCGAGGCTTCTGGAACAACTACAGGCGCTAGAGCGGCTTCGACTTCAGCGGCGTCAGCTCCACCTCTAGCGAACTTGGACATCCATGAAGGTGCTTGCGCATCGAATCTTCCTGTCAATTTTTGGAAGAGGTCAGGCACATTGTTAAACATACCCTTGCGATACCCGAGGTATCCGACTCCGCCAGCTGCAGCCAGTCCAAACAACAATGGAAACTCTGAGCCACCCGGTTTGGGCGCCTGGTTGCCACTGCTTTGACTTCCCGTGTCTGATGACAGAAGCGAAGCAAAGTCGGAAGCAGGTACTGCACTTGCTGCTGCTAAAACGTCTCGAGTGGGCAATTTTGCCATGGAGGCGGCTACGTCCTGAGCGCTTGGATTGCTGTTGTTCGCCAGATCGGACTGCACAGCTTGTTGATCTGCAGATGGCAGCGCTTTGAAAAGGGTCGCTAAATCTTGTTGGGGCAAACCGGCGATGACCGCACTGAGTTGAGCCGCGTCCAGTGTGGCTAACTTGTTCAGCACTGCTGAACTGTCTACGGTGCCTTGTGCAGCACCGCCGCCGGTCACGTCTTGAGGCATCGTCTGGTAGGTGCCATCGCCTTGCGCGACTTGGGGCTGGGTGGCTAGACCGCTTGTATCTGTGCCTGCGCCTGCATTTGGTTGAGTGTACAAGCCGCTGGCATCGGTACCCGCACCAGTATTCGGTTGAGTGTACAAGCCGCTGGCATCGGTACCCGCACCAGTATTTGGTTGAGTGTACAAGCCGCTTGTATCTGTGCCTGCGCCTGCATTTGGTTGAGTGTACAAGCCGCTGGCATCGGTGCCTGCGCCTGCATTTGGTTGAGTGTACAAGCCGCTGGTATCGGTACCCGCACCAGTAGTTGGTTGAGTGTACAAACCGCTGGCATCCGTGCCTGTGCCCGTAGCACCATAGCTAGTGCCGGTTGAAGAATCGGTCCCTGCTAAGCTGCCACTTTGTTGTGAAGCTGCAAGCGCCTGTTGCAGATCGCTGCCTGGCACCATCGCCAGACCTTGAGCGAGGTCGGCTGTCGGCAGTTGGGCAAGTTGATTGAAAAGATCTTGTCCTTGCGCATTTGGATTCTGCTGTATAAAGGTCTGGATTTGCGTCTGTTCGTTCTGAGGCAATCCGGCGAAGAATGTAGCAATGTCTTGCTGTGGTAGATTCGTAATTGCTCCTAATAGGACCTCTTTGGGAAGACCATTGAGCGTGGAAGCGGAGGATGTCGAGCCGCTGAAGCTGCTTCCATCTGTTGGTGGTTGGAAGCTTGTTTGTGTTTGCGAAGATGATATGCCCGGGTATCCCTCGCTGAGGAGCGCTGGGTTCGTCATTTGCTGCGTCGGGGTCACTGGTGCTTCAACGTTTGCATCATAGCTTGGCATGGAGAATCGATCCTCTGAGTAAGGACTGTACGCGTCGGAGGTCATGCCTGGGCTGGCTGAACCGCGCTTGAGAAGACAACTGTCTATATGTGGGCATCCCTATTATGAGGGCAGTTTGCCTGATGTCAAGATTATTTAATCTGGCTCCGATTCAACTTGCGATCGGCTTGCCGAGCAATTCAGGTGGTGTTGAATATGGTGCTGATATTTTGCTAATCCCTTGCTGGAGCTGATTTCAGCGCTATCCATTAGCTGAGTAAGAGATTCTGAAGCCTCACATCCAGATGGCTTTTATTTGCAAAGTGGTGTTAGGTTTTTGGTTTTCAGGGGTTACTGGAGTCAATTGCAACGCGGAGTTTTTGTAGTGGTGCCGATTCTGTTGACATATGGCAACAGAGAATCTATTCTTGGACGATTACACTGCCTGGCTTTGGCGTGCAATTTCGCGGGTGTTCATGAGTTGATGGAGGCGTTATGAATTTTAGTTCGATTCAAAAATTAGGACTGTTGGCAACGATTATAGTTTCAGCCACTGGTTTTGCGAGCCCTGCTTTGGCTGATGCATCAGTGCAAGGCTTTTCATGTGATACCAATCGAGCTTCGGTGAGCTTTCAGAATGGCACTTCTCATGACAAGAAATTTGTGATTCCGGGAACAGGCAAGGTTGCCGTTCTCGTTGATGCTAATGCTTCTGGACCTGCCGGCATTAACTATGTGTTCAATCCGCCTATCCCATTTAAAAACATAACCTGGTATTACAAGGAAGCGCGCAATTCCAATGCTTTGCGCGCCATTACTGCAAGATATTGCTTCTCGCTCGCCGATGGTTCTCAGCAGACCAGTTACGATGTGCAGGGCGGAGTTGGCAATCGCGGCAGCAGCGTAGGCGACGGCTGGTCTAGTGTGATCCAGGACACTCGTGCATTCCCAAGTATCGTCACGAACGGAAATGCTGTTGTCAGCAGACTGACCTTCATCTTCAAGGACGCCAACGCTGCGAACAACATCACTCTGGGTCGTGTCTCAATCAATGAGAATGCCGTTAGCCCGAGCATAATCACCGATGTTGGACCTTGCAGCCTGCAAGACCCCTGCATCATTCAGGCTCCCTAACAATAACCAATCCGGCTAGTCCGAAATTACGAAAGGTCACGCGCACTGGCTCGTGACCTTTTGCTTGCATAGAGAAGCGGCATTTGTCTCTCTCCGCAGCGCACCGCCCGCTATGCTCTGTCTGTCTGTCTGTCTATCTGTCTGTTTGTTTGCTTGCTTGCTTGCTTGCTGTAATTGCTTCTGTGATCGCTTCTGTGATCGCTGCTTTTGACGCACTGTATATGGTGGCGCCTGTCGTGCTCTAGTGTTGTTGTTGTTGTTGTTGTTGTTGTTGTTGTTGTTGAGCTTTGCTGTGATGGTTGGCTGTTGCACTCTTGGTGTCTACAATAATCGACATCAAAAGTGTAGACTTTGTTCTACATTTAAATTGCGTGTTTGGACGTGTGTCCGTGATATTCTTTCTTGAGTTTTGAACTTCTTAGATTGTATTGATCGACTAAATCTGACGACAAAGTTTCGTTTTTAAACCGGCGAACAGTGAGTGCGGAGTGCACGATACTGCATGGAATAGCAGCTCAAAGGAGGGCGTAATGAAGATAGGTTCGATTCACAAAATTGGCGTGTCCATGGCAATGTCTGCGTTAAGCTGCATGCCTGCGTTTGCAGATACGACTTTGCAAAGTTTCCTTTGTGATGCACGCGGTTCTGTGACCATTCAAAATGGCACTTCGCACGACAAAAAGTTTGTCATTCCCGGTATCAATAAAATCGCCGTACTTGTTGATGCCAGTGCTGAGGGACCGGTTGGTATCAACTATGAATTCAACCCGCCAATTCCGATGCAGTTCGTCACCTGGTATTACAAAGAAGCCAGAGGCTCAAACGCTTTGCGTGGCATAACCGCCAGATACTGCATAAGTAAGACCGATGGTTCAGATGTGAAGAGCGTCGACATCGACGGCGGGCAGTATGACCGCGGCGGTCAGGTCGGGGATGGATGGTCAAGCACGATTCAAGACACTCGTGCATTCCCGAACTATGTTTACAACGGCAATGCTGTTCTTTCAAAATTGACGTTCATTTTCAAAGACAAGAACAATGCCAATAACATTACGCTTGGTCGTCTTGTAATTAATCAGAATGCTATCAGTCCAACTCTAATCACAGAAACCGGACCATGCAGCCTGAAAGAAAAGTGCACCAAGCAAGCTGACTAGGTTTAATTCCTGCGGTTCTTGCCGGTCTTATCTGCAGAGCTTACACTGTTGTGTAGGCTCTCTTTTTTGCCTGGCATCCCCAAGATCCCGCGATCCTTTAGGAGTTATTGCATGAATCGCAAGTTTTCAGCAACGCTTGCAGTGTTCGCTCTGCTCGCAGCATCATCTACAGCCTATCCGGCCGTCGCAGGCATTTACGATGGTACGGCGCAATTGTTTAAATGCAACTCCACGTCTAATGTCGCTTTCAGGCAGAGCACCTCTAAAGATACCCAGTTTGACTATGGGCGAACGAATAAAGTCGCTGATGTTGCTACGAACAGCTCAGGTGGCACCTGTGGAGTCGAGTATCGTTTCGATGGTCTTCTTTTTGACGACCAAGATGTCATTTGGTTCTATAGTCTGCCCAGAAATTCGGCAGCTTTCAATAATCTGACGGTCAAATACATTTTCAAAACAACTGGTGGTGGTCAAAAGATTGAGTACACGATTAAGGCAGGAACTGATGCAACGGTGAAGCCTGTGCACAATAACTGGAATTATCTAACACAAAAGAACAGCTCTTTTCCGAGCAATGTTCGAAATACGCAAGCGTTTCTGCAGCGGGTGCAGTTCATTTTTGACAATAAGGTTTCGAGCACGATTACGCTCGGCGATCTGCGCCTGCAGAGCCGAAGCTCGTCTTCCTCTTCAGCAACGATCAGCGATCTGGATCTCGAATTGAAAGGGTGCCCGTAGTACCGTAACTTGTAAGGTTTTGTTGTGATTGATATTTTCACTTCATTGCCGTTCGCTTGATACTGTAGCTGGTGCTAGAGCCATTGATAACAGCTATCGTTGGCTCTTTTGTATGCTATCGTCGGTTGAAAATTCGGCCCAAAATGCCTATCCTTGTACTGTTCAGCTTACCGTCGGTGATCTGTCTTTCTCAGTGTCTGGAGGCTATATGTTGCCATTTAGTGGAAAATTTCTATCAATCGCGTGCAAATCCGTAGTATCTGCCCTGCTCGTGGCAGCAGTTTCCGGAGCTGGAGCTTTCGCTGCTGACGGTGGTACAGCTCAGTTGTTCAATTGCAAATCAACTGGCAATGTGTCTTTCCGGTATATCACATCGAAGGAAAAACAATTCGATTATGGAAATACCAACCAGGTTGCGGTGTTGGTAAGCAATGGTAGCGGCGGAACCACCGGAGTCAGCCTCCAATTGCCGACGCAAACGTTCAATTATATACGTTGGTATTTCAGAGAGGCCAGAGGCTCAAATGCTCTCAAGCAGCTCAAGGTCAAATATTGCTTTACCGTTAAGGCCACCGGCGAAAGAGTGCAAAAAATTGTTGACGGTGGTGTGAGCGCTTCAGTCAGCTCTCAAAAGGATGGTTGGAGCGTATTGGACCAGAACAACAAGGTCTTCCCTGCTAACGTTGTATTTGGTGCTGCTACTATCGACAGAATTGAGTTTATTTTCGATAACAGCATTGCTAACAACATCACATTAGGAAAAGTTGTATTGGACACTGATGCTGTCAGCACATTGATTCTCGATACAGCCGGCTGTGAAGGTGAAGCTGATTGCGTTGAAATACTATAGGATAGCAGTCAAAGCAGGACTAATTTTGAACGAGCTTCGAGTTTACTCGGAGCTCGTTTTCCATGGTGGTTCGGCATGAGTGTTGATGATGCGCGCGAATCGAACACTCCACACTAAAAAGCACCAAAACAAAAAGCCTCGAGCTATTAACTCGAGGCTTTTATAACTCCTGGCACCGGGCTATCTTCCCAGGCGGTCACCCACCAAGTATTGTCGCTGCTGACCGTCTTTACCTTCGTGTTCGGGATGGGAACGGGTGTGTTCCGGTCGCTTGAGCACCAAGAACCTTTAGGGTACAAGGTCACCGAATATGGTGTCAACCTTGTTTTGGTTCTGGCTTGAAACTCGTTACAAGTTTCAACCAGTACCCTGAAAACTGCACATTGAGGTTTGCGTAATGCAACGCTTTATAGCGTCGGCCAATTTATTAGGTTGGCTTTCCATCATCAATAATGGACAAGCCCTCGGACTATTAGTAATGCTTGGCTACGCACTGATCTTTCGAGGTGCTTCTACCTGCATCCTATCAACCCGGTGGTCTTCCGGGGTCCTTACTACCTTGGGTATGGGATTTCTCATCTTGGGGTGGGCTTCGTACTTATATGCTTTCAGCACTTATCCACTCCGAACACAGCTACCGAGCGTCTACCACTGGCGTGATAACTCGTATACTGGCGGTTCGTTCGTCCTGGTCCTCTCGTACTAGGGACGACTCCCCTCAAAAATCCTACGGGCATGCCGGATATGGACCGAACTGTCTCACGACGTTCTGAACCCAGCTCACGTACCGCTTTAATGGGCGAACAGCCCAACCCTTGGAACGTACTACCGCTCCAGGATGCGATGAGCCGACATCGAGGTGCCAAACCTCCCCGTCGATGTGGACTCTTGGGGGAGATCAGCCTGTTATCCCTATGGTAACTTTTGTCCGATGAGCAACGACCCTTCCATGCGGAGTCGTGGGATCACTAAGCCCGACTTTCGTCCCTGCGCGAGATGTCTCTCTTGCAGTCAAGCTCCCTTCTACCTTTACGCTCTATGGGTGATTTCCGACCACCCTGAGGGAACCATTGGGCGCCTCCGTTACAATTTAGGAGGCGACCGCCCCAGTCAAACTGCCCAACTGAAACTGTTCCCTGCCCAGATTCATGGAACAAGGTTAGTATGCTAGCTACATCAGAGTGGTATCTCAACGACGCCTCCTCCCGATCCAAAAACCGGGTCTCAAAGGCTCCCACCTATCCTGCGCAAATATAGCCCGCAGACAATTTCAGCCTACAGTAAAGCTCAATAGGGTCTTTCTGTCCTGGCACGCCTAGTCCGTATCTTCACAGACAATCCTATTTCGCCGAGCCTCTCTCCGAGACAGCGCTCAAATCGTTACTCCATTCGTGCGGGTCGGAACTTACCCGACAAGGAATTTCGCTACCTTAGGACCGTTATAGTTACGGCCGCCGTTCACTGGGGCTTTGTTTTTCAGCTTCGCTTGCGCTAACCGATCCACTTAACCTTCCAGCACTGGGCAGGAGTCAGCCCCTATACATCACCTTACGGTTTAGCAGAGACCTGTGTTTTTGTTAAACAGTCGCTTGAGCCTCGTCGCTGCGATCATCTCGAGCTTCAGACGCGTAGTCTTACACCCTAGCATGACACCTCTTCTTCCGAAGTTACGAGGTTATTTTGCCGAGTTCCTTAGAGAGAGTTATCTCGCGCACCTAGGTATACTCTACCTGACTACCTGTGTCGGTTTCGGGTACGGGAACCTTACAATCTGGCTTTCGCGGCTTTTCTCGGCAGCGTGGTATCTCTGAAATTTCACTCGTAAGTAATTTCCTACTCGGCCTCACTTTTTAACGTCAATGCGGATTTGCCTACATCAACTAGCTACACCTTTGGACGGCAATCCATTAAGCCGCTCCAGATAACCTCCTGCGTCCCCACTTAGCTCCTATCGATTGCACGGTTGTACGGGAATATTAACCCGTTGTGCATCGGCTACGCCTCTCGGCCTCGCCTTAGCTCCCGACTAACCCCACGTGGACGAACCTGCCGTGGGAACCCTTAGTCTTTCGGTGCATTGGATTCTCACCAATGTTTTCGCTACTTAAGCCGACAGTCTCACTTGTGCTTCGTCCACACGTGCTTACGCTCATGCTTCGCTCTACAACACAACGCTCCCCTACCGCTCAAAATAAATTGAGCCCACGATTTCGGTGACATGCTTAGCCCCGTATATTTTCGGCGCAGAGTCGCTTGACCAGTGAGCTATTACGCTTTCTTTGAATGGTGGCTGCTTCTAAGCCAACATCCTGGTTGTCTATGCAACTCCACCTCCTTAATCACTTAGCATGTACTTTGGGACCTTAGTCGGTGGTCTGGGCTGTTTCCCTCTTGAGTACGGAACTTATCTCTCGCACTCTCACTGCAGGATATTACGTTATAGGTATTCGGAGTTTAACTCGATTTGGTACGGATTTTCTCCGCCCGCACCGAACTAGTGCTCTACCCCCTATAAGATACGTCCCACGCGGTGCCTCAACGCCTTTCGGGGAGAACCAGCTAGCTCCGGGTTCGATTGGCATTTCACCCCTATACACAGCTCATCCACTGATTTTTCAACATCAGTTGGTTCGGACCTCTACGCATTTTTACACACGCTTCATCCTGGCCATATATAGATCACCCGGGTTCGGGTCTACCTCATGTAATTATTAATCGCCCTTATCAGACTCGGTTTCCCTGTGGCTTCGCATATTAACTGCTTAACCAACTACATAAGGTAACTCGCCGGCTCATTCTTCAACAGGCACACTGTCACACTATCTAATAGTGCTTCAATTGCTTGTAAGCACACGGTTTCATGTTCTATTTCACTCCCCTCACCGGGGTTCTTTTCACCTTTCCCTCGCGGTACTTGTTCACTATCGGTCGTAAGTCAGTATTTAGCCTTACCGGATGGTCCCGGCAGATTCATACAGGGTTTCGCGTGTCCCGTATTACTTGGGATACTCCTGAGGTTCAGACAATTTCGTTTACCGGACTGTCACCGTCTATGGTGTGCTTTCCCAAACACTTCAACTATCGTCATCCCATCTCGTGATGGAGTCCCACAACCCCTATATAACTTGCGTTAAATAGGTTTGGGCTGTTCCGCTTTCACTCGCCGCTACTAACGGAATCACTGTTTTGTTTTCTTTTCTTCCCGGTACTAAGATGTTTCAGTTCCCGGACTTACCTCGTCCTATCCTATGTATTCAGATAGGCGTCACCAGACATAACTCTGGTGGGGTTGCCCCATTCGGAGACCCACGGATCTTAGTCTGTAACGACTTCCCGTGGCATTTCGCTGTTTACTGCGTCCTTCATCGGCTGCTTACGCCTAGGTATCCACCGTGCGCTCTTTGTAGCTTGACCAAAGTCTGGACATAATCTCGATCAGCAGGACACTGTCGAGTATTCCAGACAACATTGATGGTGGAAATTCTAGAAAATGTATTTCTAGAATACGGACCTCAATATGCAGTTTTCAGGGTACAGAGCCGGTTTTGTTTAATGGCCTTTTCCGGATGGCCGTCGCGCCGGTTTTTTGAAACCTGCGCGAATCATCAATACTATCAGATGAATCAGCGCTCTTACAAGTGTTTTTCTGAATTGTTCTTCAGAGTTTCTTGTTCGCTTGTCAGAGTCGACTTCATAAGAATGTCTATCCGACTTGATTTCTGGAGGCTAGCGGAGTCGAACCGCTGACCTTCTCCGTGCAAAGGAGACGCTCTACCAACTGAGCCAAGCCCCCACTCATGCGGGATTTCATTGTACTAGGCTCATTGCCTGTGCTCGTTAGCATCGAGCGTACATTTTGAAATTTCTTCACACACGTCACTATCGGCTTCGAACTCAACTCGCTTTCGCGCAGTTAGGAAGCCCAGTAACGACTACTTCTCTATAATACCCTAAATCTTCCGAGTTGGAAGCATCAACACAAAGTTTTAAGGTCTATTGAAAGCGTCTAAGAATGAGGCTGTGTCCCACTGTGCCTGGGGCTGGCGCCGGGCACAGTGGGACACAGCCCCCTGGGCGTGGCGGATAGTGGGGGTAGAGGCGTTATGATTCGAGTTCCAGATCAGGTTCTAAATCAGATCAATTGCACCAGATCAAATTGCATATAAAAGGATTTGCGTTTTGCACAAGATAAAATGCGCCAGCTGCATGACTCCTCAATTGGCTTCCGCTGTGCAATGTAGCGTGTGTGGGAAACCAATAGAAGCGGGGAGTGGTACTGACATGTCGGGGCAGCCTCTTGATAGCGCCCTCGCAACGCCGCTCGCTGAGCCGATCTTGTTTCCAGTATCTCTAAAGAAGTTCATAGTAATGGACCTGGGCACATTGGGTTTGTACAACATTTTCTGGGCTTACAAGAACTGGGAATACTACAAGAGTCAGGGTCGCAGTGTTCGTTCCGGATGGCGAGCCTGGTTTTCCGTCTTCTATCTGCATGGACTTTTGAAAGATGTTTTGCAGACCGGAAATTCGTTCGGATTGCCAAATTCTTTCTCGCCAACGGTTGTTTTTGTGCCCTGGCTTTTCTTGGAGATCTCGAGCCGATTGCCCGATCCGCTCTGGCTGATAAGTTTTCTGAGCTTTATTCCTCTTATTCCGGTGCTCAAATATGTCAATGAGATCAACCGTGTTGCCGGAAGAAGCGCAGCGATTAATAGCAAGTTCACCGTGTCAAACTGGATCGGTGCTTCTATCGGCTTTTTGATTCTGATTTGTGCAATTCTTGGATGTTTTGCGCCGGACCAATAGCGCAGTAAGACAAAGGTACAGGACACCTTGCAACAAAAAAGCAGACGATTCTCTCGCCTGCTTGCCTGCACCACTTGCGGTGCTCTGTCCATATTTTTCGGAAAAATATGGGCCATCCTGGACTCGAACCAGGGACCTCACCCTTATCAGGGGTGCGCTCTAGCCACCTGAGCTAATAGCCCGCAATGTGGCAATAGTATCATTACCGGCTATTCTTGGCGACTGTTGTAGTGGCTCTTCTTCACAAATTTGGCAATTTTTTTCGATTTGGATGTCGGTTGCAATCAGCGAAAGCCTGAACTCAAGCCGCAATGTCCACCAACAAGGTGTCACGCAACGGGCTTTGTAATTAGTAAGAATTGGAGATAAGGGGATTCGAACCCCTGGCCTCACGGGTGCGATCCGTGCACTCTACCAACTGAGCTATATCCCCAGGTTTCTGCAATCAATTATAAACTCATATTGCCTATAAGGTTGCGCTTGAGGGGGCAATTAGTGCAATCCATATATAACGGATCGGACTTTTGTATTGTGGTTGGCGACTCAAGCTTCTTGATATCTGCCGAAATGTATTCATTCTCGATCACGGCTAGAATTGGCCCCTGTAGTCAGACTGTCGGGTGGCTTAAATGCTGAAAAATCTATCCCTGAGATCACGCCTATTCGTGTTTTTGTGGGCTTCGTTAGCACTCAGT